>CAZWUN010000061.1:0-19013 GCA_964637145.1 uncultured Burkholderiales bacterium
TGGTCAGCGAGCCCGAACCAGAGGAGCATACCGAGGAGCCTACTGGCCTGACGCCCGCCCCCTGAGCTTTCTTTACAGGTCGTGCAGGCCGTCCAGCACCCAGCCTCCCTGCATGCCCAGGTTAGCGCCCTTCAAGCTCTGATCATAGTGGAGTTTGCTGTCGGTGGCGGTGACGGTGTAGCCCACCGCGGCCCCGAAGAGCTCCGAGCCGAGTTCGAACTTCATGTCGGCGTGAGCCCCTGCCGTCACAAAGGTAACCTTGCTGTTGCTGGACACGAACAGGTCGGACTTGGTCCGGGGGGTGCCATCGGCGTTGGTCAGGGGTAGACCCGTGATGGGGTCCACCGGCGGTAACCCGGTAATCGGATCGATGTCAGGTTTTTCATCGGTGAAGTAGACCTGCAGGGCGCGCGCGTAGCCGCCGTCATTGATGTAGGAGTTATTCTTGACGTTCATCTCCTGGCCGATGAAGACAACCACCGGTCCCTTGCTGTCATCGATGACGATCTCGCTCGAGTCCAGATCGACCTTGTCAAAGAAGTAACGTCCAGATTTGAGAGTCAGCTTCTCACCCGGCTCGACGTTGAGATTGTTGTAGGCCCCGGGCTTGAGTTCTTTCCAGGTGTAAGTCTTGCCGGTCTTCTTGTCGGTGTAGCTGCTGGTAGGCAAACCTGCCGCCGAGATGTCCTTTCCCACCACGGGCGAGAGAGGCGACTTGTACTTGATCAGGGACTTGGGTGCGATGTTGATCTTGGCTCCCACCGGAGGACCGAGAAACGAGTTGTCGGTAATCTGAGCCGTAGCATCGCCTCCGTACCGGGTGACGGCGAGCCCCGTGATCGGGTCGACGCCATCGGGCAGAATCTCGATGTGACCGTCCACCTTGGCATTCAGCGTCAGGGCCAGTTGATCATTGGACACCACGATGGCCTTCTTGGCCTCCAGCTTCATTGGATCATAGTTACCCTTGGTGCGGTCATAGGCATCCGCCTCGCTGGTGACCAGAGACGTCTGGCGCTCGGCCAGCGCCGCGTAATCGAAAGTGGCGGTCTGTTGCACGGCGGTGCCGGCAACAGCGGCATAGTTCTTGACCGCCGAACTGCTGCTCAGGTCGACTCCGGTCGTCTTCATATAGACCAGGCCACTGGGCAGGTTCACCCCGGTGCCCGGGACCAACCGGGTCGAACCGCTGTGGGTATTGTTGTAGACCACGCAAGTATACTGCAGGTTCGGGTCCTGGGGCAGGGTGTCGGTGATGGTTTCGGGCCACTTGGCGCCTGGCCAACCTGGATTGGCTCGTAACTCCGCCAGAATCCTCTGGGTGGCCGCGTAGGCCGCATAACGGGCCCGAGAGGATTCGGTCTCCCGTCTCCCATCATTGAGGTTTTTGAGCACCCCCTGGCCGACCGTCAGCATCATCATCATGATCAGCGTGGTGATCCAGATGATCGTCACCAGCAGCGTACCTTTCTTCTGAAGGTGTCGTTTCATAGGGATCCTCCCTCAGTTCTTGGGGTGCACCCGGGATTCTACGATGAACTCATAGCGTCCGCTCGGGTCGGCAGCGGTCATCTGCAGAAGCAGCGGCGTTGTATCGGTTACGGTAAAGTCGGTTATCCGCCGGGCGATGATCTTGGGCGGCTGGCCGAATCCCTGCCAGGTGGCGATTTTGTCCCAGGGGGCCGGCACGGCCGGGTACGGGGGAACGCTGGTGGGGGGAACGCCACGTTCCTTCCAGACCAGGCAGGGTTCCCCTTTGATGGTCTCTGAGTAGAAGGCCACCATGCGAAACCACTGGGCCTTGCCGTTGACGATGCTGGTCCTGCCATCGAATCGGCGGGGGGTGATGAAGATGATCCCGGCCGGTGGCCCCGCGTCGACCACGATTGACCCGTAGTTGCTCTCCCCCACCTCCACCGAAACGCGGCTGCAGCCGGCCAGGAGGGCTTGCTGCAGTTCCAGGCTGGCCTGGGAATGCCGGTAGTAACGGGCGGCCGCCGCCAGCAACTGCTGAGCGCACAGCATCAAAAGGCCAGTGAGCGCCATCGCCACCATGACCTCCAGCAAGCTGTGCCCCCAGAATCGACGCTTCATGGAGGCGTTCCGGCCAGCAAGGTCTCGACCTGAACCTGCCGGGCATTTCCGTTGGGGTCCTTCCAGGTCACCCGCACCCGTACGCTGCGAAGAGCAGGAGGCATTGCAGGCGAGGCGGGCGGCGGAAAGACATCGATGAAAGTGGTGTAATCGGTCACGCTGACGTTTCCGTTCACCTTAGCCGTCAGGCTGACGACGGTTCCCACCTTGTCTTCGGTCTGGCCCTCGATCCCTTTGAGAATGCACTCCTCCAGCCTTTGACTTGCCAGAAAAAGACCCAGCATCTCCAGTCGGGCTTTGCCGACCGCTTTGGAGTGAGTGATCCAGACGGTCACCGAATAGACGACCACCATAGCGAGCATGAAGGAGCCCAGAATGGCCTCCAGCATGTTGTACCCTTTGCGCCTTCCAACTGCCCGAATCACCATGGCCAGTATAGCACAAAGTTACTTTGTTACCAACTTATGAACAGAAATCAGACTGGCTCTTCGGGAGTACGCACCAGCACCTGACTGGCCACCTCACGACTGAGGGCCACGGGCCGGTCTGCCAGTCGAATCAAGAGTGGTCCCTGAAAGGGCCCGACCTGCTGCACCAAAAGCTCACGACCCGGGTGCAGGCCTACCTCTTCGAGGTAGCGCAAAACCTCCATCGACTCTTCGATCACGCGGTCGACCACGGCCCGGTCACCCTCGCGGCACTCAGAGAGGGGCGTGGCGGCGGAAAGATGCAGCTTGCCATCGCGATTGGGAATGGGATGACCATGGGGGCAGGTGGCTGGATGGTGAAGGAAGACCTCCAGAGCGTCAGCCACCTCGTCGCTGAGGATATGCTCGAGGCGGCATGACTGCTCGTGGGCCACGTCCCACGGGAGCTTGAGGCAGTCGGTCAGCAATCGCTCGGCCAGCCGGTGCTTGCGAATGACGCCCAGGGCCAGATGCTCGCCAGCCTGGGTCAACATGAGGCCTTTGCCGTTCTTCTGCACCAGGCCTCGCTCGGCCAGCTTCTTGATCATCTCGGTGCTGGATGCGGCGCTGACCCCGAGGCGGCTGGCCAGGCGGGCGATGCCGGCCCGTTCCCCCTCGAGATTGAGACGATAGATGGTCAGAAGATACATCTCAACCGATTCCGACACTGCCTGGCCCTCTTCCACAATCAGCAGGTCGGCTCCTATGACACGTTCAAGACAGCTCCCGAATGGCCCGTGTGTACGTCGATTTCTTCAGCCTCGACCCGCCAGTCGAGCGTCTGGCCATTCTCGAGAGTTTCTTGTCAGAAGACGAGAAGGCCCGGGCCGACCGATTCCATTTCCCAAAACACCGTCGACGTTTCGTGGCTGCCCGAGGCCAGTTGCGTGAGATACTCGGGCGCGAAGTCGGTCGGAGCCCTCAGGGTCTGAGTTTTCGCTACGGTCCCCACGGGAAGCCGGAGCTCGAACAGACCGAGGAGCTCTCCTTCAACCTGTCCCACTCGCACGAAGCAGCACTCCTGGCCACCTGCCCGGGTGCCCCGCTGGGAGTCGATCTCGAGTGGATCGAGCGCCGGGTGGAGTTCCTACTGGTGGGGCGGCGGTTCTTCTCCGAGCAGGAGGTCCACAAGCTGGACAACTGCTCCCCAGAGCATCAACGGGAAGCTTTTTTTGCCTGCTGGACACGCAAGGAGGCTTACATCAAAGCGCTGGGAGAGGGGCTCAGCCGTCCCCTGGACAGCTTCGCGGTAGGGATGCTCCAGGGAGAACCCGCCACCCTGTTGTGGAGCAGGTTTCCCGCTGAGCTCAAGCGTTGGTCGCTCTACAACCTGCCGCTACCTGGCTCGTACCGAGGCGCTCTGGCCGTCGAAGGTCAAGGTTGGGATGTGGTTACTCGCGAGCTTGACCCGTGAGGTTGGACACCACATACCACAGCAGTCCGCCGATCATGACGGCATAGGGCCAGCCCCAGAAATTACAACCCGCCTGCAAGATAGCCGCCAGAAAGTCACCCACAGGGGGCTTGTTGACCGCCCAGACCTGCAGCAGCACCAGACAGGAGGCTCCCGACGCAAGCACGGCATGAAACAGCTCTCCCGGCGTGGGGCGCTTGGGCACGGCCACGAGCATGATGGGCACCAGAAATGTAGCGGCACAGCCGAGCGGAACCAGACGAATAAAGAGCAGGAGGCTCCAAAAAGCTAGAAACATCAGTTTCTCAGGGCAATTAGGAGCCAGATAGAACAGGAACAGGCTGGCCAACAGCCAGACCAGGCTGGCCCCACTCATCAAGCGCAGGGCGTAACCTCGCCAGCCCACGAAATCCCAGCGGCGCAACATGGCCATGCGCCGGTTGAGATAACCCTGGGGCAAGGGTTCGATCTGACCGCGCAAGGCCTGACGCAGCTCATCCAGGCTGCGAGGCTCGCGGGCTCTGGCCCAGGGCGAGTCTGTAGCCATCCAGGTCAGTGCTTCCACCCCCCCCAGATAGCCCAGGAAACCGCCCAGCTGGAACAGCATGAGCACCCCTGCTCCGTTGTCCCCCCCGGCCAGCATCAAACAGACCACCAGATCGATCGCCAGGGCCAGAAGACTCCAGAGCAAGAGGCCGGGAACGCGGGGAGCCAGAGTGAGCGTCATCGGTCAGAGGGAATTCCCGGGACATCCGGCCCTTCCCTGCCCGGGAATTTCTTTACAGGGGTCTGATATAATTCTGTGTAACAAATCCCCTCTGGCCCGGTCCAAGCCCGCAAAGGAGAGGTCCGCCTGATCCGTGTACGCTCCGGTTGACGAGAACTTTCCCTCCCGACGACAGCTCCTGATGGCGCTGGGGGTTGCAATGCTGACCGGCCTGCTCGGCTTCGGACTCTCCTACAGCTGGTTTCTGGCCTTTCGCCCCCTGAAACTACCCGCTCCCGTCGACCGGAAAGCGGCCGAGGGGGGGGTGCCGCGGTTTGCCCAGCGATCGGGTGGGGGCACCCGCTGGGAGGCGCCTCCGACCTTCCTGATCGTCTCCGGAACGGGCTACCGTCGGCCCGAGAAGAAACAAGAGCTCGTCCCCAAAGAGGTCGAGGAGCTGAAGGCCCGGTTGACCCCTCCGACGACTGCGCCGGTGGCCGCCAGGCCGAAGGTGGCGCGGGTCGAACTCCCCTCCAGCGCCTATCCCACCGGCTCCTCCAGCCATGGCTATCGACCGAGCGGTCGCTCCACGCCTCTCTCCGAGGCCACCCCTGCTTTGACCTCCTCGTCCGGGCGAACCTTCCCCCCGGCCGGCAACCGTCCCCCTGCTGGCAGCCTGCAAGACGGCTGGTCCCGAGCCCAGGGATCGGTGGTACAGTTGCTGGGCTTTGGCGATGCCGTCTGCTACGGTCTGGTGCTCGATTCGGACGGCCTGGTGATTACTCGGGCGAGCCCCATGCTGGTCAGCGGCATGCGGGCCATGGTCAACGGCCTCAGCTTGCCGGTTCTGGACGTGGTGGGCTATGTGCCCGAGTATGAGCTGGCCGTCTTGCGTTTACCTGGCGGTCAGCGGCCCGCTTCCCTGGCTCCCGAGGCGCCCAGTCCGGGAGAGGAGCTGGCCCTGGCACCCGGGGCGGGGTTGGCTCTCAACCTGCAGACAGCCATCATGCTGGAGGCCACTCCCTCGGTTGGAGAGGGCACCTTCCGGCTTCAGGGGGCGACCTATCCCTCCAACACGGGTAGTCCGCTGGTGAACAGCCGGGGCGAGGTGATCGGGCTACTGCTGGGCAAACCGACCGCCTACCCGGGACAGAACTACTGCATCGGGGTGGACAATGCGGTGCTGTGGTCGGTGCTGCAGCAAGCCAGAGCCAACCAGCTCGAGCGCTCGCCCGGCTCGCCCGACACTCTCAGCCGGGCCGTCCGAGCCCTCATGCTCTCTCAGATGCCGCGCTCCGAGGCCTGGTCACCCCCATCGCGAGCCAATGCCCGCGCCATCCCTGGCGAGTCCATGGGAATGTACAACGTGGGCATGACCCGCGACGATCTCGAGCGGGCCTTCGGAGTAGGCAAAGTACCCTCGTTCCCGGGCGGTTTTCGTACGGTTCAGGTCGACCCTTATCCGCTCGAGTTTACTCTGCTCGACGACCGGGTAGTGGCCATCGCGACCACCGACAGGTTCTATGCCACCCCGCGCGGGGTGGGGGTGGGTATGGAGCCGGCCCGCGCCAGCTCTGACCCGGCCTTCGATTCAGCCGTCAACGGCTACGGCCCCGGCGGCCGACGCCACCTGGTGGGAAAGGGCATCGAGTTGCGCCTGAACGCGGGAGGGACGGCCGAGGAGATGCTCGTGGTATCGGAGCCGCTGCGATGAGACGGCGAGGCAACGTGCTGCTGATGGCCATCTTCATCTCGGTCTTCCTCTTCTTTTTGTCGGTGGCGCTGGTCACCGCCAACCGGCAGGACATCCTCCTATCGCTCACCGTCGACCATCGCTTGCGGGCCCAGCTCGCTGCCCGAGCGGGCTCGGAGATCTGCCTGGTCAAACTGCGAGAGTCGGCCGAGGCGGCCGCTGAGGTGGCCAGCTACTCGGAAGAGCTGGCCTCGGGCGCTAAGGTCCGCGTCAGTCTGGAGAGCTATGATGGGCGTTTCGGCAGCACCGGAGACAAGCTGCTCAAAGAGTTGAAGGCCACTGGCTCGTCAGGATTTCTGGGCGCCGACCGCAGCTTCATCCTGGAAGAGCTATCCCTGGGTCTGGAGGGTGTGACCGGGCTGCCTTTCCTCTTTGCCAAGGATGCAGGCGGCAATCTTTACGCCCTGGGTCCCTCTTTCAAATGGGCCAGCCTGGGGGCCCTCCCGCGGATAGACAGCTGGTTGGCTGCGCGGGGAGGTCCGCTCTTCGTGATGGCTCCGAAAGGCACAGCCGAGGAGCCTCCCACGGTCTATGACTTTACGCTCACTCCCGGCCCCTCGGGCACGATGATCCCGGTGATCGGCCAGGGTCAGCCTCTGACCACCACCGAGCACGAGCACCTGCTCTACATGACCTTCGACGGGCAGGCGGTCAAGTGGAACGACATCGCCGACCCCGCTACTCTCAAGGACGGCGTGGATTTGCCCGCCACCATCGACGGAAAGCCCGATGGAACACCCAACTGGGTGACAGTGACGGCCGGACCCAACACGGTCACCTACACCGATTCTCTCTTCCAGGGCCCGGTCATGGAGTGGTGGGGGCTGGACGGACCCGCCATCGCCGCCGAGGAGGGCGTTGTCTATTGCCACGCCACCCACTACCTCTATCGCGGGATTCGCTTCCAAAATCGGGTGCAGGTGGTGGCTGGTGAGATCGTAAACAACCCCGACCGTCGGGACGCCGAGCTCTATCGCGAGCCATGCGTTCTGGCCTTCGATCAGAGCAAGTGGAACCGGGTGGTGGACCTGATGAAGGTCAACGATCCTCTCAGCGAGCCGGTGATCAGCCAGGGCCCACGGCCCAGCAAGGGAACCCTGGCGGTGGCTCAGGCCAGGGTCTACGCTTTCCAGTCCGACAACCCCACCCAGTTGCTGGTGGGCTCGAGCACGGACTGGAACGCCTCCACTCGCAGCCAGGGCATCTCCCAGGGAATGGCCGTTTTCGGCGATCGCATCCGGCTCTATGAAAGTGGCGGGACTTTCTCCGATCAGGGCGGCTCGCGCACCGTCCTGACCGGCCTCAACCCTGACCTCTCCTACCAACGAGGCGAGGTCATGGGAGAGATTCTCGAGCAGGGCAACCTGCAGAACGTGGTGTGCGAGCAGGGCCTCTCAATGGAGCTCGACCTCCTGCCGGGAGTCAATAACGCCACCGGCTTCCAGAAAGACTTCTACACTTTCGCCCGCCTCAAGAAAACGCTGACCGAGCCCAGTGGTCGCACCCTGCAAGAGTTGCTGGGAGGTGATAAACCGGTTGCTTCCACCAACTTCCTGAGCGTCCTGGTGCGCTATAACACCGAGACTGGTTGGCAGGTCTGGCCCATGGGCCTGCAGGGCCACCAGAGCCTGGCAGCCCATGACGAGCGCATGGGCCTGAGCGTGGGCACCAACAGCACTCTGGAGGTAAGCCAGCTGGCTCTAGGCGTCTACTCCGGCAAGGAAGAGCGGCGCTCCCACTACGTGCCGATCCTCATCAACCGATGAGGAAGCGCCGAGGCTTCACTCTGGCCGAGTGCATGATCGCACTGCTGTTTCTGTCCATCGCCCTGTTTGGCTACGTGAGCCTGCACATCCGGTTGATCCACAGCGGCCTCAAGCTCGAGCAGCGCGAGTTTCGTCACGGCCTGGCCAGTAAGAAAATTGGTCGGGCCCTCTTCGGCGAGTTCGAGGTGCCCCCCAAGCTAGTCTACCGCCCCTTTGACTACCTCAAAGGCGTGGAGCTGACCAAAGTGCCACCCACGCCTCCGCCTTTTGCTGTGCCCGATGGAGTGGATTACCATCAGGCCATGGAAGAGTGGAAGGACCGGAACGGGACCCAATCCATCCTGCTCGACTCGTGCCGCGCTCAGCGGCACTTCGTGGGGTGGTAAGCATGACCAGACGGCGAGGCACAAGCCTGATCGAGCTGATGGTCGTATCCTTCCTGTTCTTGCTGATCATGTCGTTGATCCTCGGCTTCTACGTCTATGCCAGCGGTGTGACCCGGCATCGGGACAAGAAATCGGCCACCTACCGACGGGTGGCTATCACCCTCGACAAAGTCGAGACCGAGTTGCAGAACGCCCGCATCTACGCGGTCCGGTCCGACCAGGTCGTGTATACTCTGCCGCGCATCAAGAACCGCGTCACCGATTGGGACACGCTTGGCTCCTTGCTGTTGGCCACCACCCCGCCGGAAGGCCAGAAGAGTGAGATCCTGATTCGGCGCAACAACCGGGTGGAGCAGCATCTGGCCTGGCTCGAGCCGGGTGAGAAACTGGTTTTTCTGGTCGGCCCCCAGTACGTCGACGTCTATTACAACGGCAAACCAAAGAGCGACGGAGAGCCAGAATTCCAGATTCTGCGTCGGGTCCTGGTGGAGAAATACTGATGCCCGAGTTTCTCTACATCGTCAAGGACCGCGAAGGCAACAAGGTGTCCGGCGAGGTCCACGCGGCCACCGTCGAGCGGGCCGCCAGGCGTCTGCAGGAGCGGGGATACACCGTCATTCGCGTGGACCTGGTGAAGCCCAAGCACTGGATCTGGTATCTCATCCAACCGGTGAAGCCCTCCCTGCTGGTTTTGTTTGTGCGCCAGATGGCGACCATGGTCGCGGCCGGAGTCACCATCCGACGCGTTCTCAACTCACTCATGCCGCAGCATGGCGGCCCTATGTTCCGCAAGGCCGTCGAGCGCCTGCAGGTCGACGTCAACTCGGGCTACTCCCTCTCCCAGGCCATGATGCGGAGCCCCGAATTCTTTAGCTACTTTGTAGTGGGCTCGGTGCGCATCGGCGAACACACCGGGCGTCTGGCCGAGACGCTCGACAACTGCGCCGGGCATCTGGAGAAGGAGTTCGAATACGGGCTACGGCTCAAGCAGGCCCTCATTTATCCGGTAGTGCTCTTGAGCGCCTGCGGGGTGCTGGTGGGGTTCATCTTCACCTACATGATCCCCAAGTTCGTGGGCCTGTTCGTGGACCTCCAGGTGGAGCTGCCCTGGGCCACCCAGAAGCTCATGGACATCACCGGCTTCCTGGAGACCTACGGCACGGTGGTCTTCTTCACCGGTATCGGCCCGGCGCTCTCTTTGAGCTGGCTCTTCTTCCACTGGAGCCGGACCCGCCGAGGGCGTCTCACCCTGGAGAAAATCATGCTCCGCATTCCCTGGTATGGCCTGCAGATTCGGCGCCGCATGCTGGCCCAGTATTTCCGCTCCTTCGGCACCCTGATCGACTCGGGGGTGACCGCCGATACCTCCTTGGCCCTGATGGGCAAGAGCCTCAATCGAGTCATCCTTCAAAACACGGCTGTCGCCCAACTCGACGCAATCCGCAAGGGCAAACGGCTGACCGCTGGCCTGAAGGTGGCCGACAAGGGGCGGCTCTTCCCCCCCATGGCCCTGGAAATGGTTTACGTAGGCGAGGAGACAGGCACTCTTCCGAAGATGCTCGATCGCCTCTCGAACTACTACGATGAGGAAATGGTGCGCGGGTTGGACGCCATCTCGCGCCTGGTCGAACCGGTGGTGCTTTGCGTCATCGGCTCGATGGTGGCCTTCGTGCTGCTGGCCGCCTTCATGCCCATCTACCAGCTAGCCTCCAGCTTCTAATTTGTTCAACGAGAGGCCCGCTCCAACAGCTCGACAATCCTGGGATTCTTACCCGAGCGGGCCAGGGCCAGAGCCGTGTTGCCGGCGAGGTCCTTGACTCCAACCCGGGCACCCTTCTTGATCAGAATAGCCACCACCTCAGGGCTTCCGGCCTGGGCAGCCGCCATCAATGGGGTCCGACCGGCTTCGTCACGGTGCGATGGGTCTGCTCCCTTTTCAAGCAGCGCCCCGACCAGTCGAGCAGACCCGGTGCTGCAAGCAAACTGGAGAGCGGCAGATCCCTCACGGTCCTTCAAGTCCACCCTGGCGCCCCCGGCCAGCAGGGTCTGCACTATGTCTTCGCGAGCCTGCAGGGTTGCGGTCATCAGCGCAGACCTACCCTGCTCGTCCTGAGCGTCGACATCGGCTCCCGCGGCCAGCAGCATCTCCACGACCTCCAGATGGCCGCCCCGGGTTGCGTAAGACAGGGGGGTCATCTGCTTGTAGTCGCGCGCGTCCACCGGGGCTCCGGCCTGCAACAGGGCGCGGACGTGCTCGGTTTGGCCACGCGTGGAGGCAATCGAGAGCGGGGTCAACTGGCCCAGATCGGCCAGATCCACTCGCGCGCCTGCCTTCAACAACTCGCGCACGATGACCGCATCGTCGAGTTGCGCGGCGTAGAGCAGGGGGGTCGAGCCGCTCTCGTCCTGGGTGTTGGGGTCGGCCCCCTCGGCGAGTAGGAGTCGCACGGCTTCTGGCTGATTCTTCTGGATTGCCCAGAAGAGTGGAGTCATCCCCTTGCTATCCCGTTCCTCCAGGCTCGAGCCTCGCTTTAAGCACGACTGCATGACTTCGGTCTGGCCGGATGCAGCAGCTCGATGGAGCTCCAGGGGAGGGGGCGGCCCCTGGCAGCCGACCAGCCAGCAGGTCAGGACGAGCAGGATGAGCCGCATCAACACAGGGTTTGACGCCCGGCGAGCAGGTCCTGTCGATCAGCTGGCCTTGAGTTTACGACGGAACCACAGACGGCGACGGCCGCGCCGGGTGGAGTTGAACTCCAGCGGAAGGGTATCCAGGCAACGTTTCAAGGTGCGGTCGTCGCTGCTGCCGACACTCGGAACCAGCTCCAGCCCGAGACGATGCTGACCGGCCTCCCGGCTCTGCCACACGGGGCGGACCTGGAAGATCAGCGGAGGAGAGCCCTGCACCCGGAACGTGATCTGGGTGGGCGGCTCATCGAAGGCGGATGGGCTCGAGATTCCGATTCCGGTCTCGCTCAAATCCACGAGCTGGCAGCGGCGAAAGACGCCGTGACCGGCTCGCAGATAGGCGCAGCCTTCGAGGCGATGACGGTAGCTGTTACGATGGGCTTCGCGGTGATGGCTCGTTTCCATTCGTTGCGCTCCTCGGGGAGAAGTCTCTTGCCTCAACACTACTCAGGAAGGCGACCGGATCCGAGCCCCAGCCTCTGAACAAGATGTAAAAATTATGAACAGCAGGTAAACAAGATTGACGAGCCTGTCACAACTCCAGCTCAAAGGTTACGGGAATGTTGACAGCGGTAACATGTTAGAAAAACTTAATTGCTGCTCGAGGACGCGCCCAAGTCTGAGAACATGCCGATCTGCCCCGGGTCTTCCCACGATCTGCAGCGAGAGCGGCATTCCGTCCCCATCCAAGGCCACCGGAACCGTCAGAGCGGGGTTTCCAGTCAAATTGAATGGATAGGTAAAGGGCGTCCAACCAAACAGGGTGGGGCAGCCAGTCGGACGCTGCAACTCGATGGGAAAGGCACCCGTGGGCATGGTTGGGGTCAGCAGGATGTCCACCTGCTCGAAGACTCGCCGAACCCGATGATAGAAGGCTGTCCGCTCCTGGCTGACCTGTGCGGGGCGCCGGGCAGGAATCTCCAGGCCGCGCTGCACGATCTTACGCAATTCGGGATCGAGCCGTTCGTCGGGCAACAGACGTCCGGCGTAGGTCAACGCCCACAGGTCCAGCTCGAGGGGCTCCGGGTCAGGCCAATCGAGTTGCAGGGGGACCACGTCTCCCAGGGAGCGCACCGCCGGCTCGAGCCGGTCGAGCACCTGGCTGGAGACCCGGGCGTAGCCAAGATCAGGGCTCCAGCCCATGCGCAGCTCTGGGGGGCGTTCCAGGTCCTTGAGATAGTCGATGGGCGACTGATTCAAAGAGAGGGGATCGCGCTCGTCGTAGCCGGCCAGGAGGCCAAGAAAGAAGGCACAGTCAGCCACGTTGCGGGCGATGGGGCCTATGTGGCTGAGGGTATAGAAGGCGTCCGGCACCGGGTAGCGGGGTATTAATCCGCGACTGGGCTTGTGCCCCACCACCCCACAATAACTTGCCGGAATGCGGATGGAGCCGGCGCCGTCCGTTCCCTCGGCCAGCGGGGTCAGGCCGGCTGCCACCGCGCAGGCCGCACCTCCACTCGATCCCCCGCTGGTTCGGGCCAGGTTCCAGGGATTGCGACAGGGTGGGGCCAGTTGATTGTCGGTCACGGCCTTGAACCCGAACTCGGGCGTGTTGGTCTTGCCCAGCACCACTCCCCCGGCCTGACGTGCTCGCTCCACCACCACAGCGTCTTGCTCGGCCAGCTCGTTCTGGTGGAGCAGCGAGCCACTGGTACATGGCATTCCAGCCACCGGAGTGAGGTCTTTGAAAGCCACCGGCAGGCCGTAAAGAGGGCCCGGGTAGCGCTCGGACAGCGCCTCGGAAGCGACGTGCAGGTAACAGGAGAGCTTCGGGTTGTAGCGCTGGATGCGAGAGAGGTAATGGTCGCGCAGCTCGCCCGGAGAGAGCTCCCCACGGGCCAGCAGCCCGACCAGCTCGAGCGCAGTCAGACGGTGCACGGCAGGCATTTCTGGCCGGGCAGGGCGAAGCCTGCCGGCGACCATGCTCGAGCTGACCGTTCAGGACGCCCGGCGCCTTCTGATGCGCGGACAGGGCCTGCTCGCCTCGCCCCGGCGGCGGGCCAGCCAGGCCGAGCTCGAGCGGCTGATCGACCATCTCGGCTTCGTGCAGGTGGACTCGATCAACGTGGTCGAGCGGGCTCACCATCTGACCCTCTGGTCGCGTCTGCACGGCTACCAGCGCTCCTGGCTCGACAACCTGCTGTCCGAGCGCCGATTGTTCGAGCACTGGACCCATGACGCCTCACTGATCCCCACCCGGCACCTGGCTCACTGGCACCACCGCTACCAGCGCTACCTCGAGCGAGTACGCAAGCATCGCTGGTGGGAAGAGCGCCTGGGCCCGGACTGGCAGGCAGGCAGCCAGGCCATCCTGGGCCGAATCGCGCGCGAGGGGCCGCTGCGCTCGCGCGACTTCGAGGGCGGCTCCGAGCCCGGCGGCTGGTGGAGCTGGAAAGCGCCCAAGGCTTACCTGGAGTATCTATGGCGCACCGGCCAGCTGGCCATACGAGAGCGCGAGAACTTCCAGAAGGTCTATGATCTCAGCCATCGCGTACTCCCTCCCACCACCCCCTCGAGCCCCGAGGAGCACCTCGACTGGGCTTGCCGTTCCGC
Organism: uncultured Burkholderiales bacterium; assembly: GCA_964637145.1. Classification (GTDB taxonomy): domain Bacteria; phylum Vulcanimicrobiota; class Xenobia; order Xenobiales; family QWHO01; genus QWHO01. Next base: position 13,828 of record CAZWUN010000061.1, read on the forward strand.
GCTCGAGCGGCTGGGAGTGGCTACCCCATCCGAAGTGGCCGGCTACTGGGCTTGCCTGGACCTGGCTCGAGCCCGGAGCTGGTGTCTTCGGCACGCGCTTAAGGTGAGACTGCAAGGACGCGAATACTACGCCCTGGAGGACCTCGCCGAAAAGCTGAAAGAGCCCTGCGAGCCCCCCTCGGGCATGCGCCTGCTGTCCCCCTTCGACCCGGTGCTGCGAGACCGCAAGCGGGCCCAGCGGCTCTTTGGCTTCGACTACCGCTTCGAGGCCTTCGTCCCGGCCCCGAGGCGGGTTTACGGATACTACGTGCTTCCCGTGCTTGAGAGAGACCGCTTCGTGGCCCGGCTCGACCCCAAGCTGCACCGAGCCCGCAAGACTCTGGAGATCCAGGGCCTATGGTGGGAGGCAAACAGCAAGCCAACTGCCTCGCGGCGTCGGGCCCTGCAGCAGGCGGTGGAGAGGCTGGGCGCCTTTCTGGGGGCGGAGCGGATCGACTGGTCCGCAGGTTGAGCGGAGCCGTCTGAGGAAGATCCTCTTGTGCCTTCAACCTCGATCCTTTCCGAGCAGTTGCGGCTGCGCATCGACTCGAACAAATATGCCGAGCCAGGCCAGAGCCTCGAGGTTCGCATCACCGGCTCGGCCCGTGAGGCGGTCGAGTTCGAGAAGGTGCTGCTGCGATTGTTCGTGATGGAGACCGTTCCCGGGCGTCACGGCCCGAGGGTGGAGGATTACCCCGTGGTCGAGCTGGTGGTGGACCAGAACGACGTCAGCATGCACCGCGGTCAGACGCTGAGCTACAACTGCCAGCTCGACGTTCCACCCCAGACGCCTCCTTCTGTCGGCTCGGCCCAGCACTCGCTGACCTACGAACTGCGGGCCGAGGTTCTCAGCGGTTTTGACCTGGCCGTAGGGGCGGCCCGACGCAGCCTGACCGTACAGTGTTGCCGGTCTCGCTCGGGCGGTCTTCCGGCCGTCGGGCACGAGCAGCGCACCCTGGCGCGGACGTTCAAGAGCGACCTGCTCTTTGGCATCTTCCCGGTGGGCTCGCAGATCAGCTGCGGGGTCGAGCTGGACGTCCCTGTCTACGATGGAGTCGCGGGCCTCATGCTGGGAGACCGGGTCACCGGCACGTTGCGGGTGGCCGCCCGCAAGACGGTTTCGGAAGCGCATCTGTGGTATGGCGTGCTGATCCGCGGTGGAGGCAAGACCGAGCGCCAGGATCTGGGCGGCCCGGTGACAGTCAGCCTGGACGAGAACCAGACTGGCTCGCTGAACTTTACCCTGCCGGACCGTGCTCCCACCAGTTTCCAGGGCCGCCGGCTCGACTATGAGTGGTATCTGCGCGTGGAAGTGGGAGATTCCACCGGCTCCAACCACCATCGCGAAGAGTTCGCCTTTACCGTGCTTCCGAGGGTGCAACCCCGGCAGCAGGTCAGCAGGCGCTCCCCGACCCCTCCCGCGATGGCCCGAACCTCAACCCCCACAGGTGTGCAGGGCCTGGCTCTGGGCTCAGTCCAGGGACTCACGCTGGCGGCGGGAGCCCAGGGATTGACCCTGGGCGCGCGGGGTCTGACCAGCCGCTCCGGGGTGCAGGGATTGACGAGCCGTGCCGGGATCACGGGACTCACCAGCGGCGCCGCGGGCCAGGGCCTGAAACTGGGGGCTGAATCGCAGGCTCTGGGCCTTACCGCGGCTCCCCAGGGCCTCACCATCAGCTCGGGCTCGCGCCATCTGGCTCACGAAACGGTGACCTCCAGCTCTCCGGCCGCCCCCGAAGCCCCCGAAAGCTTGACCCTGGAGCCACTGGAAGGACTCCCGGAAGGGCTGCAATTCGAGCCCATTGTCGCGCCCTCCGAGGTGGAGCGCCCTCGCTTTGAGCCTCTTCAGGCTGCCCCGCCCGTCAAGCCTCCGACCAAGACCGTTCAGCCTCCCCGGTCCATCGTCCAGAGCGCCATGGCTACCCAGACCTCTCACGAGGGACCGGGGCTCTCACCCGAGGTGGTTCAGTACCTGGCCAAGATCGTGCAAAGCTCGCCCTTCTTCGCCAACCTCTTACCCGACGAACTGGTGCGGGCGCTCTCCACGCCCGAGGCGCTCAAGGGCCAGCTGACGCCCGAGCTGCGCGAGCTCTTGCGCCAGAAACTGGCCCAGAACCCCCAGGTGGCCCGGGTTCTCCCTCCCCACCTGGTGGGCGCGGTGGTGGCCGCCAAAGGAGCCGAAGAGGCCCAGGCGGTGATGAGCGATGCGCTGACCACGCGGCTGCTCCAGATGCTGCAGGAGCAGCCCCGGGTGGGAGTGGCCCTCAAGTACGTGATCACGAACTTCCCGGGCTTTCGCAAGCGCCTTCCCTCGGCGGTGATCGACGCTTTGCCCGAGGGACCCGGCAAGATCGATCTGGCCGCCCTGGCAACCTTGCTCAACGAGTTCCCCGAGCTGAAAAAGCACATACCGGCAGGAGTCCAGGCTATGTTGGGCTCAGCCCTGAAGAAGAAGAAGTAGCTGTTCGCTGCTTCTGAGAACTCCCGCGGGCGGGCGAACAAGCTCCGCAGCAGCAAAGACGCTAGTTTGTGGCTAGAAAGCCGGGCTACGGATCGACGACCATGGCCGCGCCCCAGGCGCCGCCGATGCCGCCGGCCAGTCCCAGGATGACTGCGGCCAGGGGAGACCCGGTGCCGATTCCGGCGAAGGCTCCCGCGGCGGCGCCCACGATAGCCCCGGCCGCGCTGGCCTTGTTGGTCACGTCGGTCCCGCCCAGATTGCTGACATCGTAGGCCAATCCGGCAAAACGCCCCAGGGCGAAACCGGCTGCTCCGCCTGCGATGGCTCCAGCCACTCCTCCGGCCATCCCGCCGGCCAGGCCGGCCACCACGCCGGCCAGTCCTGCGATCATCCCGGCGGCGGCCACGGTGTTGACCTTCATCGCCTCCGGGCTGGTAGGGTCATACCCCGGGGGCGGGGGCTCGACCAGCGAGCCTGCCTGGTAGCCGTCCACGAATCCGCCCACCGAGGAGGTGGGGGCGCTGAGAGCCCGACTGGGAGCAAAGGAGTTGGCGTTGGAAGTGGCGGTGATAACCATGACGAAACCCTCTCTTCATTCAATTCTCTCTCTTTTTGTGCGCCGCCATCATGCTCTAAGATCCAGGTTACAATTGCCAACCTTTGGTTACAAAATCACCAGGAAGCCCCTGGTCATCTGAGAACCTTCCCTGTCATGGACCCGATCTCCGAGCGCCTGCGCCGTATCCTCTGGGCCATCATCTTGCTCGGCAGCCTGCACATCGGCGCCAGTCTGGCCTGGGCGGCAGCCCAGCCCCCACCGGCTCGCGACCTGTGGCAGCCGCGCCCGGCACAGTTGACCAGTTCTCCGGGACCGCTCACCTCGGCCGAATCTGACCACGACTTCGGAAAGTTGTCCCAGGGCAGCCAGGTCAGCCACATCTACACCATCACCAACGCCTCCGAGCAGCCGCTGAGCATCGAGCGGGTTCAGAGCTCGTGCGGCTGCACCGCCGCCCTGGTGGCCGAGAAGAATCTGGCTCCCGGGCAATCGGGCGCCGTGGAAGTCCGCTTCACCAGCGGCAAACTGATCGGCCCCTTCCACAAGACGGTCCGGGTCTACACCCGTCCCGAGGGAGTCCTGATCCTCTCGTTGCGGGGCTCGATCCAGCCGGACTACCTGGCCGACCCTTCCGCCCTCAACTTTGGCACGCTCAAGCTGGGCGAAGGGACCTCCCGCAAGGTGCTCCTCTACCCGACCCGAAGCGAAGCCCGCTGGACTTACCGGGTCAGCACACCCCCCGATCCCTGCCTGGAGATCAGCCCGCCGGTTCCCGTGAGCGGCGGCTATCAGCTGACAGTGACCGCTCGAGGGACGCGCCCGGGCCCTCTGATGGGCGTGCTGTCGCTCAGCGGGGGAGCGAGCAACCCTGTGATCTATCTGCGCTACTCGGGTCAGGTGGTGCCGTGAAGGATCTATTGCTGGGTGCTGTGGCTCTGGTGGTACTGGCCACCAGCCTGTCGCTGGCCCAGGTGCAGTTGCTCGGTCCCAGGGTGACTCTCCTGACCCCTTACCGGGCCCCGATTAAGGTCAAAGAGGTGGAGGTGTCCACCGCCCTGAAGCTCTTTGCCCGCGGCGAGGCGGTCTTCGTGGATGCCCGCGAGGTCGAGCGCTACGAGTCGGGGCACATTCCAGGGGCCGTGAACGTGAGCCCGGATGCCGGCCCGGAGGCGGCTGCAATGCTCCCCTACGGCCCGCTCCTGGTGGTCTACTGCGATGGGCCGGAGTGTGGCGCGGCCGCGCGTCTGGCTGAAGCCTTGAGCCGCGGACGAGCTGGGCCCACGGCGGTTCTGTCAGATGGCTGGCCGGCCTGGCTGGAAGCGGGAGGGCCGACCCTGCCGTGACCGCGCTGCGGATCGTATTGGGACTCTTCTTTCTAGGCGTGGGGCTGCCCAAGGCTGTTGCCCCCGGGCTATTTGCCGCCCAGGTGGCCGCTTATCAACTGGTCCCCTCCTCTCTGGTCACCCTGGTGGCCCTGGTCATTCCCCGGCTGGAAGTCTTGATCGGTCTCTGCCTGGCCACCGGCTTCCTGGCGCGAAGCGGGGCTCTGTTGGCCGGCGCTCTGTCGCTTGCCTTCGCGGTGGCCACCACACTGACTCTGGTGCGAGGCCTGCAGATCGACTGCGGCTGCCTGCCGGTCGCCCTGCCCATCACCTGGGCCCATCCCCTGGTCGACCTGGCTCTGGCCGGCCTGGCCTGGCTCGTCTTGCGCCATCGGAGGATACCCCCGGGCAAGGTCGCGAAGCGGCCCTGATGATGAAAGTCGTCGCCATGCTCCTGGCCGGTGGGGCGGGCACCCGCCTCACCACGCTCTCGGAAGAGCGCGCCAAACCGGCCGTTCCCTTCGCCGGCAAGTTCCGCATCATCGACTTCACCCTGTCCAATTGCGTGAACAGCCGCATCCACACCGTGGGGGTGCTCACTCAGTATCGCCCCCACAGCCTCAACGACCACATCGGCATCGGCAAGCCGTGGGACCTCGACCGCGCTCGCGGAGGGGTGCGCCTGCTGCCGCCTTACCAGGAAAAGAAGGGCCAGCGCTGGTACGGGGGCACGGCCGACGCCGTGCTGCAGAACCTCAACTTCCTGGAGACCCAGGGCGCTGACCTGGTGGTCATCCTGTCGGGC
>CAZWUN010000062.1:0-18851 GCA_964637145.1 uncultured Burkholderiales bacterium
GTGTCGCGCGAAGACATCGAGTACGTCACCACCCGCATCGGCACGTTCGGCAAGGACAACCGGGCCGGCATCGAGCGCACCCTGCACCGCATCTCGGCCATCCGCAACCGGGTGGGCGGCGTCGTGGGCCTGACCTGCCGCGTGGGGCGAGCGGTCTACGGCACGGTGAGCATCATCCGCGACGTGGTCGAATCGGGCCAGAACCTGCTGCTGCTCGGTCGTCCCGGCGTGGGCAAGACCACCATGCTGCGCGAGATCGCGCGCGTGCTGGCGGAGGATTTCTCCAAGCGGGTGGTCATCGTGGACACCTCCAACGAGATCGCCGGGGATGGGGACATCCCCCACCCCGGCATCGGGCCGGCGCGGCGCATGCAGGTGCCCCAGCATGACGAGCAGCACGCCGTCATGATCGAGGCGGTCGAGAATCACATGCCCCAGGTGATCGTGGTGGACGAGATCGGCACCGAGGCCGAGGCCTATGCCGCCCGCACCATCGCCGAGCGGGGCGTCCAGCTGGTCGCCACGGCCCACGGCAACACGCTGGAGAACCTCTTGATGAACCCCACCCTGTCCGACCTGGTGGGAGGCATCCAGGTGGTCACGCTCTCGGACGAGGAAGCCCGTCGGCGCAAGACCCAGAAGTCGGTGCAGGAGCGCAAGGCGCCGCCGACCTTCGACGTGGTCATCGAGATCCAGGCGCAGGATGCGGTGGCCCTGCACCTGGAGGTGGCCTCGGTGGTGGACCGGCTGCTGCGCGGCTACCTGCCTTCGCCCGAGCTGCGCCAGCGCGACCCGGAGGGCACGGTGATCGTGCTCGAGCCCTCGGCCGCCGAGGAAGAGGAGCAGCTGATCGAGGAGATTCCCTCCCGACCCTACCTGGCCCCGCCCCCGCCGGGCCACGAGACCCTCGAGAACGTGCGCATCTATCCCTATGCCGTCAGCCGCAACCGCCTGGAGCGGGCTATCAAGGTGATGGGGCTGTCGGCTCAGATCGTGCGCACGCTCGACCAGGCCGACCTGGTGCTGACCATCAAGGGCCAGGATCGTCGCCGCCTGGCCGAGGCCCCCCGGGTGCGCGAGCGCAACCTCCCGGTGCACGTGCTCAAGAGCAACACCACCTCGCAGATTCAGGATTTCCTGGCCCGCTACTTCAAGATTTCCGACTCCAAAACGGAGGAGTTGGCTCTCAAGGAGGCCGAAGAGGCTGTGCGCCGGGTCGTGCGCTCGGGCCGGCCGGCCGATCTGGCGCCCCAGCGCTCGACCATCCGGCAACTGCAGCACGAGCTGGCCGAGCGATCCAAGGTTCGCTCGCGTAGCTTCGGAACCGAGCCGTTGCGCTACGTGCGGATCTATAAGTGAGGTAGCCATGCAAGGGTTGTTCATCACGTTCGAAGGCCTCGAAGGAGCAGGCAAGTCCACCCAGGCTGAGCTGCTCTACAAGCACCTGCAGCGCGAGGGCTACCCGGTACGCTGGACCCGCGAGCCGGGCGGAACGCCGGTGGGTGAGGCGGTGCGCGAGGTGCTGCTGGACGTGCGCAACAAGGACACCACCCCCCTGGCCGAGGTGTTCTTGTTCGCGGCCTCGCGCACGCAGTTGGTCGAGCAGGTGATCCGTCCCCAGCTTGGCGAGGGCACCATCGTGGTGTGCGACCGCTTCTACGACGCCACTCTGGCTTACCAGGGCTTCGGCCGGGGAATTCCGCCCAACCAGATTCGCGACATCAACGACATGTGCAGCTGGGGGGTGCGTCCCGACCTGACCTTCCTGCTCGACATCGAGCCCGCCCGCGGCATTGATCGCGTCCGGGTGCGGGCCCAGGACACGGCCACCCCGATGGACCGCTTCGAGTCGGCCGACCTGGGCTTTCTCGAGCGGGTGCGCGAGGGCTATCTCCAGATCGCGGCCGATGAGCCTGCCCGTTTCCGGATCCTGGACGGCAGCCTGGACCCCATCACGACCAACGAGATCGTGGTCCGAGTGGCCATGCGCGAGGTGCAAAAGCGCGTGCCTCCCAAGGGGCGGCTCAGTTACGAGCGTTCCGGCCTCGATTGAAGATCCTGGGCAACCAGAAGGTCCGCCAGGGGTTGCTGGAATCGCTGGCCCGCAGCGGACCGGCCAGCTCTTACCTCTTCCTGGGCGACTCGGGCCTGGGCAAGTCGCGCACCGCTCTCTGGCTGGCCTCGGCTCTCAATTGCTCGGCCGAGGACAGGCCCTGCGGGGTTTGTCCCAGTTGCCTCAAGATCGCTCACAGCAACCATCCCGACGTGGTGGTACAAGAGCGTCCGACCGGCAAGACCGGCATCGGGGTGGGGGACGTGCGTGAGCAGATCGCGGCCACCGCTTATCGGCCCTACGAGGGGCGCCATCGGGTCTGGATCGTGGCCGAGGCCGAGACGCTCACCGAGGAGGCTCAGAACGCCCTGCTCAAGACCCTGGAGGAGCCTCCGGGCAGCATGGTGATGGTGCTGATCAGCTGCAGCGAATCGGCCCTTCTCCCCACCGTCAGCTCGCGCTGCCGTCCGGTGCGCTTTCAGAGCGTGCCCCCCGAGGAGCTGTGGCGCGAGCTCGAGGAGCGCGGAGCCGAGCCCGAGCAGGCCCGCACTCTGGCCCACCTGGCCAGAGGCCGGCCGGGCGTGGCCCTGGGCTGGCTCGAGAACAAGGCTCTCTGGGAGCTTCGCTGCACCACCCTCGACCTCTTGGGCGGCCTGCACGGTGCCCAGATCTGGCCGGCCCTGGAAACAGCCGCCAGGCTCGACAAGCTGCGCGCCGGCGAGGAGGCCCGCGTGTCGCTGGCCGCCGTGCTGGACACCTGCCGGCTCTTTTACCGCGATCTCTTGCACCTGGCCGCGTCCGGAGCAGAGGGGGCGGTGATCAACCGCGACCGGCTCGACGACCTGCGCCGCCTGGCCGCCGAAGGCGGGATTGCCCGCCCCCGCAAGGCGCTGGAGCTCCTGCTGGAGGCCAGCGAGCACCTGCAGGCCAACCTGAACGGAAGGCTGGTCTTGCAGCGCTTATGCCTGCATCTGTCCCGCTGCTGAGCGCCCTGCGGCTGGCTCAGGGCAACCGCGAGATGCAAGACCGGGCCGCGGTCTTCGAGAGTGGCTTCGAGCTCGTTGGCCTGGTAGCCGATGGTGTGGGAGGGCGTCCGGGCGGGGCCGAGGCGGCCAGCAGCCTGCTCGAGGCGGTGTCGCGAGATTTCGACCGCCTGCTCCCGGTGCCGTTCCTGCAAGAGATGGACACGGCTCTGGCCGGCGTGGGCGAGACCACGGCCGTGCTGGCGCGCATCTCGGCTGACCGCATCTCGGGCGGGGTGGTGGGCGATTCGGGCGCCTGGCTGGTCGGGCCACGTATCCATCGGGTGCTGACCTCGGTGCGCAAGCCCTACCTGGGCAGCGGGGCGGCCTTCCCGGCTCCGTTTCGCGGCCAGTGGGAGGAGCCAACTTTGCTCATGGCCAGCGACGGCCTGTTGCGCTACACCGATCCCGAGCGCATCATCAAGGCCGCTTCGGCGAGCGAGCTCGAGGAGGCGGCCGAGGCCCTGCTGGCCCTGGTGCGCCTGCCGCTCTCGGGCGAATATCCGGACGACGTGTCGCTGATCCTGGTGCGCCGGGCTGGTTGATCAGGGCTGGGGGCGACGCTTGCGCAGCAAGACGCCTCCCACCACCACCTGGCTCTGGCTCTCAGCCACCTGGGGCTGGCTCTCGGGCCGGGCTTGCAGATCGCGGAATGGAATGTAGCCGTCTGATTCGATGGCCTGCGCCGTTTGCAGCAAGTCGCCGGGGCGGGCCTTGACCAGGGCGCTCTGGGGGTCTGCCTTGTAGGTGCTGACGAAGTCGCTGGCCAACTCGATGGCTTCGTAGCCCTTGTCGGTCTTCTTGTAGAAGGCCTGGCCGCGCTGGCTCTGGTCCAGGAAGAAGTCCAGGCTCTCGAGATAGTCGGCCCTCAAGGTGGCGGTGCTTAACATGGAGCCCTGCATCGTGCAGAAGTGCAGCTGGTTCTCGGGAGCGTGGAATTTGTAGGCGATCAGCTTGAGGAAGGCGCATTCGGGCGGCGTGGTCTGGATGCGCGAGGCCGTGTCGAAGCCCATCCCGTCCTGGTCGATCTGGTAGAACTTCAGGGGAGGCTCGACGAACTGCACCCCCCGGTCGGCCAGTTTCTTGAAGACGGTCAATTTCTCGAGGTCCTGGGGCTCGAGGGCGGCGGGCGGGGGTCCGCCGGCCAGATGGGCGGCTACCTCGGCGTGAGTCTCCGGTGAGAACTGGCGAGGGGGCTCGGCGGCAAGCTTCATGTTCTGCTGCAGGGTTCGCTCTCGCTCGGCCGCCTCGCTCGTGCTCTTTCCCAGGGCCTGCCGGATCTCGCGCAGGTTCTTGAGCATGTCCAGGTTTTCTTGCATGCTGGTGAGGCTCTGGGGCTGGAACTGGTCCTGGCAGGCGGCCCTGGGCAGCTGGGGGGGACGCTGGTTGGGCAGGCTCGAGAGCTGGTTGGCAATGATCATGGCGCTCCCATCCTAGCAGCCAGGGCCTGAAAAAAGGCTTATCGGCTCGGCCCGCGGAAGCTGAATGGCGCAATGGAGATGGTTGGAGTAACCTTTCAGTCGGTGGGCAAAGTGTTCTACTACCCTGTCGGGTCGGTTCGCTACCAGGCCGGCGAGGCGGTTGTGGCGGAGACGGCCCGAGGCCTGGAGCTTGGCCGCGTCGTCGGGGTCCAGGAAGTGCCGCCCGAGGCAGCCGGGGAGATCAAAGCCAGCATTCACCGTCGGGCCACCCAGGACGACCTGACGGTGCACTTTCGAAATCGCTTGAGGGCAGCCGAAGCCCTGCGGGTGGCCCGCGACCGGGTGGCCCATCACAACCTGCCCATGAAGCTGCTGGGCTCGGAATATACCCTGGACGGCAATCGGATCGTTTTTTACTTCTCGGCCGAAGGTCGGGTCGATTTTCGCGAGCTGGTGCGCGATCTGGCCTCGCATCTGCGGCGTCGGATCGAGCTCCATCAAGTGGGGGCCCGCGACCGGGCCAAGAGCAGCGGGGGGATCGGCCCATGCGGGCGCGAGTGCTGTTGCTCCTCCTGGCTGCGAGAGTTCTCCCCGGTCTCCATCAAGATGACCAAGGAGCAGGGCCTGTCGCTCAACCCGACCAAGATCTCGGGCTCGTGCGGGCGCTTGATGTGCTGTCTGCGCTATGAATATGAGACCTACCGCCAGCTCAGGCGCGAGATGCCCCCCATCGGTTCTACCCTGCGTCTGCCCGAGGGCCCCGTACGGGTCGTGGCCCAGCACCTGGCCCGCTACACGCTGACGGTGACCCATGAGCAACTGGGCACTTTCGAGGTGCCCGCAGGACGCAGCCTGGTGGGGGAGGCAGCCGAGCTCTGTCCCTCGTGCCAGAGCCCGGTCTGCGCCGTTGAGCCAGAGTTGGAGGAGCCCCCGGAGGCGTCTCAGGAGAGCACCCCTTCTCAGGAGAGCACACCCGCTCGGGAAGCCTCTTTTGAAGGGGCGCGCAAGAAGCGCCCCCGTCGGCGTTGATCGCGGATTTGGCAGGGGCAAGTGCGACCCGAAGAGAAGCGACCAGCCATCACGACGGAGGTCTAGATTTCTTGAGCGAAGAGCCGGTTCCAGAGGGTGGAGGAGATGTCGAGGCGGGAGTCTCCCAGGGGGAAACAGAGAATCCGGCGGTCTTGGAAGCGATGAAGCTGATGGAGATCGCCATGAACACTCTTGGCCCTGAGGAAAAGCGCGTGATCTTTCAGCTCAGGAAGGAAGTTCAGGACGCCGCGGCCCAGTCGGGCAGCAACTTTGACCATCGGCTCGAATTCTGCTACGCCATCAAGTTCAGCGGAGACAAGATTAAAAGCACGCGCATGTTGCACGCGGTGGAAGCCTACATCCGTGCCGTCGAAGGCTAGCGCGCCTGGCCGGAAAATAACAATCGGGAAAAGTTGTTCACTTTTCCCCAATCTTTTCCACAGAGACTCGTATACCAGTACATCTCTACCGTCTGATATTAATCCCCGGTTAACGGAACAGTCAAGCGAAAGTTCTGTAAACCTTTTCAAGCTTTGGAACGGCATAAAACAAGCGTTTGGTGCTTCTACCCGGAGGAGAGAATAGGTTTTCGGTTGTGAACTTTTTTCCATGACGCTACAGGGACGCACGATCCTGATCACGGGGGCCTCGGCCGGCATCGGGCTGGCCACGGCGCGGCTTCTGGCCAGTCAGGGAGCGCGGCTGGCTCTGATCTCCAACCAGCCCGTCGAGTTGGCTGATCTGGGCCAGGAACTGGGCGCTTATGCCCTGGAAGTGGATCTGACCGATCCGGGCCAGGTCGAGGGACTGGTGGAGCGGGTGGAGCGCTCAGTTGGGCCGTTGGATGTTCTGATCAACAACGCTGGCATCGGCCTGCATGCAACCCTCCTGGATACTCCCCCGGAAAAGCTCCGCAGGGTCTTCGAGGTGAACTTCTTCGCCCCCGTCTCGCTCTGTCGGCAAGCCCTGGCAGGGATGGCCGAGCGCCGCCGAGGCCATCTCATCAATGTTTCCTCGGCCTCGGGCCGGCGCGGGTTGGCCCGAATGAGCGCCTACGCTCCCAGCAAGGGCGCCATGCACATTTTCTCTCAGGTGCTCCGGATGGAGGCGGCCAGCCACGGGGTGAAGGTGACCGAAGTTCTGCCTATCTCGGTACAGACCGACTTCTTTGCCGCCGCCGAGAACCGGTCAGGTCGAGAATACCGCCCCCGCGGCCTGGTGCACACGAGCGACTACCTGGCTCGCTGCATCTACAAAGCCGTGTTGCACCCGGTGCCGGAGGTCTATCCCAGCTTCCTCAGTCGGCTGGGATTTGTCTTTGAAACGGCCTTCCCCAACCTGACCGCGCGCCTCCTGGAAGCGGCCGAGCGAAGATCCACTCCGCCTAACCGGGCTTGACGAACCCCTGCTGGACGGCCCAGGCAGCCGCCTCGCTGCGGCGGGACAGGTTGAGCTTGTCGAGGATTCGACTGATGTGGTTGCGGGCGGTCTTCTCCGCGATCACCAACTCTTCTGCGATCTGTCGGTTGGTGTAGCCTCGCGCCACCAGGCGCACGATCTCCACCTCGCGCTCGGACAGGGGACCTTCCTCGTCGGAGCGGGGTCGGGTCACCATCTCGACCAGTTTTCGGGTCACTTTATCGGTGACCGCCGGGTCCAACATCTGCTGGCCCTCGGCCACCAGTCGGATGGCCCTCACCAGCTCTTCGCGGCGCACATTCTTGAGCAGGTAGCCGCTGGCTCCGGCCACCAGCGAGGAGAGCACCGCCTCGTCATCGGAAGAGGAGGTCAGCATCAGCACCCGCACTCCCGGATATCGGTCGCGCACCTCGCGACAGGCCGCCACGCCGCCCATGCCGGGCATCATGACATCCATCAGAACCAAATCGACCGGGCCGGTTTCCAGCCGGGCCAGGGCCTCCTCGCCGCTGGCGGCCTCGCAGGTGACCGTAAGGTCCTCTTCCAGGGCCAGCACCGTGGCGAGACCCGTGCGCACGACTTCGTGATCATCCACCAGCATCAATCGCAGCATTTGCTACCCTCCCGGCAAGCTGACCTGCACCCGGGTGCCCTCTCCCGGGGCGCTCACCAGGCTCAGTCGCCCCTGCAACTCCTCGATTCGTGCGCGCATGTTCCCCAGTCCGTGTCCGGGGCGCACCGTTGAGGGGTCGAAGCCTCTGCCCGTGTCTTCCACGCACAGGCAGGTTTCTCCCGGAGTGAAGGTCAGGTGCAAGCTCACCCGGAGACTGCCCGAGTGCTTGAAGGCGTTGGCCAGCGCCTCCTGGATGACCCGGTAGAGGGCCACTCGCTGGGCCACGGGCAAGGTTGGTTCCGTCCCCTCGAGCTTCAATTCGACCGGAATGCCGCTCACCGACTCGAACTCGCGCACCAGGCGGGCCAGGGCTTCGCTGAAGGGGGTCTCTCCTTCCAGCAGAGCCGCTTTGTCATACATGGCGTTGCGTACCTCCCAGAGGGCCTGGCGGGCCACCGGCAACAGCTGGCCCAACTTCTCCTCCAGAACCGTCTGCTCAGCCCGGCTGGCCAGTTCGCGGCACGCATCCAGGGACAGGGTGAGCATGAACATGGTCTGGGCGACCCCGTCGTGAATCTCGCGCCCCAGGCGCGAGCGCTCTTCCCGGGCGGCCAGGTCGCGAACGCGCGCCTTCTCGCGCTCCAGTCGACGCAGCAACTCGGCCAGAAAGGCCGCGAAGAAGGCCACCAGAAACGGGTTGAGCAGGGCCCCCACGAATCCGCCGTCCAGGCGCCCGTCGCTGTTGTAGACGGCGGCCATGCCAGGACCCGAGTAAGCCACTGCCGCCAGAAAGCAAAGTGAGTAGCCGAGGGAGGCAAAGGTGCCGCCTCGCAGCCCGTACTTGAGCGAGGGTGCCAGGACCGAGGTCAGGCTGTACTCGTAGAATGGGCTCCGCCACCCGCCCGAGAGCCAGATCACCGCCGAGGAGGCCAGGATGTCCAGGGCCGGCAGCAGGGGATTGTTCTCGGTGAAGCCGATGGCTTTGCCCAGGCGAGGACGCAGGAAGGGTAGATAGAGAGCCATGATGCCTAGCTGCAATGCGGTGACGACCAGCAGCGGCCAGGCATGCTCGAGGTTGGCGGGTGGGGCGGCCTGAAACAGCACGATCCCCAGCGCGATCAACCAGGTGATCCAGCGGGCACCAACCGAGAAGTAGATGGGATTCAGAAAGCCCTGTCCGGCTCGCTCGAATCTCCAGCGTCGGCGCAGGGCTTCCAGGCTCACCCGGATCTGGTTCTACTGCCAGGGTGGGTTATTCCTCGCCCATCACCATCAGGTGGAGTCGCAGGCTGCCCTGAAGGCGCTCCTGAAGGTCGATCTGCTCATTGAACATTTTGTTCTCACCTCCGCACCTCGATTGTGCCAGAGGGGAGCCCTCCCCGGGCAGGGTCACATGACCCCAACCTGCAGGGACAGGCGGCCGGGACTACAGAATGCACAGCCGATGCCTCGCCCCAGGTTGCGCAAGCTCGACTATCAGGAATTCCCGCCCCCGCGCTTCCAGACGCCCCTGCCCGGGCCAGACGACTGGAAGCTGTGGCGCGCGGTCCGACCGCTCTATGAGCTGCGCGGTTTCAAGCTGCCAGCCTCGCGCTCGCTGCCGGCCCAACTCTCGGCTCAGGCCGAGGATCTGGCCGGCGAGCCTTACCTGGCGATGGAGCTCGAGGTGGCCGGGCCGGCTGCGGTCGATCTGAAGACCCTGCTGGCCCCGCTGGCGCGGGGTCTGCCCCTGAGGCTGGCCACGGTGCGAAGGACCGACAATCCCGAGAATGTGCTCCGCATCAGCCAGGCCGAGCGGGCGGCGCCCCCCCAGCAGGGCGAGCATCGGAGCTGCCTTCGCACCTGGGGCCCGGCCGCGTCGCGCTGGCGCGAGGACCTGCGCCAGAAGCTGGTGGAGAGCCAGGTCGAGCCTCTGCTGGAGGGCGAGGTGGGCCTCCAGATCAGCTGGCGCTGCTCATCGCTGCAGAACTGGGTTGAGCTGTGGCGACCCACCGGCGACAGTCTGGGACCGGTGCTGGGCGAGCTCCGCCCCATGCGGCCCCGCCTGGAGCGGGTCAGCCAGATGTCTTTGCACCTTTCCCTGGATGACCGTCTGGGCATGGCCGTGGATGTCGGCTACTGGTGGAGCCTGGTTGGCTGAACTCCCGCTGCTCGAATTCGACGAGGATCGCCAGGCCGTCATCGAGCCCTCGCGAGCCGTCAAGCCGGTGGAAGGCCTGCCCGAGGGTTGTGTGCTGTGCTTCTTCCAGGACGTGTTCGAGAAGCTGACCGCCGAGTTGGGCGAGCCAGTCGCCTCGCTGCGCACCGAGTTCGTCCGCCATCCTGTCTTCATGATCGAGCACCGCGGCCAGAGGCTCGGCCTGTTGCATCCGGGCGTGGGCGCTCCGCTGGCCGCTTGCATGTTGGAGGAAGCCATCGCCCTGGGTTTCAGCAAGTTTGTGGCCTGCGGCTCAGCCGGGGTGCTGGATAAAGAGATCGCGCCTGGCCAGTTCATGCTCCCCTTCGCGGCAGTGCGCGACGAGGGCACGTCTTACCACTACCTGCCTCCCGCCCGCGAGGTGCGGGCCGATCCCTCCGTGGTGCGAGTGCTGGAGGATACCCTGCGCGAGTCGCAGCGTCCTTATCTTTTGTGTCGCACCTGGACCACCGACGCCGTCTATCGCGAGACTCGAGCCCGGGTCGAACGGCGTCGCGCCGAGGGTTGCCTGACGGTGGAGATGGAAACGGCCGCTCTGCTGGCCGTGGCCCAGTTTCGCGGGGTGAAGCTGGGCCAATACCTGTACGGCGGCGACGACGTCAGCGGGGCCGATTGGGATCCGCGCGACTGGCACCGACTGGCCGTGCGCGAGACGCTCTTCTGGTTGGCGGCCGACGCTCTGCTCAATCTTTGAGCAATTTTTCCTGCTGCCTGAACAACTCGCCCAACTCGCCCCGGTCCAGAAAGGCACCGCGGCAAAGCTGGCAGACGTCCAACTCGACGTTTCGGATCCGGGTCGTCATCAGGAGCTCCTTGCATCGACAGCAGGGCCGCTGACCCGGCTTGCGGAGCGCCTTCTCGGGCGCCTGGGCCGGGGGCTCGAGCACCTCGCCCGGTAGGTCCATCTTTGTGAGGATCACCTTGAGCTCGCCGCCATCGAACCACAGTCCTCCGCAGGCCCCACAGCGGTCGAGCTCGACCTCGCGCACCTGCAGGGCATCCATGGGAAGGCTGCAGGCCGGACAGAAGAGTAACGAGACGCTGGCCTGGCGGCCGTGGGCCGCGGCGGTGGCCAGCTCGTCCAGGCGACCCAGGCAGCGGTCGAGGTTCTTCTGGGCCAGCTCGTCGTCGGGTCGGAGCGAGAGCCCGTGGCGGAATCGCCTGAGGGCCTCCTCATACTCGCCCAGTCCGAACAGGGTGACCCCAAAGTCGTTCTGGACCCGATAGTCGTCCGGGTTGAGCCGTTCCGACTCGAGGTAGTGCTCTCGGGCCTCGCCCGTCTCCCCCGTGCGCTCCAGCACCAGGGCCAGCTCATAGTGCAGCTCGGCCAGTCCAGAGCAACGAGCCACTCCCTCTCGGCCCGCAGCGACGGCCTCCGCCAACTCCCCCGAACGATGAAGTCCTTGCACCAGGCTCAGCCGCGCTTCCGGGGACTCGGGCCGGAGGGCCACGGCGGCGCGAAAGTGAGCCACGCATTCGCTCTCGCGCAGCTCATACCGGGCCTTGCCCGCTCGCATTCGGATGCTGAACTCGTCCGGCGCTTTCAGCTCGAGGGCTCGCTCCAGCGCCCGGGCCGCCCCTTCCAACCAGCCTTCACGTGGCTGGGCCCCGGCCTCCAGCAATCGTTCCATCACGGCCGCGTAAGCGAGATAGCTCTCAGGATCCTCAGGCCGCCGCTGAATGTCCTCAGAGCGAGCCCGGGCCTGCTCGAGCAGGTCTTGGGGGGCCTTCATGACGACCATTTGCTGCAGGTTGCGGGGCAGGTCGCTCAGCTCGGTAGCCTGGGCCAGCTCATCGTCTGGCTCGGGGCCAACTTCCACCACCTCCTCGCGGACCCGAGCCTTACTGAACACGCCCTTGATGCGGTCGAAGAAACCTTCTCCGGCCCGGTGGGTGAGGTTGCCGTTCAGCGTCGGGGCGGCCTCGTCCATGATGACTACGCGGTCGCTCTTCTGGTTCTTCCAGCACTGGTTGCCGCGGGCTTCCCCGCCGGCATTCTGGAGAAAGAGGATGCCGTAGTGACCGTTGGACGAGCACTGGTTGTTGAGCAGCCGGGGGGAGCAGGAGTCCCCCACCTGAATTCCGCTTGCTTCGTTTTCATTGAGCCTGTTGGCGTTGGCGTTGCCACCGGCCTGATCGAAGTAGGTGAGCCCGGCCCCATTGCCGTTGCACTCGTTGCCGATCAGGTCGGGGCAGGCCAGATCGTTGATCGACATTCCCATGCCGTTCCTTATGCACTGGTTGCCCCGGGCCACGCCCGCTGAGCCCTCGTGGAAGGATATCCCCACGCTCTCGTTTCCGAAAAGAAAGTTGCGCTCCACGCGAGGACGGGCCTGCTCCCATACCTGAATGCCCCCCTGACCGTTGGCCCGGCAGGCGTTATTCTTGATCAGGGAGGCGCACTGGTCAAAGCACGTGATCCCGCTGACACTGTTCTCGGAGCACTCGTTGCGATCGACCTGGGCGCGGGTGTTGTCGCGCAACTCGATACCGCTCACATTGGCCGAGCACTCGTTCTTGCGCAGCACCACTTCGCCTTCGCTGGCGCAGCTGATGCCCATGCCGCTCTTGTGGTGGTGGCAGAAATTCTTGAAGAGCTCGAAGTTGCAGTTTCCGGCCAGTCCCACTCCCGAACCGTTCTCGGCGCACTCGCAGGACTCGACCCGGCCCCGGGACCGGCCTGTCAGATGGATCCCAAAATTCTGGTTGCTCTTGGCCTGGCATCTCACCGCCTGGCAGCGGGCGTCGTCGTAAACTCCCAGCCCGTGACCCTGATTGTGGTCGAAGTGGCACTCGCTCAACTCGGACTCGGTCCGGCCGCGCAGGATCAGCCCTGCCTGGCGTTCCGCTTCGTGGCTGAGTGCCCCCCGGAAGCGGCAGCCCCTTGCCTCCAGACGCCCGCCTTCGACGACCACCACGGCGCCGAACTCGGTTCCGGTGCGCTCCACCGTAAGCCCCTCCAGTCGCCCTCCCTGGGCCAGCACGAGCAGGGGGCCGTGGGCGGCACCCACCAGCCGGGTCTGGAACATGCCCGCCCCTTTCAAGCGCAGGGGCGCGTTCACGGTCAGGCTGGTGGATAGCCGATAGTCGCCTGGCTCGAGCTCGATCTCCACGGCCGGGTCGGCGGCCGCAAGCTGGGCCGACAGATCGCCGGTTGGCGGGATCCGCAACCGTCAGCTCCGCCCTTTCTTGCCCTCGCGTTTGAAGATGAACGCGGGGGATCCCTGCTCGCTTCCGGGCAGGTAGACCACCAGGGGGGCTCCGGCTGCGGTGCACCATTGCACGATCTCTTCCGAGGTGAAGTTTCGCAGGGAGTCGGGCGCCAGGAACATCTGGTAGAAGAATCGCTCGCCCAGCCGCAGCCGCGGCTCGAGCGCCCGCCTTTCCCCTTCGCTGGAGGGCAGTTGGGCTTCGGAGCTTACGATGAGGTAGCCACCTTTCTTCAAGGCCCCGACGGCCCGCTTCAGAGCGTCGGCCGGGTCTTCGGTCAGGGAAAGCGAGCGGTGAAAGACTGCGAAGTCAAAGCGATCTTCGTAGCGGCACTCCTCGGCCGTGCCCACCACGATGACCGAACGGGTGGCTCGTTCAGCCTCGCGGGCGCACTCATAGTCGGGCTCGATGCCGGTAGGCTCGACCTCCGGATAGACCTTGCGCAGTTGCTCGAGACCGTAGCCGCAGCCACAGCCGAATTCCACCAGACGCCCACCCTTCCTGAAGCGCTCATGGAGAGCCTCGACCTGAGGGATCTGATGCTCCCAAAGGTAGGCGTACGAGCTGCGCAGCCCGTCGGCGAGCAGCATGCGCAGGCTCAGGCTGGGCTCGGGGAACGCTTTGCCGCGGAAGACAGCCTCCAGACTCTCGTAAACTCTCTGGGTGACCTGGATGTAGGTGTTGACCCAGGCCCCCAGGCCGGGGGCCAGGGCCTCGGCCTCGGGCTCGAGAGTGTAGCCCTCCTCGGCCGAGCCACTGAGGAATTCATAAGCGTGGGCGGCGCGGCACCAGACCTCGATGTAACCGAGCTCATATCCCAGGTGCCTGGCCAGGTTGGCGGCGGTTCGGGGCTCCTGCGCCAGGGCTTCAAACAGTCCGAGCTCGCGGCCTACGTGCAGCAGCCAGGTACCCCAGAAACCCTCGAGATAGAGGCGTACCCGCGAAGTCTTGCCTGGAAAGTCGACCGGAGTCGGTTCCGAGGTCACCGGCACTCCCTCCCGAAAAGAATCTCCGCTATCGACGAGCGGGGTTGAAATTCTTCCCGCCCGACGGGCGGTTCCCTGCCTGAGCGAAAATCATTCCCACCTTATCTTTTTTGAATTCGGTGAGTGAAAGGAATTAAACCCAGACCATCTCGTCAAGCAGGTCGAGCAGAACCGCCTCGCGTTCGGGGATGCTGAGGCCAGCCAGTTCCATGGAGGTGTGGACCCACTCCCGAACCTGCTCCTTGAGCCGAACAGGATCCTGGCCGGGAGCCAGGACTTCCTGCACCTTCCAGAGCTCGAGTTCGGCTCGGGCCTGCATGACCCGGGCCAGGAAGGTGCGGCCGGAGTCCTGGTTCCAGTCGCCCAGAGCGGCCAGTTCCAGGGCTTGAGGCAGCTCGACGAACCAGCGTTGTTCAACCGGCTCTTCACTCATGACCGCCTGCCGCAGGGCTTCTCCCCATGGACTGAACGGTCGATTGGTGGTTCCAGGATGCAGACCCTCGAGCCAGACTCGAGCTCCGCGGTCCAACCAGTCCACCGCTTCCATGCCATTCTTGGAGGCGCCCGTGATGTGGCGCTGGATTTGCTGGGCAAGCTCGGCCATCTTGCTGTCCAGGAAGTCCTCCAACTCCTGGATCAGCGAGTCGAGTCTCCCCAGGTAGATGCTCTGGTCCTCCACGAGGGGAATTCCTGTCAGGCCAGCGATCCCTGGTAAAGATTGGCTCAACAGCTCGCGAGGAGGGGACTCGCGACAGCCCTCCAGGAGGAGGAGCAGTTGCTGGGCTCCCTGAGAATGAGCGTCTCGGAGCACGCGCGTTAGCCTGGGCAGATGCTCGAGCCAGGTCAGGAGCTGGCGGTGGGTCCGCTGCCACAGGTCGCCTTCGGCCAGCATGGTCATGCTTGAGGTGCCGAAGAGCCCTCGCACCGCCTTGACAAAGGCCTCCTCGGCTCGGGTAGCCACCCGATAGCGAAGCTCGTAGCGCGATGGGCAGTCCAGCGCCTGGCGAAAGGTCTCCACGTCTGCTTTCAAGGTCTGGTCGCCCTGGCGAAGCTCGAGGTCTTCGGAGCGTACCCTCAGGGCAGCTCCCAGAAAGAGGTGAGCCAGGGGTCCACGCAGTCCACGGGGCGGCTCGGCGAGCCAGGCGAGCACGTCGGCCAGGCTCTCGGAGCGTTCTGACTCGCGGTCTCCGTACAGCTGATCGAGTAGGTCGCGCCACAACCGGAGCTCGGGGCTCTCGCCCTGGGGCCATTCCTCCACACCCAGGTGGCGGTAGCTGCCGTGCTCGCCCAGCGACTTGAGGATACCCGGGCTGAGTAAGGCTCGCTGCAAGACTTCGGAGGAGCCGCAAGTCAGGCTGCAGGACAAGAGCAGCGGGCGCTCGCGGTCGAGCAGCTCTTCCAGGGCCCCGGCCATGGCCCGCCGCCCGGCCGCTGGACGGTGAGTGGGAGTGTCTGGGTAGATGGCTTCCAGAGCCTGGATGAAGAACGCTTTGCGGTGCTCGGCCGGCGTCCACTCCAGCGGGATTCCGCGGTGGCGCCAGCGGAACGCCCGGGGCCGGAGCGCGGTCTGGATCTGCTCGCGTACGCGGCGTAGGAGATAGCTGCGATGGGTGGCCAATTCGCGGGCGGCTTCCTCCGAGTCGCGGTAGGATGGCTGGCGTTCGAGGCGATCCAGGGCGGCCAGCTCTCGCAGTTCCTCGGCGATTGCCAGGGGGGCTCGGGGCAAGCCCGCCAGCACTGCCGGATGGGGATCGAGCGACTCCAGGTTCCGGTAGACTCGCTCCAGGTCGGGTAAAGAATAGCCAAGTCCAAACAGCACCAGTAGATCCCAGCCCGGGGACGGGCGGCTGGGAATGCGGTCGTCGGGGCCGATCAGCAGAGACTGGACTCGGCGGGCGATGGCGTAGCGGCGAGCGTAAGCTCGGGGGCGCATGGACCGGGGTCGGAAGTGCCGCTGCAGCAACTCGTGAGGGGTCGTATCCCCCAGACCGTCGAGCGCTTGCTGGATGTCCCGATTCAGGTCGTAATCGATTTCTCGCAGAGCCAAAGTGACCTTCAGAGGGCGATGCGATTCGTGGTATCGGTGATCTGCAACTGCACCAGACTCTCTTCGCCTCGCTCGAGTACCTGCAAGAAGGCAAAAACAATGGTGGGGTCGAGCTGGGTGCCGGCAGCCGAACGCAATTCATTGATGGCCCGATCGCGGTCGAGCGCCTTGCGGTAGGGACGGTCGCTGGTCATCGCGTCCCAGGTGTCGGCCACGGCGATGATGCGCGCGAACTGGTGGATCTGGTCGCCCGCCAGGCCATCCGGGTAACCAGAGCCGTCGAAGTTCTCCTGGTGCTGGCGAATGGCCAGCTTGACCCGGCCAGGAATGTCGATGGGCAAGACCATGGATTCGCCCAGGGCGGAATGCCGCTGCATTTCGAGCCGCTCTTCGTCGGTGAGCTTGCCCGGCTTGCGCAGGATGGCGTCGGAGACGCCGATTTTTCCAACGTCGTGGAGAAACGAGCAGATTTCGAGGTCGGCCAGGTCCTCGGCGGACAGGCCGAGCTCGGTGGCGATCGCCATGGAGTAGAGGCAAACCCGCTCGACGTGTCCGCGAGTGTAAAGATCCTTGGCCTCGATGGCATTGGCCAGGCAGAGGATGATCTTCTTCTTCATGGCATAGAGGCGGGCATTCTCGATGGCAGGGGCGGCCTGGTTGGCGATAGCCGAGAGCAAGACCAGGTTGGTCTCTTTGAAAACACCGTCCTGAATGCGGTTGTCCACATAGATCAGGCCGGCCGTTCGTCCCTTGATGATGATCGGGGCCGCCATGATGGAGCGCAAATTGTGCAGGGAGACGCTGGCAAAGGCCTTGAAACGCTCGTCCTTCATGGCGTTGTTGGCCAGGACCGCCTGGCCGGTTTCGAATACCTGGCGCACCAGATTGCGGCTGAAGGAGAAGCCTTCGGCCTGGATCTCGTTGTGTCCAAGTCCGCGCGCTCGGACCAGATGGTAGTCGGTGCCGTCGTCGGAGAGCATCATGACGCAGCCCCGCTCGGCTCGCATCATCTCGATCACCTTGTCGATGACCATGTCCAGGACCTGTCCGAACTCGAGGGTTGAGTTGAAGAACCGGCCTACATCCAGCAGCAGCCGCAGCTGCCCGGCTTCCAGCGCCTCGGTATCCCGCCGGGTGGCGGACACATCCGGACTCTGGCTCATGAAAGAACTCCGCTCCGCATTTCGGACTGGCTTCGACGGCGTACAACGGTTCCCTACAGATTCCTTTGAGGCAGACCCCTGTAACATAATCCAGGTGCCCCGGTCCAAGTCTGTACAAGTGGGAGATCCGTTTGCTCGAGGATGAACGCAGCCTGGTTGCCGCCGCCAAGCAAGGCGATCGGCACGCCTTTGAGATGCTTGCCGAGCGTTACGCTCCCCGAATCTATGCGCTCGTTTACCGAATGGTGCGGGGGCGGCGAGAGGAGGCGGAAGATCTGACCCAGGAAACTCTGCTCCGCGCTTACGCCTCTTTGTCTTCCTTCCGCGGAGACTCGGCCTATTATACGTGGTTGCATCGCATCGCCGTCAACTTGACCTTGAACCGGCTGGACCGGAAGAACCTGTTTGCCACCTCGCTGGAGGACGACCCGCGCGAGGTGGCCGATCAGGATGCTTCCGCTCAACCCCTGGCCGCTCTGCAGACGAGCGAGTTGCGCCAGGTGCTGGAAGCGGCCATTTTGCGTTTATCCGACTCGCTGCGGGTGGTCTTCGTGCTGCGCGAGGTGGAGGGTCTTAGCCACGACGAGATCGCCCGGATGTTGGATTCCAACTCCCAGGCGATCAGGGTGCGCTACCACCGGGCCAAGAAAGAGTTGATGGAGCTGTTGGCTCCTTATGTACTGGAGGGACAGCCTCGATGAGCGGAGAGGATCGGTTCCAGGCGCAGCTGTTGGACTACCTGGAGGGAGAGCTTCCCCCCCAGGAACGCGAGCAAGTGCGCCGACACCTGAACGGGTGCGAGTCTTGTCAGCGACGGGTGGCGGCCGGTGAGCTGCTTGGTCGGTTGACCGCGGAATTGCCACCTCCGGAGCTCCCGGAAGGTTTCATGGAACGTTTTCGAGAGCGTTTGGACAGCCAGGCGACGGTGATTTCGCTGCCGCGGGCACCTCTGGTTCGCTGGCGACGCACCCTGCTGGCCGCGGCTGCCTGTGCCGCGTTGACAATTGGTCTGCTGAGAGTCTTCTTGCCGGTTCCCAGGCCGCAGATCGTGCTGGCGACGCCTCCGCCACTCACGGTGGTCGCTGGCGGCAACCCCGAGGTGGGCTCGCAGCGGGTGCGCTCGGCCCAGGCTCTGAGCGACGGGGCCCTGGTGAGCACAGGCCAGGAGGCCTCCTCACTGGTGGTGGGCGCCTCCAGTCAGGTATCTCTCGGCCAAAACAGCCAGTTGCGCCTGGTCAGTGTACGTCGCAACCTCTCTGTTCGCAGGATCGAAGGCGAGCTCGAGCTGCGCCGGGGACGGGTCTGGGTGAACGAATCCAATGCTCGGATCGCTACCATCACCCCGCACGCTCGCATCGTGCCCATCGGCACCTCCTACGAGGTCATGCTGGATGAGCAGTCGACCCGGGTGCGGGTGTTCAGCGGCCAGGTGAGGTTGGAGTCGGCCGGGCGTGAGCATTTGCTGAATGCCGGTCAGCAAGGCGACTTACGAGGCGATGGGGCGGTGGCTGTGGAGGTGCTCGAGGAGGAAGCGGTGGCTCGTCCGGCCCCGCGCCGCCCCCAGATGGGGGAGGCTTTGCCCCGGGACAGCTACCCCAAGGCCCGCCCTCGAAGGAACCCTCCAGTTGCGGAGCGCGAGCCGGGTCGCCCGGGTGGACCGGGGATGAGTCCGCGTGAGCCGGGTCGCCCGG
>CAZWUN010000063.1:0-17553 GCA_964637145.1 uncultured Burkholderiales bacterium
GCCTCTCGGCCAGCGGTCGGGGGGCGTTCGTCTTTCAGGCCCGGTTGGCCAGAAATCCCCGCAGCCGGGCTTCCAGGCCCGGCTCCAGGCGCTCGGAGCGCTTCAGGTCACGCAGCAGGTAGAGCGACAGGGCTGCCTCGGGGGTGTCACGCAGGGCAAGGTCGGCCAGGGTGTCCAGAATCGAGCGGGCCAGGTTGAGCGAGCGTCCCCGCACGGAGAGATCCTCTCCCTGCACCGCCAGCATCACCTCGATCAGAAAGCGCTGGGCGTTCTCGCGCCGGTCCAGAGCCACCTGGCCGGGCACGTTGCGGTGGGCTTCCAGAAGCTGCCGGGCGGCCTCGCGCGAGAGCTCGTGGCTGCGCGGGTCGGGGCGCTGGCGCAGCACCAGGGCCAGGATCTCCCACAGCGGGGTATCCCGGTGAGCATACAGGTCGCTGCCCTTTTCCACCGCGTCCAGCCAGTCTTGCAGGAAAGAGAACAGTCGCACCACCACCAGCGACTGCAGCCGCTCGGGGCCGTCCGGGTGGCGGGCCAGGGCGCCCAGGATGCGCAGGGAGGCTTCCCGGTCCTCCCGGCTCCAGGCGGTGGGCAGGCGCACGCCGTCGCCGCTGGAGGCGTAGCTCAGGGCCTGGCGCATCACGCTCTCCAGGCTCTGCTCGCGACCCTTCCAGAGCACCGTGCGGCACAGCATTCCCACCAGCTCCTCGGCCTCGTGGGGGAAGTGGGCCGAAGCCGAGAGCTCTTCCAGGCCTGCCAGGCAGGCGCTCAGGGCCTCGCGGGCCGGCTCCGGCCCTCCAAGCGGGGCGCGCAGGTAGCCCTCCACCAGGCGCTGGCTGGCCTCGGAAGCAGCCGGGTAGAGGGCCAGCAGGGCCTGCACCCGCACCACCGGGTAAGGGGACAACTGCTCCCCCAGACGCTCGATAATCTGCTTGCGCAGGCGCTCGTCCAGGGCTCGGATGGCGCCCACCTGGCCCAGGCCCAGCCAGACGGCCGGCAGGCTCTCGGGCGTAAAGATGGGAAACTCCAGCAACTGGCGCACCATCTCGCGCAGGCGCGCTTTCTCGACCCCCTGCACGCGCCGGGCCAGCGAGCCGAAGAGAAGCAGGCGCGTGGCCGCCGCTCCCGACTTGAGGGCCGCCTCCTCGCAAAGGCGGGCGAAGGCCGGCTCCAGGGCTTCCAGCCCGTAGTGAGCCAGCAGCTCGAGCACCACCGCGTCGTCCGGCTCTTCCATGCGGAAGGCCTCCTGCAAGAGGTAGAGGACGATGGCGCTGCGGTCGGCCATGGAGAGAATGCGCTCCACCACCTGGGGCAAGAGCAGCTGGCGGGTTCGTACCAGCGCCAGCAACAGGCTGCGGTCGCGCAGGTGCAGGGCGGCCAGCTCGGCGAGGGGTCCCACGTCGGCTGGCTGGAAGTGGTGCCACAGCTGCACCAGGAAGATGCGCAGCGCAGGGGACATGCGGGCCACCACGGCGGGGGAGGAGAGCTCTTCCAGGCTTTCCTCCCCCAGCCGCGCGAAGATCAGCTTCAGGTTCTCGAGCAGCGCGGGCTCTCGTCCGTGCTCGAGCAGGGTGGCCTGCATGCGCTCGAGCAGGCGGGAGCGCTCGCGTGAGCTGAGCTCCACCCGGGTCAGCACGTGGGCGTAGAAGACGTGCAGCCCCGGGTCGACGGTGGACTCGAGGCGACGCAGGAGATAGCCGGGCAGCTCAGGATAGCCGCTGGCCAGGGCCACCAGGAAGGTGGTCAGCGAGGCCCTGGGCTCGGAGTCGAGCTGGGGCAGGTCGTCGAGCAGGTACTCCAGGAAGGCCTCCAGGGCCGAGTCCAGGCCCTGCTGGGTGAGGGTGGAGCTCTGCAGCACCTGGCCCAACCGCTCCAGCGAGTCGAACAATGTCTCGCGCTGCTCGGGTTTTCGTAGCACCGGCAGCAGCGCCGGCAACAGGATGAAGTCGCGCAGCACGTCGCTCTCGCGAGCGTTGAGCAGGTAGTGCACGGCGTCGGCCACCCGCTGGGGGTCTTCCTCCTGCAGGGTTTCCAGGGCCCGGCCCAGGTCGCGGTGCAGGTGCTCGCGTACCAGGTGGCCCACCTCGCGCGACAGGTCGGGCTTGCCACGGCGCAGAGCCGTGACCAGCAGACCGGAGGGGTCCTGGCCGCTGGACAGAGTGGCCCGGAAGAGGTAGCGGAAGTTCTCCACCAGCTCGGTGGGGCTCTCGGCGTCGAGCAGGGTCAGCGCTGCTTCCTCCAGGCGGCGCCGATCCCACAGCACGCCGCTCATGCGGGCCGGCTCGGCCCGGCCCAGCACGGCCGGCAGCAGCGAGCTGGAGCTGGGAGCCACCGCGTCCAGCTCGTCGGGGGTGAGCACGTGGGCGATCTCCCCCTCCAGCTGCACGCCGGCGCGCCCCTCCAGCACCTGCTCGATGCGCAGCGGTTGGTGGGGCGGAGCCAGGTCGCGCCAGAAGTCGCCCAAGAGGAGCTCCGGCTGGGCGGCTGCTTCCTCCAGAAAGGCCAGCGAGAAACGCACCTGCCGGGCCCCCAGCGAGAAGATGCGGGCCCCCAGCCGGTGGCTGACCGAGATCCCCTGCTCTTTCAAGGCCCGAACGCACTCGCCAGCCGAGACGTGAGCAGTGGGGTCGAAGGTATCGGCCATGATGGCATGGACTTCGACCGCCTGCGACAGGGAGCCTCTCCAGCATCCCGAATCGGGCTTCGGATGAAGCGCACGCTGCTGATCGTCTTGCTGCTGCTCGGCTGGGCGGCAGCCGAGCCCAAGATCCCTCATTACGATGAAGCCATGCAGGCCGTGCAGGCGGGCAACTGGCAGGAGGGTCTGCGCCTCTTCAAGCTGGGCGAGGCGGCCACCGAGGGCGATCCCGCCGCCCGGGCCCTGATCCGCTACCAGATGGCGGTGGTTCAGTACGACCAGAAGCTCTTCCAGGAAGCGCTGACCAACTTCCAGCTCTGCTGGCCGGTGCTGGGCCAGTCCGGCCAGCCCAACGTGGTGGAGATGATCCAGTTCCGGATGGGATTGACCCACGATGCGCTGGGCCAGCCCGCCGAGGCGCTGGCCGCGCTCGAGAAGGCAGCCGCCAGCGCGCGCGGGCGCGGTCAACTGGTCAATCTGCGCTACGCCCTCTACCATTGTGGCCGGGTCCGATTGCAGCTGGACGACTATACGGGCGCCCAGCGCGATCTGGACGAGGTCCTCGAGCTGGCTCGCCAGGCCGGCGATCTGACCCAGCAAGCCCAGGCGATGGAGCAGCTGGCGGTGGTCTACGCCGCGGGCTCGCACCCGGTGCTGATGGAGCAGTGCTGGCGCCAGGCGGCCGAGCTCTGGGGTCAGGCGGGCAATGCCCAGCGCCAGCAGAAAGCCCTCCAGACGGCGGATGGCATTCCCGAGCTGGTGGCCCGCACGGCGGCCGACTTCCAGACCCGAGTCGCCCAGACGACCGAGCCTGCCGCGCGAGCGGCTCTGCTCTACAAACTGGGGCGCTGTCGGGCCTATCTCAAGCAGCCGGAGGCGGCCTGCCAGGCCCTGCTCGAGTCAGCCCGGCTGTATGCCGCCAGCGACCCGGCGCGAGCGGCCGAGCTGACCGTGGAGGCGGCCGAGCTCGAGACCGACCCGGTGCGAGCTGCCGGGCTCATCGAGTCGGTGCTTGCCGTTTTGCCTGGAAGACGGCTGCAGGCGGCCAACATGCTGGTGCGGGCCGGTCAGCTGGAGCGAGCCCTGGCCCTGTGCGACGAAGGTCTTCGGCTGGCAACAGACCCGCTGGCTCGGGCCCGGGCCCTCAATGAGCGGGGTATCATCCTCAATCGCGCCGGGCGCCTGGAAGAGAGCGTGAGCAGCCTGGAGGAAGCCCTCCGGGTCTGTCCCCGCCAGGACCCGTTCCTGGCCACCCTGCATAACAACCTGGGCGAGGCCTGTCAGAGCCAGGGCGACTACCAGCGGGCCCGGGACGCCTACCTGGAGGCCTATCGCTTGAGCCCCCGGGCGATCACCCTGTCCAATCTGGGCACCGTCTACTACAACCTGGGCGATTATCCCCGTGCCCTGGACTGTCTGCATCGCGCCCGCGAGCAAGCGGCCAGCGAGCGGGACGAGACCCAGCTCGGCGTCACGCTGAGCGCCCTGGGCCTGACCTATCAGTTCCTGGGCCGCTCGAGCGAGGCTCGTGAGCTCTACGAGCTCTCACTGCGCTCCCGGCGGCGCACGGGCGACGAGCGGGGCGAGGCCTACACGCTGAACAACCTGGCCGCTTCCTATCAAGAGGACGATCAGGCCGAGCTGGCCCGGCAGAATTTCGAAGCCAGCTTGAAGCTGGCCCGCCAGATTCATGACGAGCTGCTGCAGGCCAACCTGCTCAACAACTTGGCGGCGCTCGAGACGGACGACCGGGCGGCCCTGGGTTACCTGGAGTCCTCGCTGAAGCTCTCGCGACAGCTGGGCCTGGCCGACCTGGAGGCCAGCTCGCTGGACCTCCTGGCGGGCGTGCAGAATCGCCTGGGCCAGCCCGAGGAGGCCCTGGAGACCTCGGCCCGGGCCCTGGAGCGGCATCGCCAGCTGGGCAATCGTCAGGCCGAGGCGGTCAGCTTGATGCTGCGAGGCGAGCTTCTGGCCAAACGGGGCCGCGCTGCAGAGGCGGTGCAGGCGCTGGAAGGCTCCATCGCCCTCTTCGAGGAGCTTTCGGTGGGTCTCACCCCGGCCTCCAAGGCGGCCTTCCTGGGACGTAATCACCGGGCTTACCAGCTGCTGATCGAGCTTTTGCTCCAACAGGACAAAGCCGAGCAGGCTTTCATCGTCTCCGAGCGTTCTCGGGCCCGGGCATTCCTGGAGTCCCTGGCCCAGGGGCGCCTGCCCCAGAACTCCAGGCTGCCCCGGAATCTGGTGGATCGAGAAGCCGCTCTGCGGCTCGAGCTTCGTAATCACCTGGCCGGGCTGCCCGGGGGGCGTCCCATTCGGGAGGTCAAGCGCGAACTGTCCGACGTTCTGGACGAGATCCGCCGGCTGAGTCCCGAGACGGCTTCCTTGCGTGAGGTGCGCGTTCCCGACCTGAAAGCGATCCAGGCCGCCCTGGGGCCAGACCGGGTCATGCTGGAATACTACGTTCCCCCGGAAGGACCGGCGCGGCTGTTCATCCTCACCCAGAAGGGCTTGCGGGCCGTGACCCTGGAAGCGGACGCAAAGCGCCTGACCTCGCTGGTGGAGTCGGCCCGGCGCCGGCTGCTGCAGCTCGAGCAGGCCAGCGGCCCGGTGTTGGGAGAGCTGGGGACGTTGCTCTTGCAGCCGGCCGCTCAGGAGCTCGCCGGAGCGGGCGAGGTGCTGGTGGTGCCCCACAGCACTCTCCACTATCTGCCCTTTCAGGCCCTCGAGCTGGGAGGCGCTCCGCTGGTCGAGAAGACCGCCGTGGCTCAGCTTCCCAGCGCAGCCGCCTGGATGCTGATCCGGGCGCGGCCCCACGCGGGGGCCGACGGCGTGGTGCTGGCCGCCCTGGGCAACGCCAACGTCAACTGGGGAGGTGAGTTGGGATCGGCCCACAAGCTGGTGACCCGGGCTGATTTCTCGCCTCTGCCAGGCACTCTGGCCGAGATCCGCTCGGTGGAGCCGCTCTATCCCAAGCGCACGGTGCTTCGCGAGGCCGAGATGACCGGGGCCAACCTGGCCCGCGTGGTGCGAGGAGCTCGCCTGGTGCACCTGGCCACCCATGGCCTGCTGGACTCGCGCACCCCCTTGTTCTCCGGCCTGGTGGCCACCGACACGCTGGTGACCGTGAGCGACATCATGCAGTGGGACATGCAGGCCGAGCTGACCGTGCTCTCGGCCTGCCAGACCGGTCTGGGTGGCTTTCAGGGGGCCGGTGGGGACGAGATGGTGGGGCTGTCGCGCGCCTTCCAGCACGCCGGCAGCCGTTCGGTGCTGGCCAGCCTGTGGAAGGTCTCGGACGTGGCCACCGCCGAGTGGATGGCCGAGTTGCACCGGGCCCTGGCTCAGGGACGCAGCCCGGCCCAGGCGGCCCGTCAGGCCTGTCTACACGTGCGGGCCAATCGCCCCGCGCCGTTCTTCTGGGCCCCCTTCGTGCTGATCGGCGCCGGGGACTAAAGGCTTCTCGCTTCTCCTTCTTGCTGGTTGAGGAACAGGAGCTTGCGGAACAGCTCGCGCACGCTCTCGTTCTTTTTGATATCGTAAGCCTGGCGGGCGGCTCGCAGGGCCTCGGAGAAGTCGTTCCACTCGTAGGCGATCTGGCAATAGCTGAGCAAGCGCTCCAACCTGAACGGCTCTTCAAAGGCCCACTTGCGCATGAACTCGAGGCTGTCGGCTCGCTCGGGGGTCAGCAGCACCGCCCAACGACCGACAGTGGGGGTATCGGGGGCGGAGAACAGCAATCGGATCGGCACACCGGTCTCGACCGACTCGGGTAGAAGGGCGATCAGCTCGTTCTGCTGGTTCGGCCCGCTGGCGGTCACCTCGGACGCGATGGCGGATTCGGACGGGCCCGCCGTCTCGGGATTGTAGGAGTAGGCCGAGAGGGTCAGCGGACCCTCGAATTCGGGCCGGGCTGAGAAGACCACTTCCACCTTGCCGTCCTCGCGGCGACGCAGGTTGGCGTAGGAGAATTCGGCCCGGAGGCTGGCCACCCCGGCCTTGCCGATGTTGCCGCTGGGCACCTTGCTGATTGCTCCCGGGCCCGATTGGCGCTCGAGCTGGCCTTTGTGCTCCGGCGTTCCAACTTTTAGAAAACCGGGCCCGGTCAGGGTTTCCTTGTGGCTGTCGGTGAGGTAGACCAGCGTCACCGACCCCCCCTGGGGAACCTCCAGCTTGTCCCCGCGGGCCAACCGCTGGGCCACCTTTGCCGGCTTGCCATTGAGGGTGACACTGCCCTGCACCTTCGTGATCAGAGCCTCGTTCTGGGCCCGGGCCAGCCCCGTGAGAGTGAGAAGGAGCAGGGCGATGAGGGAGATCTGTTTCACTTCTTGCGGCGAACCTCGAACACTTCCATTTCGGCAGTCTTTCCTTTGAATTGCTGCACCCCGCGCGAGATCCACTCCACTCCCGGAAGGTTGCCTTCGGCCTCCTTCTTGGTGGCTGCGCTCACCAGCAGGAAGGCTCCCAGCTTCTTGGTCAGGGTCTCGATGCGGGCGCCCAGGTTGACGTCGTCTCCCACGGCGGCGTATTCCATGCGTTTGGCCGTCCCCACGTTGCCCACCACGACGTCCCCCGTATTGATCCCGATTTTGACCTCGTAGAAGCCTTCCCTCCCTTGGGCATTGACTTTCATCTCCTCCAACCGCTCGATCATCTCCAGGCCGGTCATGACGGCCCGGGCGGCGTGGTCGGGCTGATCGCTGGGAGCGTTGTAGATCACCATGATCGCGTCTCCCACGAACTGCTTGAGATGGCCGCCGTGCTTCTCGATGATCTCGCTCATGGCGCCGAAGTACTCGTTGAGCATGGTGATGACCCGGTCGGGGGTGGAGCGCTCGGTGACGGGCGTGAAGTCGTTGATGTCCGAGAAGAGCACGGTGACCCGGCGCCGCTCGCCCCTCAGCATCGTGAGCTCGGTCTCCTCGAGCATGCGGTCCCTGACCTGGCTGCCCACCATGCTGCCGAGGAGGCGCTTGACCAGGTCGTAGCGAGCCACGTAGGCCACCAGATAGGCTCCGACCCCGGCCAGGATGGGGGTCACGAGCGGGATCCAGAGACCCTGCTGGGCGAAGAGCGCGACGGCGCCAAAAAAGTAGCCCACCAGCACCAGCAGAGCGATGGGCAGGCTGAGATACCAGCGCAGACGGAAGGCAGCCCAACCCACGGCCATGGCCAGGGCCAGGGTCAGTCCTACCCACGCTCCCGGGCCGGCCCGCGTGATCAGGCGGCCGGTCAGCAGCGAGTTGACCAGGCTGGCGTGGATCTCCGCTCCGGCCGAGTCGAAGCCGGTGGCCAGGTTGTAGGGGGTGGTTCGGTAGTCCTGCTCGGCAAAGTCCTGGTAAAACAGGATGCAGATAGAGTTCTGGTAGCCCTCCAGTGGCTTACCAGACTTCACCTCGCGGAGCAGATCCACGAAGCTGGCCCGGCGAGGAAAGGCCGAGCCCCAGATGTCGTGCGGGCCGGGATAGTTGACGCGTATCATGGGAACTTCGCCGTCGAGCTCGGTGGGGATCTCGTCGTCGCCCAGGTAGAGTCGGTTTCCCTTCAGCTCGAACAGCTTGCCCCGGGCCAGCTCGACCAGGCGAAAGGCAAACATTCGCGAGCCCGGGGTGGGATCGTTCTGGCGCGTCAGGTAGGGTACAGTGCGCACCACTCCCTGCTCTTGTCCGACGTTGACCAGGCATAGATTGCCTTGAGATTGCGCCATCGTCGCCAGGGCGTTGAAGGCGACCCCCTCTCCGGGCTCGGGGTTGGGCACCAGGGTCTTGGTTCGCAGTTCGTAGTATTGGGCCAGCACGACTTTCTCACTGGCGAGAGCCTCGAGCAGAACGCTCTCTTCTTGCTCCAGCACCTCCCGGACAGCTCGGTACTTCGGGGTCTCCAGTCCGCCCCCCAGACCGTTGTCTCCCACCAGAAGGTCGATTCCCACACAGAGCGCGCCGGCCTCGACCAGGGCCTTGCAGACCAGCCCGATGTCCTCGAGCCAGAACACCGTGTTGCGGGCCTGCTCACGAAGCGACTTCGTGTCGATGCCGATCATCACCACGCTCGGCTCGGTCGAGATCGGCTCCTGGTTGCCCCGCAGGACAAACATCAGGTCGAGCGCTCGCAGCTCGACCACGCTGTAGAGCGGGCCCTGACCCAAGCCGGCCGGCACCGCCAGCACCAGCGAGAGCAGCAGGATGAGCACGAGGCAGTTGCGACTCACGCGATCGGCCTTCGCCTCAAGGACCGGGAAACTCCTGGCCCGAGTCGAAGGGGGGGCGATGCAACTGCACTTCCTGGCCGATCAGAGCTTTGAGTGCCGCGACTGCTCGCGCTGCTGTCGCAACTGGCAGATCCACGTGGACGAGGCCTCGCGCGACAAGATTCGCGGCAGCGCCCTCGAGCTTCGTATCCTGGAAGAGACCGGAGTCTCCCCGCTCGAGGACATGGAGGACGGTACCTGCCGCACCGTCCGCCGGGAGGGCTCCTGCATCTTTCTCGACGAGCAGGAGCTGTGTCGCATCCACTCGGAGATCGATCGCAAGTCCAAGCCGATCGGCTGTCGCCAGTATCCGTTCATGATCCGCCCCACCCCCGACGGGGTGGTGATCGGGGTCTCCTTCTACTGCCCCTCGGTGCAAAAGAACAGCGGTCGTCCCCTGAGCGAGTACGCCGGCGAGCTCGAGGAGCTGATCCGCGAGTATGGCTATCGCTCGGTGGGTTTCGAGCCGATTGCGGCCGGACTCGGACTGGGCGTCGACTGGCCGGCTTACCGATTGCTGGAAAAGCGGTTGACGCACTGGCTGGCCGAGAGCCCGCCCGACGCGGCCCTGGCCCGGGCCATCGGCACGCTCGGTCGCGCCCTGCTGGTGCACCAGAGCCGTTCAGACCGGGTGCTGGGGGAGGACGTCCTGGGCGTGCTGCTCGATCGTCCCCCCACCCACCGGTTGGAAGAGGACGAGGTGCTGGGCACCTTGCGCGAGTTCTTCCTGGCCGCCATGGTGGGAACCGTCGAGGCCCCTCATCCCGAGATGGCCCGCCCCATCACCGAGGCGCTGCTTGAAGGCCGCGAGGTGGACCTGACGCGCAGCGGCTGGCGGGGCAGTTTGCCCGGGCTTTACGTCTTCTTGCACGGTCCCGAGTCGGGGTCGGCTTCCGAGCTCGAGCAGGGCATCCTGCGCTATCTGCGCGCCCTGATCTTTCGCAAGTTCCTCACCATGGATCGACCGCTGATCGACAACCTGGCGGCGCTTTCCTTGATTCCCAGCGTGCTCCGCTTCTACCACTTCGTGGATGGCCTCAAGCGTCCCCAGGCCAGCCATGACGAGCACCTGCACATGGCCTACGATCACGCCGAGTTGCACATGTTGACGCACGTGTCGGGGGTGAACCCGCTTTTTGCCGGCTTCGCCTCGGCCTACCTCGATCAGCTCTCGCTCTTGCCCGAGTGACGCTTGACCCTCACGCCGCCCACGATCAGGGCGTCCTTGTCCTGGCGAATGGTCAGCGATTGCTCGGGGGTCAGGCCCCGGGCCAGGTTCCCGACCTCGCGCTCGGCTGACTCGCGGCGCTCGGTCAGGGTGGCCAGAACCGAGCCGTAGGTTCCCAGACGGGCCCGGCTTTTCACCATGTCGTTGGCTTCCCGGCTGGCCCGGCGGCCGGCCAGAACGCAGGCTCCAGAGCCCAGCCCCAGAGCCAGCCCCAGACCCAGAGCGGGACCTGGATTGGAGTTGATCAATGAGAAGACGCTCACGCCGGCGGCCAGCAACAAGCCCGAGCTGGCCCAGGCCAGCTTGCGCGAGCGAGTTTCCAGGCGGTGGGCCTGCATGGCGGCATTCTCCTGCATCTCGCCCAGGGTGGCCCCGGGCGTGCGCGCAAAGAGGACCTCATCCTGCTGGCTTCGCTCGGCCAGGGCGGGGTCGGTGTCCCGCAGGGCCCGGGTGAACTCGAGCAGATCCTGGCGCGGAAAGTTGCGGATCTCCATGACTGAAGCCTAACCCTCCGGCCTGAACAAAGTACAAAAAAGGAGCGCGCTCTGTCAGCGCGCTCTTCGTCTGGGTTGCCTGCCGGACCGCTATCCCGCCAACCAGCGGTCCTGCACAACTTTTTTGCTCTTCAGATCGATTCGGATCTCCTGGGCCTCGCCGTTGGCGTAGCTGAGCAGAACGGCCACGCGATTCTTGCGATCGAGTATCAGAGTCTGACCGGCTGAGACGAACATGCGCGTGCCGACCCGGGGCGCCTCACCGATCCGATAGACCAGGGTGGAGTTCTCGCTCTTGTCCACCGACAAACGCCAGCCATGGCGCATCAGAGAAGCCGGCTGCTCGACGTAGCGCCAGAAGCGGGGGGTGTTGATGCTGTCGATGGCCTCCAGGAAGCCCGCCGCTTTCAGGCCGCCACGCAGAGCCTCGGACACGGTTCCGGTTCCTTTGAGAACTTCGCGGGCGGGTTTGCGGCGCATCGGGGGGGTCTCCTGTCGTCTTGTTGGACTCAGTGTAGGATACCCCGGATACACAACAGTGAATTCCAGCGCGATGATGTTACATAGTTGTTAACATTGTTGCGGAGTCATTTCAGGCAGAAGCTGTGTTCGTTCACACATGACTGTCAGTACATGTAGCCCCACTCGTCCTGGAGCCTCTGGCGGGCAGCTCGATTCTCTCGCATGGCCTCGTTGATCAGCTCGTTGCCCTCCCAGATCACCCGCAGGCCCGACTCGAGATACTTCTCGTCCCCGGTCTCCACGAAGCCGAACATGATCCGAAGACCCTCCTCATACTTGGACATGCCGCTGACGCCAATCTCCACTTCCTGGCCGCCTTCGTCGTCGTATGCGGTCTCTTTGACGTAGCCCATAATCCCCAGCTTGTGGCTTTCGAGCAGCTCGAAGAGGGTCTCCAGATAATGTCCCAGCTCTTCGGGCGTCCAGCGGCCGTCCCTGGCCTTCTCGGCGGACTCCTTGATGCTGTTGTAGCGGTCGGTCACATGGCCGGTGTTGCTGAGGGGAGCGGTTGGATCGATTTTGGGCAGCCGGGCATTGCACTGGAGGCAGAACCCAGTGTTGGCTTCGTTGGCATTCCCGCAGCTGAGACAGACGATCACGGTGAGTTGCGATCTGCCGCCTTCTCCAGACCCCCGGCGGACTCCCTTTTGGAAGGTCGCCGTACTGGAGGCGCGGAAGCTCTCCCGATGGAGCTGATCTTTCCCCCCGACCAGAATTACGACTGCGTGCAGTGCGCCAAGGGATGCCGCCATACCTGGCGCATTCACACCGATCCCCACACCGAGGCGGCCATCGCCAACAGCCCTCTGGCTCTGCGGGTGATCCAGGAGACCGGCCTGGACGGGGTTTTCGACGAGAATCCCGATGGGGGCTCGAAGTTGCTCAAACGGCTCAACGGAGCCTGCGTCTTCCTGCGCCCCGACAACCTGTGCGCGGTGCATGCCGAGCTGGGCTACGAGTCCAAGCCCATCGGTTGCCGCGAGTTTCCTTTCCAGCCGGTGCGCACGCCCGACGGTTTATTCGTGGGAATCTCCTACTACTGCACGGCTGCAAAGCAGAATCACGGCCGCCCCATGGAGGTCCACGCCCCCGACATTCAGGACCTGCTGAAGCTGTTTCACCCCCCTGGGGCCGGTTTTGCCCCCATGAGGATCACCGCGGTGACCCAGGCTACCCTCGAGTGGCCGGTCTATCGCCGCATGGAGGAGCTGATGGCCCGGGAGGGGAGCGCCGCCCGGGCCATGTGGACGCTCTCCGAACTGGCCGCCGGGCTTCCGCCGGTGGCCGTTCCCCTCGAGCTTCTTCAGGATGCTTACCAGCAGGCCCGGCCGGAGCTTCTGGCCCGAGATGAGGTGCTCTCCATCCAGGAGCAGTTCTACGTGGCCACCACCCTGTGCACCCTCGAGCTGCAGGACCAGAAGGCCCGCCAGTCGGCCACCGAGCGGTTCATGATGGGGGAGGAGGTGGAGCTGCCCCATACCGGCGTCACCGCCAACCTGGCCACCCTCGAGCAGTTGGCCGCGCGCCTGCCCGACTGGGCCGGAGCGGTGCTGGCCCAGTACTACCAGGCTCTGTTGTTCCGCAAGTTCCTGGTCCAGAAGCGCCCCATCCTGGACAACCTGGTGGCCCTGCACCTCATGCCACGTTTGTTCGGCCTGTATGCCGCCATGGCCGCCCTCAAGCGGGGGGGCTCCGAGATCGAGCGGACGGACGTGGACTACGCCCTGGACGAGTCGGAGCTTTATCTCACTCACACCACCAGCGATGGCGTGGACCGGCTGCTCTCAGCTTTCTCGCAGGCTTACGTGGAGCAGATTCCGGGGGCGGTCTCGGCCTAGCTCCAGGGGGCCACGCAGAGAAGACCTCCTCTTGGGAGGCCTTTGTAGACCGGTCTATATAAGCCGGGCGCGTTTAGAACTCGCGCACCCTCATCTCGTCGCGGTCCTCCTGGAGATTGGGCAGGGCCGGAACGTCGGGGCGGGCGCGGTAGTCGGGCCAGTCCTGAACGCGCTCCAGGTTCAATTCGACGGGGCGGGGCTGGCCTGCGGTCGGTTCGGCCACCAGCTTGGTGTCCGCTTCGGTGGTCTCGGTCACTGTGGCCGCCGGCTGGTCGGCGGCGTCGCGGGCGGGCTCCTGGGCCAGACCGGGCAGGCTCAGACCGATGGTCAGCAGTGCGATAGCCAGGGCTTTCTTCGAGTCGTTCATCCAGTTTCTCATGATGTCAGATTCCTTTCATTTATTTAGACTGGTCTATATAGAAGGGTCAGAATTTTTTTCGACCGCTCCTGTCGTCGTTGAAGATTTAGCTGAGCGCCAGCTTCATATGAAGCTTGATCTGGGCGGCCACCTGGCGGAGCGGCGCCGGGGACTTGAGCACCCGGCTCAGCAGCACGGCGCCTTCATAGGCGGCGAAAGCCATCTGAGCCAGACCGGGCACCTTGTCGGCCGGAACCCCTTCGCGCTTCATGGCTTCCTCCAGCAGGCTGATGGCCTGGCGGAAGAAATTGGCGCACTGGTTCTGCAAGCAGTCGCAGGACACGGTTTCGAGCGCCACGGTGGCGATCGGGCAGCCGTGCTGGTAGTCGCTGGCCTCGAGGTCGGCGATGGCCTGCTCGACGAGCATGGCCAGGGCGTCCTTCAGCCGGTGGTTGGTGAACAGGTCGCGCAGTCGGGCCAGGGTGGCCTGGGAAGCCAGCCCCAGAGCTTCGGCCGCAAGCTCTTCCTTTCCCTGAGGGAAGTAGTGGTAGAGCGAGCCTTTGGGAGCATGGCTTTCTTCCACGATCTGGTTGAGACCGGTGGCGTGGTAGCCCTGCACCCGGAGCAACTGGGCGGTGGTCTCCACCAGCCGGGCCCGGCTGTCTCCCCTGGTTCTGGCTCGCTTCATGGTTGTGATTATATAGACTGGTCTAGTTGTTGTCAAGCGTTACGGTTGCATGAGCACGAGAGCTTTTCAGAGCGGTGGTCCTCGGCCCGGCGAGCATATCCGACAGTCGGCCTGTTCCTACCGAAGAAACGAATCATCCCCTGGGTCTTCCGTCCGGATGGCACCGTGGAGCTCCCGGCCTCCGCAGCGGCACCTGGACCCGCAGGGATGACAGCTGTATCATGGAGTTGACCCGCCAGGGGAACATCGACCGCTTCCTTGGTGAAGTTCAGCCCCGACTGGAGCAGGGCTGACGGCTTACAAGAGGTCTATCGGACCGGCGTGCGGGTGCGCTGAGCTTCATGAATTCTCAGCCGGATTGGGCTTGAGCATCTTACAAGTCCGGGCGAATGCCTCAAGCGCTCTTCTGCTCCAGCCTGTCGACTCGGGACTCGATGGCGCTCAGGCGCAGGTCATAGCCGTCCACGAACGCGTTCATGGCCCTGGCCAGTCGGCCCAGGTGCTCGTGCTTCGTGAGGTCGGCAGCCTGGAGCTGGTCCACGTCGGCCCGCAGCCCGCCCACCGAGCGGTCGAGCCCGGTCATGGCCGACTGGTTTGCGCTCACCGCTTCATGAACTGCGGCCAGGCCTGACTGCACAACCTTCAGTCCCTCCTGCATCAGGCCGAGACTCTCTTGCGATCTGGCGATGGCTGCGTGCATCTCGTCCAATCGCAGGACCATCTGCTGGCGGCGCTTGCCAGCCTTCCGGGCGGTCTGTTTCTGGTGGGCCTGCATCTCCTCGATCAGCTGCAGGATTTCGCGCACGGTTGGGTCTCCTTTCATCAGGACCCTCCGAGCCCGACGAATGGTCCTCGCCTCTGGAGGATGGTGTCGGGGCTCGTCCGCGATCATAGCACAGAGGATGAATCTTTTGCAATGCTTGCTCAGACATCAGGGCCCCTGGTTGGTCCAGCCCATCTTGGCGCAGGGGGCGGCGCGTCGAGTTCAGGAGGATACCGATCTTACGAGTTGGAAGCTCCCACTTCTCACCATCCATTATCAGGGGGGGGCAAAATGGAACCACAGCTTTTCGGAGTGAACCTGAGCGAATTAGAGTCGGTGCCGCAGCTGCGAGCAGGGGAGCGGCAGTCCGTCAGCCAGGATGCGGATCTCGAGCCCCCGCTCCGGCATCTATTGAAGGAGCTCTTTGCTCCGCTGGCCAGCGAGCACGACGTGGACCTCCCGAACTCTTCGCTGGAGGCATTCCTGGAGCAAGTTGGCGAGGACGATGTCCAACTGCAGAACCTGCACGGTCCCGATGGACACGAGTATGTGCTCTTCCTTCATTACCTGGGAGGTAACTCCGGGGGCTTCATTGTGGATCTGGCGGCATCGAGGGTAGTTGCCGAGATCCTCGACGGAGGGATCGAGTATGGACCCGCCTCGGGAGAACCCTGGCCAGAGCTGGTTGTTTCCGGCTAATCTGAATCCGGTTAAGCAGGAATCAGACCAGTGCTTGTGATTTCCCGCGAAGCGATCCACGGCGTTCTGCCGGTCGTGACGGTTCTCCCGCTCACGTCCCTCAAGCCCGGGCGACGTGTTTATTCAACTGAGGTCCTCATTCCCGGGGGAACTGCCGGCTTGCGCACGGATTCGCTCGTGATGGCCCACCAGGTGCGTACGCTGTCAAAAACACAACTCGGTTCCCAACTGGGCAATCTGGAGTCCGACGCTCTCAGGAACGAGGTGCGAGCAGCATTGGCCCTCTATCTCGACCTGGAACACGCATAGGAGCTGGTTGATAGTCCTTTCCGACTCTCTCCCAGAGAGCTCCCCCAACGAGCGCTGCCCCATCGGCTGAAGGGGAAGGCCTGACCCTGGCAGCGCACCTCCAGCACCCGGCCCTGAAAGGCGGTCACCACCAGCGCCTCAGGTGGCTCGAGCTGAAGCGAGCGGGAAGGCCGACGGGGCTCCTCTCTTCAGAGAGGGATTTCAAGCGGCTCAAGAAAGGGCTGACAATGCTGTTTGCCGTTCTTCCCCCCCATGCCGTGGCTCTCTTACCCGGCCCCTCGCTCCTTGGCCCCGAGCCCTTGCTCCTCGTGCGCCAAGTGCTGGAGGTCCTCGATCGGGAGGCCATGGATCTGCCCGCCCTGGCCAGCTCGATTGGGCCCCTCACGCGCGCCCTGGCCGGCTACGAGCCGGCCGCTCGGCAGTTGCTGGACGGTCTCGGGGTCAGCGAGGAGTCCAGCCGACTGGCCACCTTCGCGACCCCGGAGCGTGAAGGGCAACAAACCCTGGAGCACTACGTCGTTTACGACGCCCATTTCGGGTTGCGACGCCGCTTGGAGATGACCTGGACCGAGCTGAGCGCTCAGCTGGCTCTCACCGCCCTTCGTCTGCTCCAGGACCTGCCGCGCACGCTGCTGGCCCGACGGCACTGGCATTCGCTGCTGCTGGCGCTGGAGCGGATGCTGGCTCAAGTGGGCGGGGATCAGCCCGGCCAGCCGCTCGACCCCGCACCGCTGGAGGGGGACGTGGTCGACTTTCGCTGGCGCAACGGTCACCACGTCTTCTGCCTGACCTCTCTATTTGGTCGGCTGGCCCTGGAACGCGCTCTTAACGACCTGGAGCAGGCCGGGCCAGCGGTAGACCAGGCGGCTGACCTGGTCCAGGCCACCAGCGCGGCTATGGCCTACACCACCGACTTTCCTTCTAGAACCTATCTCGAGCGAGTGCGGCCGGCCATGCCGCCCGGCTTCTCGGGCAGTCAGAACAGCGACTACAACCATCTCAAGCTGGCCAAAGGCAGGCTGGCCGCAGCTTTGAGCCAGACTTTCGCAGGCGAGGCATCCTGGCCGCCCTCGTTGCTCAATGCTTTGCGGCGCTTCCGGGTGCTCGATCAGCTCGACCTGGACGAGCACATCCTGATCGCGGCCCAGCAGATCGGGCTGACCGCTTCGCTCAAACAGATCTACAGCGCCGAGCAGGGCTCGGCTATCGAAGCCTTGCGACGAACCCAGTCCCAGCGCTGGCTCGAGTTCCGCCTGCCCTAGGGCCTTCAGCCTTCTTTCAGCCACGCCGGGCAAACTGGGAAGCGTTATGATCGATCTGATTGGCAAGCCACCCCCCAACAGCCGAGCCTTCCTGCCTCGCAGCAACTCTGAGGCCCCCCGACTGGACAGGGTCAGTCTGGGCACGGACGAGAGCCCGGCGCCCCGCATCAATTGGAAGGCGGCCCTGGCTTTCGGAACGCTGGGCGTCATCGGTCTGGCTGGCTGCACACCGGGTGAGCCCCCGGCCATCTGTGTCTCCATCGATCAGCCCGGCACCGAGGTCACCTGCCCCTCGCTCACCATCCAGGCGGTGCGGGACGCGGCCGGCAAGGTGCTGGCGCCGGGCACTTCCGAGTCGGGCGTGGGCGCGGCCGTCAACCAGAAGGGCCAGTTCGTGCTGGCCACCAACAACGGCATCCTGCTGGGCAACACGGCCACCGGTCAGGCCGACTTCCTGCGCGACGGCAACGGGCGGGTGGTGGCTCCAGGCACCTCCTCCTCGGGGGCCGGGTC
>CAZWUN010000063.1:17563-18833 GCA_964637145.1 uncultured Burkholderiales bacterium
CAACGGCAGTCTGGTGGGCGACGTCACCACCGGGCAGTTCCGCGACCTGCCCGATCAGGGCGGGCGACCGATCACGCCGGGCACCTCCGAGTCGGGCGCGGGGGCTGCCATCAATGAGAGCGGCCGTTTCGTGGCTGCCACCAACGGCGGCATCGTGGTGGGTCAGGCCGACACGGCCAGCTGGCGCTGGCTGACCGATGCCCGGGGTCCGCGCATCGAGCCCGGCACCTCCGGCTCCGGCGCCGGCGCGGCCGTCAACGAGAGCAATCAGTTCGTGGTGGGTACGAACAACGGCATCCTGGTGGGCAACGCGGCCACGGCCGACTGGCAGTGGCTCAAAGATGCAAGCGGGCGACCGATCACGCCGGGCACCTCCGATTCGGGCGTGGGGGCAGCCCTCAACGACCGGGGCCAGTTCGTGGTGGGCACCAACAACGGCATCGTGGTGGGCGACGCCGCCACGGCCAACTGGCAGTGGCTCCGGGACGAGGGCGGCCGTCCGATCGCTCCGGGCACCTCCGAATCGGGGGTGGGCGCTGCCATCAACGCCAGCGGCCAGTTCGTGGTGGGCACCAACAACGGCATCCTGGTGGGCGAGGCCGGCCCGGCTTCGTGGCGCTGGCTCAAGAACGAGCACGGGCAGGCCATCAACCCGGGCACCTCCGAGTCGGGCGTGGGCGCGGCCATCAACGACAGGGGCCAGTTCGTGGTCAGCACCAACATGGGCTCGCTGGTGGGGGATCTCGCTGCCGGAAGCTATCGCTGGGTGACCGATACCGAGGGCCGGAGGATCAGCCCCGGCACCTCCGAGAGCGGCATGGGAGCGGCCGTCAACGAGCAGGGCGACTTCCTGATCGGCAGCAACAACGGGAGCTACGTGGGCCGACCTACCAGGTAACCGTCATGATCGAGTGGGCCGGCAGGCTGAGGGGTAGCGCTCTCCCGCCCTTGGGGAGCCCCCTGGGACCGAGCACGAAGGCCGGGATCTGCGACCAGAACTCGGTCCACAGAAAGAACTCCACCGGTTTGTCGGTGCGATTCATCACAACCGTTACCACCGAGTTGTCGGCGTTCACGAAGGCGGTGGCCTGAATCTCCAGGCGCATCGAGGTGCAGGCGATGCGCCGGGCCTCGGGCCGAACGAACTTCGAGAAGTGCCCGATGTAGTAGTAGCTGTTCATATAGGTCAGCGTGCCCTTGCGCGTGTCGGCGTGGACGGGCGCAAAGCAGTAGTTGGCCACGTGGTTGGGTCCGCCCACCTCGTCCAGGA
>CAZWUN010000064.1:0-18763 GCA_964637145.1 uncultured Burkholderiales bacterium
TGGACAATCAAGACTTCCATGCACCCACCTTGTTAACATGAAGTTCATCTCCCCGCCCCTTGCCCCCTCTATCCTCTCAGCAATCCAAGCAAGGGGGCTCGACCCGTGAACGTGACCGCCGCAACTCTGCCAACCGTGCCGCAGGAGAAGAAGAAGTGGACCATCCTGCAGTATTCGGCCGCTGACAATAACCTCCAGGGTTTCATGCTCGATGACATCGACGAGATGGAGAAGGTGGGCTCGGACGAGAACACCAACCTGGTGGCCCAGTACGATTCCGGGCGGGCCATGCAGCGTATCTTTCTGCAACAAGACCCCAACAAGGGTATCGCCTCCCCCTCCGTGGAGGAGTCGGGACCGATCGACATGGCTGATCCAAAGGTTCTGGCCGAGTTCGTCGAGTGGGGCATGAAGAACTATCCGGCCGAGCACTACATGCTGGTGATCTCCAACCACGGCGATGGCTGGAAGGGTGCCTGCGAAGACCAGAGCCACGGCGGCTGGATGAGCCTCAAGGAGATCCATCAGGGCCTGAGCATGGCCGAGCAGAAGACGGGCGTGAAGCTCGATATCCTGGGCTTTGACGCCTGCAACATGGCCGCCGCCGAAGTGGCCTACGAGCTCAAGGACCGGGCCAGCTACATGATCGCCTCCGAGAAGGTGGAAGGCGGCGAAGGCTGGACTTACGACCGCTGGCTCGCCAAGGGCGGCTTTGCCGACCTGCAGCAGAAGCTGAGCTCGCGGGTGGACGCCTCCCCGCTGGACCTGGCCCGCTCCATCGTGGCCGGCTCAGCCTCCTACAACGACTGCATCATGACGCTCTCGGCCACCGACCTGGGCAAGATGGATCAGGTCAAGAACGCGCTGGAGGAGTTCTCCAAGAGCCTGCTGGCCACCGACACCTCGGTCTGGAAGTTGCGCCGGGTAACCTGGAGCACCCAGAGCTTTGAGGGCCACAAGGACGCTTACGATTTTGCCGAGCGCATCGCCAACCACGGAGGGATCAAGGACGAGCGACTGAAGTCGGCCGCTCGCGGCCTGGTGGCGGCCATCGACGAGGCGGTCGTGGAGGAGCAGCACCACCCCTCCCAGGATGGGGCTCATGGACTGACCCTGGAGATCCCCATGTTCTGGGCTCCGGGCGGCGCCTATAAGGACCTCGCCCTGCAAAAGGATACCCACTGGGACGAAGCTCAGTCGCAGCTGACCCGCTGGTGGACAACCCCTCGCCCGGTGGATTAATCCCTGAGCGAGACTTTGCTCAACTGCTTGCCGTGGTAGCGGGCCTGACTCT
Organism: uncultured Burkholderiales bacterium; assembly: GCA_964637145.1. Lineage (GTDB taxonomy): Bacteria > Vulcanimicrobiota > Xenobia > Xenobiales > QWHO01 > QWHO01. Next base: position 1,295 of record CAZWUN010000064.1, read on the forward strand.
CCAGCGCCAGCTCCATCGGCCGCTGCAGCTCGTTGAGCGTGATCTTCAGCTCACGGGCCCGGGCCGGGCGCTTGCTGCCAAAAACCGTCACCATGCTCTGCATGCGAGCCTGGACGTGCTCGTGGGCCAGCCCGAAAAGTTGCTCCTCGACGGCCAGCAGTCGGTTGAGCAAGGTCTCCACGCGCGGGAAAGGGCCGTCAAAGGTGAAGCGGGAGACGGCGCTATCGTCGCGGGCACCGATGACGACCCGCCTGACCTCGAGACCGTGGGCCCGGGCCAGAGCCCCCAGGGTCTGCTCCAGACGAAGTTGGACAGCCGCCGGGTCATTCTTGCGCGGGTCGCGCTGCTCGATCAGGGCCACCACGTAGTCGTCGAGCAGAGCCGGCAGCGAGCCGACGGGACGGGCCCGAACGAGCAGCCGGGCCAGCTTGAGGGCCCCCAGCACCTCGTCTTGCTGCATCCGAAAGCCCACCAGCCGTTGCAGGCAGTCCGCCGCTTCCTGCCGATCAGGGTCGGGCAACTCGGCGAAACGGCCCTCGAGCACAGTCAGCATGCGGAAGATCTCCAGCTTGAGCTGTTCCACGATCAGTTCGAACGACTCGTCCTGGACCAGTTCGGTGTGGGAAAGATTGCGCCGCAACTCGGGGGCCCAGATGGCAGCCCGGGTGCCGGGCCCGAGACTGAGGTCGGGACGCCGGAAGATCAGTCCGTGATGGACGAAGACCAGCTCCTGGGGCGCTTCTCCCCCCAGCGTCACCACTGCCGAGTAGGGCCCGGCGGTCACGTCGGTGCGAGGCGGGTCGACCCGGGAATTCAGCTTTCCGATCGTGATCTCACAGCCTTTGCGAGCCTCGCCGGCGCGCAGGTAGCTGGCCACCAGGCAGCTGTGATTCTCCCAGCCCACCTGGGGAGGAAAGGACAGGTCGTTGACGGTCAGCTCGAGGTTGGCCAGCCGGCAGCGTTGATGCAGTGCCAGCACCTCGGGCGCATCGCGCTGTGTCTTGCGCCAGAGCGCACGCATGCCGGCGTGCTGCACCTCGATGCGGGTCCAGGGTTGGGCCTTTTCGGGCGGAGGCGCCGTCTCGACTTGCTGCTTGCGGGCGGTGAAGGTCGCCTTCACCACCTGATCGGGGTGTAGGCTGACCAGGCTCACCTGGCGCGGAGAGAGCGAGAGCGCCGCATTGATGCCCACCGCCAACTCGGCCACCCGACGCTGAGCCACGGGGCTCGAGCCGACCAGGAGAACGCTGAACATCCCCTCCAACTCCTCGACTGTGAAGGGAGTGCCGTCGAACTCCATGCTGAAGCGGGCGGGTCCAACCCGACAACGCAGGGTGCTGCCGCCCCCCAGCACCACGGCACTCACAAGCGGGAGCACATAGTGATAAGGATCGAGCAGCTGGAACTTCTTGAGTTTCTCGCGAGCGTGGACCAGGTCGAGCGTAAAGCTTCCATGGGACTGGAAAGTCCCTTCCATACGAAGGTTTTCCAGCAGATTGGCGAGCTCTGGATGCGCATCGGTCACCTGGAATGGTTCGGGACTTGCGCCTTCGGACCCTACTCGGCTTCGATCTCGGCCAATTGCTCCAGGTAGTCCTCGCTGGCCTCGTACATGGCCACGATGCGCTCGTGGGCAGCCAGAGAGAGCTGCAAGGAGTTGGCGATCAGGTCTTCCGGGCCGCCATCGGCAAACTCGCGCAGGGCCTCAATGGATTGCAGGAACAGATACAGGCCCATCTGGGTGACCTCCACCAGCTCCACTCCTTCTGGGAAGTCATAGGGCGGCGGATTGGCCTCCAGGTCCTCGAACCAGTCCTCCAGCTTGGACTCGAATTCGTCCAGGCGTGCCCTGAACTCTTCCAGCGGCACGTCTCCGCTGCGAAAGCGCGCGATCAGGTGACTGAGCAGAAAGTAGGGTGAATCACCCGAGCCTGACATTCCCCCCGGTTTCGCTTTCGGGCAAGAAGGCGCCTGCCCCGGGGCGAAGCCCTGGCCATGGCCAAAGCAGGCGCGCTGGTCTGGCTGCTGGCTCTGGTCGGGCTGCGTCCCGACTGGCCGGGGGCGCTGGTCTGGTTTGCGGCCCAGGTGCTGGTGCCGCTGGGAATGCCAGCCGACAGCCGGCTGCGCCGCCTGCAACCAGCTTTCGCTCTGTGCGCGGGAGCCAGCCTCTTCCTCCCTCGCGGTCCGCTGTCGGCGGCGGTGGCCTGCGGTTGGCTGCTCTTTGCCGCTTTGCTGGCCCTGGAGACCTTGCTCAAGCATCGCTTCTGGCCGGCCGAGCAGCTGACCGGCACGGCCGCGCCCGTTTTCTTGACCGTCGGGGCGCTCTGGTTCGTAGCCTTCCGAGGCGGCTTTCCGCTCTTCGGGTTCAACGGCCTGATCGTCGTTTTGACGGCCGCCCACTTTCACTACGCTGGATGGGCTCTTTCCACCCTGGCAGCCCGTCTGGCCGAAAGGCACCCCGCCCCCCTTACCCGGGGAGCAGCCCTGGCGGTGATGGGCGGGATGCCGGTCGTGGCGGCCGGCATCACCTTTTCCCCCCTCCTGGAGTGGCTGGGAGCCTGGGCAATGGCCGCCTCGGCCATCCTGGTCGCATTCCTGCAAATGCGGCTTGAAGGTGATCGGGTCCAACGCATGCTGTTCCTGGCGTCGGGTCTCTGCCTCGTGGCCGGAATGGGGCTGGCCCTGGTCTACGCCCGCAGCGAGTACCACGGCCACGGCGACCTCGAACCCATGCTGCGCTGGCACAGCACGCTGAACTCGCTGGGTTTCAGCCTGTTGGGCTTGCTGGGCTGGCAGCGCTCTCGCTAAAGTGGGGCGGGCCTTCACCCGGCAGGAGACCTGCTCGAATCTGGGAATCCGTACGGCCAATTCGAGAGGAGAAGTTACCTGGCTTGCGAGGCCTCGTCCTGGGCAAATTCCTCCCCCCGCACCTGGGCCACGAGTATCTCTTCCAGTTCGCACGCCAGGCCTGCGAGCAGGTGGACATCGTGGTCGCCAGCCTGAAGGCTGAGCCCATCTCCGGAGCCGTGCGGCACGGCTGGGTCGAGGAACTGGCGCCATGGGCTCGAGTCTGGCACCTGACCGACGAACTGCCCTCCTACCCGCATGAGCATCCTGACTTCTGGGCCCTCTGGAAGGCCAGCCTGACCAGGTTGCTACCCGGGCCCCCGGACCTGATCTTCAGCTCGGAGGAGTACGGCGAAGAGCTGGCCCGGTGTCTGGGAGCCGAGCACGTCCCGGTGGACCCGACTCGCAGCCGCTTCCCCATCTCCGGCCAGCAGGCGCGCCAGAATCCCTGGGAGTGCTGGGACTATCTTCCACCATGCGTGCGGGCCCACTACGCCCTGCGGGTCGCGCTGGTGGGACCCGAGTCGACCGGGAAGACCACTCTGGCCGAACGCCTGGCCGGCCGTTTCGAGACCTCCTGGGTGCCGGAATACGCCCGTTTCTATCTCGATTGGCGCAACGCCCGCCGCCCCATCGAGGGCATCTGTCGCCCCGAGGACATCCCCTTCATCGCCCGCGGCCAGCTCGCCAGCGAGGAAGCCCTGGCTCGCCAGTGCAACCGGCTGCTCTTCTGCGATACAGATCTGAGCACCACGGTGCTGTGGAGCCGCCACTTCTTCGGCCACTGTCCCGATTCCGTGGTCCGGCTGGCCGCAGAGCAGCGCTACGATCTTACTTTGCTTTGCCAGGTCGATGTTCCCTGGGTGGCCGACCCGCAGCGCGACCAGCCCCACCAGCGTGAGGAGTTCCTGGAGAGGTTCCGGGCCGCCTATCTCCAGCGCGGCCCGGTCGAGCTCAAAGGAAGCTACCAGCAACGATTCCAGACTGCCTGTCGGCTCGTGGGGGAACTCCTTTCTTCGAAGCAGAAAGGTAGCCTCAAATGTTCCTGAAGCTGGAGGAGCTGAACCGCGGAGGGCTGCTGGTCTCGGGAGCGGGGATCCGCATCCAGGTGGGCGCCTATCCCGAGACCATCAAGGACACGATGCTCCTGGGCGAGGGCGTTCCTGACCTTTATCTCCTGCCCGACCTCCTTTTCGACACCGAGGCCGGGGTCAGCGCCGCCGAGTTGGAGTTCCCGCTCTACTTCAACTTCTACGTCCAGCGCCGGAAGCTGAGGCTGATCTGCCGGCGCAACCAGGTGCGCCGCATCTTGAGGGTGCTCTGCGAAGCCCTCTTCGGGCCCCGCCGGCTTTACCTCGAGCAGGAATTCCCCGAGGGACGGCACGCGCCCGACTTTCCCGATCTCGAGCGCGAGATGTCCTTCTTCAAGAAAGACCCCGAATACGGGCAACTGCGCCTGAAGCACTTTCTGGACGTGCTGACGTTCGATGAGCTCGATCAGGTGCACGTGGATGGCGCCCTTTTGACCCGACTGGCCCCCAACTCGTATCGGCTCGAGAAAGATGGCCAATCGCAGGAGATCATCTTCGGATACCGTTCCGCCCGCCCCCAGCCCGAGGCTGAGGCTCCCGGACCCCTCTGGAAGCCTCCCGTCTTCGGCGTCACCGTGATCGGCAGTGGGCACGGCTTTGATGCCGCCACCAGCACTTCCGGGTTCATCCTCTGGATGGACCAGAAGGGCGTCATGGTGGACCCCCCGGTCAACAGCACGGCCTGGATGAGGGCCAACGGAATCAACAATCGGCTCATCCAGGACGTCGTCTTGACCCACTGTCACGCCGACCACGACTCGGGCACCATGCAAAAACTGCTGGAAGAAGGGCGCGTTCGGCTGCATTCGACCGAAACCGTGATGCAGAGCTTCCTGACCAAGTACTCAGCCTTGACCGGCCTGACCCGCGAAGAGCTGAGCAGCCTGTTCGCTTTCCGGCCGGTCATCATCGGTCAGCCCTTCCGCATTGCCGGGGCAATGTTCACCTTCCATTACACCTTTCACCCCATTCCCACGCTGGGCTTCAAGGTGGAGTACCAGGGCAAGGGCTTTGCTTACTCCTGCGACACGCTGTATGACCCGGTCCGGCTTTCTGACCTGCACGCTCAAGGCTATCTCAGCGAAGCGCGCAAGCACACCCTGCTCGATTTCCCCTGGCACCTCGACGTTCTGTTCCATGAGGCCGGCGTGCCCCCCAGGCGCAGCCCCGTGGGGGGTGTGGGCGTCGTGCCCGTGGGGGTGTAGTCCAGGCTCTATCTGGTGCATGTCTCGGAATCTTCCATCCCCCCCGACCAGGGGCTGCGCCTGGCTCCTCCCGGGCCCGAGCACACCATCGTCGTGCCCGTCGATCCCCCCAACACCAGTATGGCCCAGAAGATGCTGGATGTGCTGGCCCACATCGACATGTTCCGCTCCATGCCGCTGGAGCGGGCTCACGAGTTCATGCAGATCACCCATTATCTGGAGCTTTCGGCCGGAACCACGATTTTCCGCAAGGGCGAGCGCGGCGACCGCTTTTATATGGTGATGTCGGGCGAAGTGGAGATCATCCCCGATCAGCAGCATCGCTACGTTTTTGGACGCTACGACTACTTCGGGGAAAGAGCCTTGATCTTGCAGGAAGGGCGGGCCGCCGACCTGGTCACCCGCACTCCGGTCGAGCTCTTGTGGATGGAGCGACGAGACTTTCTGGCCTTCATCCGGGATACCGACCTGCCCAGCATGTTCCGCCGCCTGGCTGAAAACCGGGTGCTGGGGAGTTGGGAGCTCTTCGATGCCAACCGCGTCCTTCGCCAGATGACGGCGCTCCAGAAAAACCAGCTCACCATCTTGCTCAAGCACGAGGAGGCGGCCGCCGGAAGCTGGCTGTTCAAGCCAAACGACCCGGTGACGCGCTATTTCCTGGTCGACCAGGGATGCGTCCGGGTCACCACCCCGGATGGAGAGTCTCTCATGGTGGGCCGAGGAGGGCTGGTGGGCGAACCGGACCGCTTCTTGCAGGTGGAACGTCACCGATTCGGAGCCCGAGCCGAGGAAGGATGCCAGCTCTACCACATCGCCCGAACCGATCTCGCTCGCTTCTTCCGCGAGAACCCGGGCACCCAGGTGCGCTTGCTGGACATGATTCAGGGAGTGCGCTACCAGCCCCGTCGCAAAGAGCCCCGCGCGGGCTTCCTGGGCTCGGGCCAGAGTCGAACGGGCCCGGCCCCATCTCCGGCTAAAGCATGATTGAACGTTCCCCCCTGGGAATTCTTGTCAGGCCTCGCAGGTTACCCGGTAACACCCGCCGAACTGGCTCAGTGGCAAAGGTGTACCCGCACAGCAAGAAGAATATTCATATCTAGCCGATGGCACTCTCGCACGAAGAACAGGCCCTGGCGCGGGACCGGATCTTCCGGCTATTCCGCTTTTTGTCCGGATTGCAGCAGGCTGCCCACCCACCGAGGATCCACCTCAAGGATCATCCGTGGGGGCTGCGCATTTCCGATCTTCCCAGGCACCCCTGTATCGTGGTGGGCCGCATCCCTGTACCCACGCCCGGGCTTGACGACCCCTCCAGCGACTTCGTCCTCAAAGTGCGCCGTCCGACCCCCCCGGCCCGCCCGGAGGCCGCCACTCCGGCCGACCGTGGTGCGCGTCAGCTCTTCGACCGCCTGCTCGAGGTCTGGCGTCTGCTCGAGCGCGAATCCGACCGTTATGAGCTGATGTTCGGCCAGGCTGTGCTGGCCTGGACCTCGGGCAAGGGCACCGTCTACCACCCGCTGGCGGTCTGGAGCCTGTCGCTCGACTTCAACCCGGAGATTCCCGAGTTCACTCTCCGCGAAGCCGACCGGGGCGCCGAGCTTTATTCGGCCGTGTTGCACTGGTCAGGAGTGGACGGCAATCGCATCGGCAGTTGTCGCCGCTTCCTGGAGGCTCACACCTACGAGAGCGGTCCTCAGGTCTTGCTGGAAGGACTGGCCAAGATTCTGGGCATCAACTACGTTGGCCCGGGCGGGCTGTCGGCTCCTCCTCAAGGGAGGCCCTGGCTGGCTTCCGAAGCGGTCATTTACCTCGGACAACGCCACCTGGGACTGACCCAGGCCATCGAGGGCTTCCTGGAAGTCTTGCCAGGCCTGAGCGAACTGCCCCCCGCCCTCGTTCGCATTGTCGGCATCGATGACCGGGCCCCGGCTCGCTCGGGCGACCGACCCTTCGAGTTGCTCTACACTCTGCCGTCCAACCCCGAGCAGGAGCGGGTGGGAGAGCGACTGGACAAGATCGGTTGCGTGCTGGTCCAGGGTCCGCCCGGCACGGGGAAAACGCACACCATTGCCAACCTGATCGGCCATCTTTTGGCCGAAGGCAAGACAGTGCTGATCACCAGCCACACCACCAAAGCCCTGCGGGTTCTGCGCGGAATGGTCAGCCCGGCCCTTCGTCCCCTCTGCGTCAGCGTGCTCGACAACGACCAGGAGAGCCGCGAGCAACTGGAAATCTCCGTCAAGGGCATCGTGGATCGTTTCACTCACAGCGATCCAGAAGAGATGACCCGGCTGGCCGAGTCCTACGAGCGTCGCCGACAAGAGCTGAAGGAGCGGCTGCGCCAGGCCGAGCAGCGCTTGTTGGATTCGTGTCGCCAGGAATACTCCACCAGTGGACTGCTGGGCGCCGAGGCCATCCACCCGGTCACTGCCGCGCGCGCGGTGGCCGAAGGACGGGGCGTGCACGACTGGATCCCCGGCAGCGTCGAGCCCGGTGCCCCCCTACCGCTCAGCGCGGACGAGTTGAGCGAGCTCTACAGCTTCCATGATACGTTTTCGCTCATCGACGAGAAAGAGCTGGCCGGCAACCTGCCGCCCCTGGATCGCATTGTGTCCGAGAATCGTCTGCGCCACATGCTCGAGTTGGAGGCCAGACTGGGCCCCAACCCCAGCGATCCGGGCGTGATCTGGGCCAACGACCAGCAAGATCCGGAAGACCTGCAATCGTTGCTGAAGGTGACCCGGGCTGCCCTGGAGTCGCTCTCGGGCGCCGAGCCCTGGTTTCTGGACTGCGCCTGGTCGGTGCGGGTAGGCGAGGAGTACCGCCAGTCGTGGGAAGACCTGGCCGACTACGTCGAGAAGGTGGTGGCCGAAACGGCCAGTCTGGAGCGGCGCGTGTTCCAGGCCGGTCCTCAGCTCAACACCGATATGCCCGACGCCGAAGCGGAGAAGATCTGCACGGCCCTGATCGCCCTGGTCGAGTCAGGCCGCTCGGTCGGCTGGCAGCAGACGCTGCTCAAGCCCAACTGGAAGAAATTCCTGGACTCGGCCCGAGTGGACGGAGTGCGCCCCAGCACCCTGGACCACTTCCAGGCCCTGCACGCCTTGTTGCAGTTGCGCATCCGCCGCGAAGGGCTCAGGCGACGCTGGGACCGCCAGATGAATGGCCGGGGCGTGCCCACCTCCGAGCAATTGGGAGAGCATCCCGAGCAGGTCTGCCAGCAGTATGCCAAACAGGTCCGTCTGGCGCTCAACTGGCTGGTAGAGTTCTTCGGGCCGGTCGAGAAGGCGCTGCACAAGTGCTCGGTGGCCTGGGACAAGGTGCTCGAGGCGGTGCCCCCCAGCCCGGAGCAGGGCGGCGACCTTTTGCGCATCAAGATGGCCCTGGCCCAGGTGGTGGAGCCCGGGATCAACCGGCGGATGGACCAGCTCGAATGGCGCCCGCTGTTTGCGCGCTTCCAGATGATGCTGGACTACCTCAGCGAGTCGCCTTCCTCCCAAAACCCGACCACGCTTGGCTACAAGCTCAAGAAGGCTGCCAACGACCGGGACGCGCAGGGTTACGCCGCTGCCTGGAACCGGGTAGCCGACCTGACCCGCCATGTGGAGAAGTACGAGCGACGCAAACAGTTGCTCGAGCTGCTGAAGAAGACGGCCCCCGACTGGGCGGAGGCCATCCGCCAGCGCATGCCGCCCCACGATCAGGGCCGTCCCCCGGGCGACGCGGCCCGGGCCTGGAAGCACAAGAGCTGGGAGCTGGCTCTCAAGGCCATCGGTCAGGAAGACCTGGACGAGTTGCACAAGGAGTGCACCCGCCTGCGCGACGCGCTGCAAGAAACCTCGGTGCGCTACGTCGAGAACCAGGCCTGGGCGGCCCAGTTGCGGCGCACGGGGGTGCGTCAGCAGCAGGCCCTGGTCGGCTGGCTCGACCTGATGCGCAAGGTGGGCGCGGGCAGCGGTAAGCGGGCTGCGGAACTGCGCGCCACCGCCCGCGAGAGCCTGGCCGAGTGCCGTGAATCGGTGCCTGTCTGGATCATGCCCCTGTCCAAGGTGGCCGAAAGCTTCCAGCCCGGCCAGTCGAGCTTTGACGTGGTGGTCCTGGACGAGGCCAGCCAGTGCGACCTGCGCGGTTTGACCGCCCTGGCGCTGGGCAAGCAGGTGCTGGTGGTGGGCGACCACCAGCAGGTCAGCCCCGAGGGCGTGGGCCAGGCGCAGCACTTCGCCAAGGCGCTCTCGGACGAGTTCCTGTCCGACATTCCCAACCGCGAACTTTACGACGGCACCACCTCGGTCTATGATCTGGCGCGCCAGTCGTTTGGAGGCAGCCTTCGCCTGCTGGAGCACTTCCGCTCGGTGCCGGAGATCATCGCCTTCTCCAACGCTCTCTGCTACGACTACGAAGTGCTGCCCCTGCGAGAGGGCTATGGGGTCAAGGTGACGCCGCCCACGGTCTCGCACTATCTGCCCGAGGCGACCTCCGACCGCAAGGTGAACGAGCCCGAGGCGCTGGAGGTGGCCTCCCTGCTGGTGGCCGCCACCATGCAGCCGGAGTACGCTCACTGCACGATGGGGGTGGTGACCCTGGTGGGAGACGACCAGGCCAAGCTGATCGACCGCCTGCTGGTGCAGCACCTGCCCCTGACCGAGTATCGGCGGCGCCGCATCGTCTGCGGCAACGCCGCCCAGTTCCAGGGCGACGAGCGGGACGTTATCTTCCTTTCCATGGTGGACGCCCCGGAGGGAGATGGCCCGGTCGCGATCCGACGCTCGGACGTCTTCATCAAACGCTTCAACGTGGCTGCCAGCCGCGCACGCGACCAGATGTGGGTGGTGCACTCCCTCGATCCGGTCAAGCATCTCAAGCAGGGTGACCTGCGCGAGATGATCATCCGTTTTGCAAGAGATCCCTCGACCCTGGCGCCCCCGCCCACCGAGGTCGAGCGGGCCGCCGCGGGGGCTGCCTCCCGGGCCGACTTCGAGTTCCACCACAAAGTGGGCGAGTGGTTGCGCAAGGCCGGCTATCGGGTCAACATTCACCAACCGGTGGGCTCCTACCAACTCGACCTGATCGTGGAGGGCAAGGGCGGCCGGGTGGCCGTCAAGTGCTACGGAGAGAGCGAGTACCCGCCTGAAAAGCTGCCTGCCGACATCTACCGCGAAGTCGTACTGACGCGGATGGGATGGCGCTTCATCCGCCTGCGCGGAAGCCTGTACTTCCTCGACCCCAAGGCGGAGATGGCCAGCGTCTTCAAAAAACTGGAAGAGTTGGGAGTGGAGCCATTCGAGTTGGATGAGGTCCCGGGCGAGGAGCGTCTGGAGGTCGGTCGCAACCTGCTCGAGCGAGTCACCTCCCTGGCCAAGAAGCTGCGCAACCAGTGGGGTGGCCAGGTGCCCGACACCTCTTCGCTCGAGCTCACCAGCCAGATCAAGGGTCCCATCGCCCACGAGGAGGAAGAGCCCGCCGGCGCGACAGAGGGCCCGCCACCTTTGTTGAAGCCCCCCTCGTTCGCCGCGGCTCCGCCCGTGGTCGAGCCCTCCCTGGAAGTGCCCAACGCTCCCTCCTTCGAGGCCGGGCCGCCCTCCGCGGTGGTCAAGGCTCCCAGTTTCTCCAATCCACCCTCGGGCACCGTCAAACCGCCCAGTTCGGGCTTGCTCGGCGTCCCCAAACCAGGCGGTATCACCCCAAACACTGTGAAGCCTCCTACCGCCCCGCCCGAGGTGAAGCCACCTTCGGCGCCTTCCCTCACGGCATCGGTGCAGAAGCCGCTGGGCACGGGCGCCTCCAAGCCGCCTTCGCTCAGCTCGTTTGGAAGCAAGCCTCTGAGCGGACTACCCGGTAAGCCGGTGCCATCCACCCTGGCGGCCAACAAGCCGCTCAGCTCCTTGCCTGGCAAGCCTCCCACGGTGGTTCCGCCCAGCACCCCCAGGCCTCCGGCGGCGCCCCCACCGACGAGCGCCCCACCCACGGCGCCTCCCCCAACTCCGCCCCCGCCGCCACCGGTCACCGAGCCCACCAGCCTGGATGACGAGCTGGCCTCGGTGGGCGTTCCCAATACTGAAGACGAGCCTCTGCCGCCTTCCCGCCCCGGTCGCACCGAGTTCGGGCGGCCCTCCGGGCGCACCGAATTCCCCACGGGAGAGGGGTCCAACATGCCCTTCGGCCAGGGTCGCCGTCCCATCCTGAGCAAAGCCGACCCGGAGCAGAACCCTCACAAGCCCGACTAGGGAACTTCCCGGCCCGGGGCGCGGTTGAGTGTTACGTGCTGAAGATTTTCCAGGAAGCTGTACAGGCAAAACCTTCAGCACGGAACCTTTAGAGCCACGGGAGGACACACGTTGTGGTCACTCGCATCTTGCTCATGCTGGCCCTGGTAGCGATAGCTGTTCTCTGGCTGCGGGCCTCCGGCTCGCGAGCTCAGGAGAAGACGACCCGCACCTACCCGTTCCAGAAAACCGAGGCCGAATGGAAGGCCCTGCTCAGTCCCGAGCAGTTCCGCATCCTGCGCCAGAAAGGCACCGAACGAGCCTTCACGGGGGCCTACCACGACCACCACGAAGCGGGCCGCTACCTGTGCGTGGCTTGCAGTCAGGTGCTCTTCGACTCGACCAGCAAGTTCGACTCGGGCACGGGCTGGCCCAGCTTCTACCAGCCGTTCCGTCTCGGAAGCCTGGTGGAGGAGACCGATCGCAGCTGGGGGATGACCCGGGTGGAAGTGCTTTGCGCCAATTGCGGTGGGCACCTGGGCCACGTCTTCAAGGATGGCCCCCGGCCTACCGGGCTGCGCTACTGCATCAACTCCGCCTGCCTGCGCTTCGAGCCCGGATCAGTCGGGCCGAGAGAGCACCAGCAGGAGGAGGCAAAACCAGGCAAATAATGCCAGACCCCAGGCCAGGGTCACCCGCTCGCCCAGCGAGGGTCGAGCGGGAGCGTCGCTCAGCTCGACCACCGATCCGGTGGGAATGACCGACAGCGAGCGTCCCGGGCCGGGGTCGTGGAACGGGCATTCCACCTGCTCGGCCAGCTCTCGGGCCCGCTCGCGAGCTTTCTGAGAACCCTCGAAGTCGCCCACGCGCAGCACCTGACCGGCTCGGGTGACCAGACAGGGGGCCGAGAGGTGTTGCACCTGACCCCCCCGGACTCCCCGGGAGGCGGTGGTGACCAGAGACGTCGCCAGAATCTCCTGAAAAGGGAACGACTGCTCGCGCTGGTGGGCAAAAAGTCGTGAGATGTAGACCAGGCGTCGCTCACCCAGGTCGAGCACGTAGAGCTCGTTGAGCGCCCAGGCCAGCAGGCTCAGAGCGGAGCTCACCAGGGCCGTCAGGGCCACCGGGCCGCCCAGAGGCAGGGTGGGCCACACCAACCAGGTTGCCCCCAGCACCAGCAAGCCGGCCCACCCCAACCGCGCCAGGGCTTTGAGCAGCAGCTCGGTGGCGGTATCGAGCTCGAGCTCCAGCCGCACGCTCAGAGTCCAGGGGCCGAGGAGGTGGGTGCGCCCCCCTCCTCCAGAATGCCGCTGGTCAGCTTCCACTCGATGGGACGGTATTCCAGCGTGTAGGTCCCCCGAAAGCGTCGTGGGCGCGCCTCCTCATCAGCGTCGATGACGACGTGCTGGCGCACCGAGACACCCGAGGTGACCTCAGTCTCGCCCATTTGAACATCCAGGCTGCGAACCTGGGAAAAGCCCTTCACGAAGTCCTTGAAGGGGAGCTCGGCCTGCCAGTCCGCCGAAAGGCGCTCGTAGGCCACGGCATACTCCTTGCGACCCACCTCGGCGTAGAAGTCCGCCAGGGCCTGTCGAGCCTCCTCAGGGGTCTGGTTCCTGGCAAAGGAGGGCTGGGTGAACACCAGGTTCTTGCTCTCGACCCAGCCCTCGCCCTTGCCCAGCAGCCGCACCTGCGACCAGTTCTGATAATCTTTGACCCACAGCACGCGCTCGCCCTGGGCCAGCGTGCGCACCACCGGCTGGTTCAGGCCGTGCTTGGAATACACCGTCACGTTGTCGGCCTTGGACCAGGCCGTCGGGTCTTCGGTTGGCTCCGTGGTCGGGGTGCCGGAATCGCCGGGCCGCTCCGGACCTTCTGGCCGGGGAGAGCGCTGCACCAGCGGCGGTTTGGCCGCGGCCACGAACTCGAGCGGGTCCTGGTTCTCTGGTTGGGCTCCAGTGGAGGCTCCGGTGGCCGACGCCATGGGGGTGCCCTGGGGGTGGGGATTCTTCTTTGACGGCCAGAGGGCCCACAGAAAGATCACCATCACCAGGAAGAGAGCCCCCCCCACGCCGGCAAGCAGCTTGATGCGGCGTGCGTCGACAACCTCCCCCTGGTCTTCCGTGGGGATCATGATGGTGGTCATGGGGCGGTTATTCTCCTCGGGCCAGAGTTCGCCTACCGGAGGGCGGGAGGTTCACCTCGCCAGAGCTTCGAAGCCGCCTGCCTATGGGCACGCTCCTGATCGACAACGCTTCCACCCTGGCCACCTTCGATGATCGCTTCACCCGGCTGAGCCAGGCCAGCATCCTGATCCGCGACAATCGCATCGAGTGGATCGGACCGGCCTCCGAGGCACCCCAGGCCGACCGCAAGCTGGACGCCACCGACATGCTGGTGATGCCGGGCATGGTGAACTGCCATCACCACCTGTATCAAACCCTGACCCGCAACGTGCCCCGGGTCCAGGAGTCCGAGCTCTTCCCCTGGCTGGTTCATCTCTACGAGATCTGGCGCGAGCTGACCCCCGAAGCCCTCTACTACGGGACCCTGGTGGGCCTGGGCGAGCTCCTCCTCACGGGATGCACCACCACAACCGACCATTTCTACGTCTTCCCCAAGGGGTGCCCCGAGAATCTCTTCGACGAGCAGATCCGGGCCGCCCGGGAGGTGGGGATCCGCTTTCAGCCGACCCGGGGCTCGATGTCGCGCGGCAAGAGCCAGGGGGGGCTGCCCCCGGACGAAGTGGTCCAGACCGAAGAGGCCATCCTGGCCGACTCTGAGCGGGTCATCCACACCTACCACGACCCCGACCCGCTCGGACGCATCAAGATCGCCCTGGCACCCTGCTCGCCCTTCTCGGTGACCTCCGAGGTCCTGCGCGACACGGTTCAGTTGGCCCGTCGCTATGGGGTCCGTTGCCACACCCACCTGGCTGAGACGGCCGACGAGGACGCCTACTGCCAGGAAATCTACAAGATGCGCCCCTTCGACCTGATGGAGAGCCTGGGCTGGGTCGGGCCGGACATCTGGTACGCCCATTGCGTCTACCTCAATCAGGACGAAATCGACCGATCCGCAGCCACGGGCACGGGAGTGGCCCACTGTCCGGTCAGCAACCTGCGCCTGGGCTCAGGCATCGCACCGATTCCCGAGATGATCGCTGCCGATGTACCCGTGGGGCTTGGCGTGGACGGCTCGGCTTCCAACGATTCCTCGGACATGCTGGGCGAGGTGCGCACCTGCATGCTGATCCACCGCCACCGCACGGGGGTGGCCTCTATGACCGCCGAGCGGGCCTTGATGCTGGCCACACGTGGCGGGGCGCGGGTGCTGGGCTACTCCGACCTGGGCCAGCTGGCGGTGGGCAAGGGGGCTGACCTGATCGGCATCTCTCTGCGCCGCCTGGGCTACGCCGGGGCGCTGCACGACCCGGTGGCAGCAGTCGTCTTCTGCGGCGACAGCCACATCGTGGACTTCTCTGTGGTGGATGGCCAGGTTGTGGTAGAGAACGGCCGCCTGGTCCATCTTTCCGAGGAGAAGACCTGGCAGGAGGCCAATCGCATCGCGCGCGAGATGGTAGAGAGGGCCGCTCGCCGCACGGGGGTCGATTTTCTCAGCAAGGACGGGCCCGGATTGCCCGTGCCGCGTCCATCTCAGGACAGCTGAGAGGATCCACCCCAAAGCGACCGAAATGCCGCCCTCAATCCCATCACAGGGGGACCGCGTGTCGAAATCAGACGAGCTGCTCAGTCAGCTCCACCGCTTTGAGGTAACCGGCCTGATCGGGCTGTCCACAGCCGCCGCAGCTGCGGTCGCGGCCTCTGGCCCCATGCTGCCCGGCCTTTATTCACATAACCGCTCGGTCCTCACCTTGCAGCTCGATGAGATGGTGGGCAAACGCAGCATCATCCCGGCGCGCGCCGCCCGCGAGATGGCCCGCAAGCTCGAGCTGACGATGGATCGGCTGATGTTGGAGCTGTTGCCGATCGCACGCGGCTTCGCCCGGGCCCCCATCTCGCACTACCGGGTGGGCGTGGTGGGGAAGGGAAAGAAGGGCGACCTCTATTTCGGCTACAACATCGAGTTCTTGAACGTGCCACTGAGCTACACGGTACACGCCGAGCAGGCCATCGTGGCCCAGGCCCTGATGCGAGGGGAGACCTCGCTGGAAGCTGTGGCCCTGTTCGATACCCCCAGCGGCCTGTGCCGTCAGTTCCTCAACGAGCTCCCCTCGGCCGGCAACGCCCGCATCCTGACCCCCAGCCGCCGCCCGGTACGGCTGCGCACGCTGCTGCCCAACTTCTTCGGCCCCCAAGATCTGGGCCAGGCGGGGGGACTGCTCGGCTCGCAGCCCTGGAACCTCCAGCTGACGGGCAAGAAGACGGATGAAGTGAGCGAGGCGGCCCTGGCGGCTGCCCGCAAGAGCTATGCTCCCTACTCTCAGAGCCCCTCGGGAGTGGCGTTACAGACGACCTCCGGCAAGATCTACGTGGGTGGATGCGCCGAAAATGCGGCTTTCAACCCCAGCATGTCCCCCTTGCAGGGGGCTATCGTCAATCTGGTCGCCGACCATGCCGAGTATCGCGACATCGAGCGGGCCGTACTGGTGGAGAAGGAGGGCGCACCGGCCAGCCAGGAGGGAGCCACTCGCAATCTGCTGTCCTCACTGAATCCGAAGGCCAGGCTGACCGTTCTCAAAGCGCGATGAGCGAAGTCGCCATCACGACCATGGCGGCCGATGCCCGGAGATTCTGGAAGCGGGGCTGGATGCTGGGCACCTGTGGCAATCTCTCGGTCAAGCTCAAGGATGACCCGCTGGAGATGCTGGTATCCGCCTCCGGGGTGGACAAGTCGCGCCTGCGCGCCCAGGACTTCCTGCGCGTGGGAGCCGGGCTGGAGCTGCTCGCACCGAGCCGCCACCGCCCTTCCTCGGAGGTCACCGTGCACGAGGTGGTCTACCGGCGGACCAGGGCCCGGGCCGTCTACCACGTCCACTCGGTGTGGAACAACCTGGCCTCCCAGCTGGCCCAGGACCGCATTGTTCTGACCGGGGTCGAGATGACCAAGGGCCTGGCGGGCATCCACCTGGGCGACCCGGTGCTGCTGCCGGTGGTCGACAATGCCCGCGACATGCAAGAGCTGGCCAGAAATGTCGAGGCCGGGCTCGACGAGCGATACCCGGCCGTGGTGGTGCGACTGCACGGGGTCTATTCCTGGGGAGCCGACCTGGACGAAGCGCGTCGCCACGTCGAGGTCATCGAGTTCTTGCTGGAATACTACGGACGGGCCGCAGGCATCTCCGCCGTCCGGTAGTAAGGCGTCCAGCCGGACATGTCCTGGAAGAGCCGGACGCACTGGATGCAGCGGTCTTCCGCGAGGTCAAACCAGTGCCAGGTGCCCTCCGGAACCTTCAGCAGGTCGCCCGGCCCCACATGCACTTCGAAGGTGCACTCGTCCGGCTGCTCCTGGTGGATGCCGAACATTCCGTGACCGGAGATGACGAAGCGCACCTCGTCCTCGGTGTGGTAGTGCTCGGGACGGAATTTGTCGAGCATGGCATCCAGGTTAGGCACCGTCTCGTCGGACACAGCCAGAACGTCGGCCGTCTTGTAGTCGTTCGAGCGCATCAGGCGGTCGATCTGATCGCCCCAGGTGGCCAGGAGCTGGCGCTGCTCGTCCTCATTGAGTTTGCGGAAGGTGCGCAGCTCGGCGGGAACTTGCGAGACGTCCCACTCTTCGTAGCCAATTCCGCGCGAAGCAAGAAACGTGACGGCTTCCTCACCCTCAAGACGACGAGCGGGCTCTTCTTTAACGACGACGTAGGCCAACGGTCTACCTCCTTTGATTCGATGACAATACGGAGCCCATTGTAGCACCTTCAGCGCAGGAGATCCACCGTCCACTGCGGGAATGGCATTGCATGAAAGAATGCGTTCTGATCACCGGGGCTTCCAGCGGCATCGGGCTGGAGCTGGCCCGCCTGGCGGCTGCGGACGGCTGTGACCTGGTGCTGGTGGCTCGCAGTGCCGACAAGCTCGAGCAACTGGCATCCGAGCTGCGTAAGAGCCACCAGGTGGAGGTGACCGTGCTGCCCTCCGATCTGACGCGTCCGGAGGCCCC
>CAZWUN010000065.1:0-18711 GCA_964637145.1 uncultured Burkholderiales bacterium
CGGGCGACCCGTCTCCCCCCGACGGGTCCCGAGGGGCTCCTTTTTTTCCGGCGCCGTTCTCCTTGCGGGGAGCCCGCGGCGAAGGTCGAGCCTCCCAGGCCCACGAACCTCCAGGGACAGACTTGTCCGGGGAGCAGAGCACATGAGCAACGCGGTCGTCGCCGACGCCATCCACTACGAGAACGGAGAGCTGGTCTTCCTCTCTCCGGTAGCGTTCGTGCCCGGCTATCTCGAGCCGCTGGTGCTGCACCTTTGCGACGACACGACCCGCGAGGTGCGAGTGCGAATCAAGACCTGTCGCAGTCTGGACGACGGGCGCTTCCTGGGTGTCGGCTCGGTGCTCGAGGGCCTGGAGATGAAGGAGAAGCTGCCCGAGCCCGGCGAGGGCCCCGAGGCCCTGCGGCAGTCCACCCGCGTGCCCTATAAGGCGGGGGTGGCCTCTCCCGCCCTGCCCAACTTCAAGGCGGTCACGCTCGACTGCAGCCTGAGCGGGCTGCAGCTCCAGACCGAGGGCCCCCTGCCTGTCGGGCAGGTGCTGCTGCTGAGCCTGAACCTGTCCGAGACGGGCCCTCCCGTGCCCTGCCAGGCCCGGGTGGCCTGGTGCCGCCATCACGCCGAGGATGGAAAGTACCGCGCCGGCCTCGAGTTCGTCCAGCCGGTGGTGGAGATGGAGCTGGCCCTGCGCGAGGCAGCCTCGGATCAGACCGCCACCCATGAGCAACCCTCCAGCCTGCAGGCTCAGCTGAGCCATCTGCCCCACCTCAAAACCCATCCCGTGGGCGAGAAGCTCACTCCTCTTCCGGGCGAGATCCAGAGCTGCAGCATGCAAGATCGCACCCTCAAGGTGGAAGTCTTGCTGGCCAGCGGACAGATGCACGTCGTGACCATCGACTACACCCGCTCGGTGCGCGACAACCGCGACCAGCTCGGCTCGCTCATTTCCGACCTGGGCTACACCGAGACGCCGGGAGGCGCCCGCTACCGCTTGCTCACTCCCAAGCGGGAGCCGGCCCTGGACATCGAGGCCGCGCCGCGCAGTGAGTTCCGCCAGCCCGGGCGCAAAGTGAGTCTCAGCTGAAGCGCATCCGGGCCACGCCGGTCACCACCTTCCTGGTCCTGGCCAATTTCATTCTCTACCTGGTGTGGTGGTGGAATGCCCCCTACGCGACCGTGCTGGATCAGTTGGCCGCCGATCCCCGGCGCTCGCCCTGGTCGGCCGTCACCTTCATCCTGCTCGAGCCGGGGTTGTTCTTCGGGATGTTCAATGTGCTGCTCCCGGTCTACCTGATCATTCTCTTCTGGCTGGGGGGCGACCTGGAATGGCGCTGGGGCAGCAAGCCTTACGCCGGCTTCCTGGCCGGCAGCTCGGCCGTGAGCTATCTGGCGGTCTACAGCGCCACCGGCCACGCCCTGACCGGGCCGGCGCCGGTGCTGGCCAACCTGGCCATGGCCTGGACCACCCTTCATCCCGACTACCAGCTGCGGGTGATGTTCATGTTCACTCTGCGCCCGGGCTTCTTTCGCTGGTGCACCCTGGCCCTGGTGCTGGTCTCCAGCGGCTTTTACGCGCGTTTTCTGCCCGGCCTGTCGTCGCTGGTGGGACCCTTGCTGAGCTGGTGGTGGGCCAGCCGCATTCCAACCGCCAGCGAGAAGCCTCGCTTCGTGCTCATTCAGGGCGGCCGGGTCGATCCCGAGCCGGCCTCGTTCGAAGAGACCGAGATCGACCGCATTCTGGACAAGGTCGCCCGAGAGGGGCTGGCCTCTCTCAGCGTTCAGGAGCGCGATCTGCTCGACTCCAAGAGCCGCCAGCTTCGTCGCGACTAACTTCCGGTCAACTTCTCGGTCCACGAGCGATAGCCTTGACGGACGATTTGAGATGATACGGATCATACCCTCCACGTTCCCTTGAGGACTACATTGTCGTCGTAAGGAGGATTTATGAGTCGACCTTCGATCTGGTTCCGCTCGTTCTCACTCGTAACGCTCCTGGTTCTCGCTCTGTCGCTCGCGAGTTGGTCGGAAAAGGGACATCTGCCGCCTCCGCCGGAAGAGAACTACAACTCCATGATCCTCGACTACATAGTCACCGGCGCCTTCTTCCACAAGAAAACCTACAGTGACAACTGGACCCGCGAATACAGCTACGAGGGAAAGCTTGACCCCTCGTTCGGGAACAAGCTTCGGGTGAGCGGGCACGCCCAATGGCTCACGTATCCCGGGCCGGAGCACGGCTATCCCTGGTATGTCTCGGTATCAGTGACAGCCGGAGACAAGACCAAACGCCAGGAGTTCTCCCCCACGACGAAGATGCAGGCTTTCGACGTGTCCGTCCCCATCGACAACGCGACGTCGGGCTCATTCAGCATCCGCATAAGGCGCACCAGCAACGCGGGGGAACGCAATATGGGCGCGATCGGCAAAATGGACGGACGGGTGGATGTGACCTCGAAGTCCGACCAACCCACTCAATCCTCGACCGCCCTCTCTCCTGAGGAAGCCAGGGCTGCACTCGAGCTAGAAATGGGCACTCCGGAGAAAATTGCCGAACGGCAGGTCCTCTACACCGGAAACCTCGGTGGCGTATCCAACGGCGCCAACTCCCCGCGCTTTCGCCTGACCAGACCGACGCGCATCGGTTTCATCATGAACTACCACTACAACGGCGGCCAGGGGGCGCCGCCCGGAACGATCGCCTTACGCTCCCTGGATGGCAAAGTTTACGGACCATGGCAGGCCACGGCGGTCAACCGGGTCTACTGGGTGGTCACGCCTGCCGAGTTGCTCCCTCCGGGAGATTATATCGTGGTGGACTCCGACCCGAGCACCTGGTCTCAGAATACAACGAACCGCGCGGGACACACGTGCATCAAGGCCGAGTGAAGCCGAACCGGTCCGTCGGGACCGCGTCTCTCCGGGAGCACTGCCCGGCGAGCTCCGCGGTCCGCGCGCTTTAACGCCGAGCCTGCCGCAACCCGCCAAGCGCTCAATTCTTGGTCGCGTCGAGACCGGGTCATGAAAATCCCTCAATACATCGCGAAGCTCATAACCTTTCATGACAGCCCTCAGTTATCCCAACTGTCGGTCAGAAAGTGCGGACGGGCGGGCCCGATCTCGACCGACTGCTGGCTGTCGAACTGTTTGCCATAGGCCGGCTCCAGGGCCCAGTCCAGCCAGCCCAGCCCGGTATCCACCAGGTTGGGGTTGTTGCGGGGCAGGTAGAGCGACACCCGGGTGAACTCGGGCACATAGAGCAAGTTCTTGCCCGTGACCGAGCCGGTCTCGGAGGTGGCCGCCCCCACCAGGTACTCGGTGCTGCAGGACACGTTGCCCCGGGCCACCAGGAAGCCCACCGCCACAGGCACGACCAGCCCCGAGGAATTGACCCGCAGGTCGCCCCCCGAGTAGATCAGAACGCCCGTGCACTCGGCCAGCAGAGGCTTTACCGCTCCCCCGTTGAGCAGGCTCTCGATCTGATCGGCCAGCGAGTCCAGAGCCATCTTGCCGCCGGAGCCGCCCAGCTTCTGGGCGTCGTCGGCCTCGGTCACCCACTTGGTCAATTCGGCCACGGCCGAGCCGGCGAAATCGCCCACCAATGACATGGGAAAGCCGAGCTGGCTCTGAATCAGGGAAGTGACCACCTTGGACATCAGGTCGGCGATCATGTTCTTGCCCGCGTCCAGGGCGTAGCTCTTGACGTAGTCGATCACGTCCTCGGGCCTGGGCAGCACCGGGAGACTCAGGCTGTTCAGACCGGCCAGGGCGGCCGGATCGACCTTGGGCAGCATGGGCACCACGCCCTTGCCCAGGATCCACCAGTCGGTGAAGGTGACGAAGTTCTCACCCAGCACCAGGTTGAGCTGCACCTGGTAGATGGTGGCGATGGAGCTGAACATCGGGTTGAGCACGTTCTTTGGGGTGGGCAGCGGCACGGCCATGGGGATGATGGCGGGCGGGAAGGGCCACTTCACGATCTGGAAGGTGGTGGCGTAGCGGGCAAAGTAGGGCTTGCGGCGGTGGAAGGGCCCGGCTGCCTTGGCCAGGTTGCTCGAGACCGTGGTCAGGGCCGTGCTGGCCTCGGCCAGGGCCGGGACCAGAGAAGCCAGCCCGTCCAGGGTCATGGCCGGGTAGACGCCGTAGGGGATGGTCACGTCGCCCTGCACGAGCAGCCCGGAGGTGACCGGGTGGACCCGGTTGACCGGTCCGGCCACCAGCACCGAGCCCGCCTCGGGCGAGCCGGCGCAGGTGAAGTCGCCGCTCACCAGCACGGTAGCGCCCTCTTCCAGACAGAGCCGACCCTGCGGGGTCAAAAGATCGTCCGAGGGAGCCACCAGCGGGCTGGCCAGCGTCAGATCGCCGTTCACCGTCAGGCTGCCACCCTTCTGGATCCAGAGATCGCCGCGCACGGTCAGGTTGCCGTCAAAACGCAGAGCGCGGCCGGAAGGCACGTTCAGGGTGGCGGGACAGTCAAAGCCGCCATCGGTGATGTTGAAGGTCGTCTTGTTGTCCTTGGGACCGAAGTGCACCACCCGCACCCTGTGCAAGAACTGGTTGGCCAGGCCCTCGAAGTCGCCCGTCACCAGGTCGCCCAGGATGCCCAGGATCTTCTCGAACACCTTGGAGTAGGCCCAGCCCATCTGGCCATCCTCGCCCAGAGAGCCCTCCTCGGCGCGGGTGTCGGGGCCGTCGTCGTCGGGGTTGGAATTCTGGATATCCTGCTTGAGCTTGTCGGCGTTCTGCTCGCCGATCTCCTGGGCGTCGTCCACCAGGTCTTCCATCTCGGCCTTGAGGGCGGCCAGCTGCAGGAGGGCGGCGTCCCGCTCGGGACCGGGAGCCAGGGTGGGGATCTTGGCCTCCAGCTCCTCGATCTCTTTCTGCTTGGCAGCCATCTTGTCGGTGATCTCTTTGAGCTTGTCGTTCTGAGCGTTGAGCTCGTCGGCCGAGCCGCTGACGGCGCCGTCGGGCGGATAAGGCATGTGCAGCCAGATGTTGGTCACGATGCCCAGCTCGTTGCCGCCCGGAATCATGGGAAATGGAAACTCGAGCGACTGGCGCAGGCTGAGAGCCGAGCCAAAGATGGACTCGAAGCTCTTGCTGCCGGTGATGAGGTCCCAGATGGCATCCAGGCCCGGGAGCGATCCCTTGATGGAGTCGGTCTTGTTCTGACCGCGCACCGAGAGCACCGAGCAGGCATTCTGAACCTGCTCGCCCAGAGCCACGTTGTAGTCTTTCCCGTCGCGGCGGGTGTGAGGCAGGTAGCCCTGGTAGGCCACCACGCTGCCCTGCTCGAGATCGAGCGGGCCGGCCTTGAGGTAAACCTCGCCATAGTGCACCGTCTTGGCGGACAGCCCGGTGCCAGCCCCCAGTTTCACGGGCACGGCCGAGAACATGGTGCGCGCGTCCTTGCCCACCGTCTCGGGGAAGGTGGGGTTGGACCATCCCGCGGCGCTCTCCAGCGAGATGGCTCCCTGAGGAGCCAGGGCGCCGTATGGGAGGGTGGGGCTGGTGACGGCCAGGAAGCGCCGGTTGGCCGGGGCCATCAGGGAGGGATTGAGGGTGGTGGGCTTGAGCGAGCGCCACTCCGGCCCCGGCAGCGCCTGGCGCGCGGGATCCCAGCTGACCGGCTCGGTGACGTTGAGGGCCGGGAGACCGGTGTAGAGCCTGGAGCCGAACCTGGGGTCATAGGCGGGAGAGCTCTGCAGGCTGGCTTTGACCTGCACCTCGGGGGGGGTGAGGGGCAGGGTGGTCATCTCGTCGGCCAGCTTGAACTCGACCGATTGGCGGGCCTGGACGGCCGACTCCTCGCGCAGGTAGGCGGCCCGAGCCCGCGCCTGCTGCCAGTGGAGGCCCATGGCCAGGGTGGCCAGCACGAACATGACGGCCATCACGGTGACGAGCAGGTTTCCGGCCGACTGATTCTTGCGTCGCATGGGGCAGATTGAACTCCAGACTTGAAGCCGACTTCTGTGAGCCGGGTCACAACCTCCCCGAGGGTTCCTCCGAAAGCGGCTCGAACCTGCCGGCGATGCGCGTACACGTCACCCGACCGATCCCCAGGGCCGGGTTCGAGCTCCTCGAGCAGGCGGGACTCGAGTATACCGTGCCGGAAGCCGAAGGGCTGCCCGACCGGTCCGAGCTGCTGCAGGCCGTGGCCGGCTGCCAGGGCATTCTCTCGCTCTTGACCGAGCGCATGGACGCCGAGGTCATGGAGGCGGCCGGGCCGGCTCTGAGGGTCATCTCCAACCACGCCGCGGGGCACGACAACGTGAACGTGAAGGAGGCCACCCGGAGGGGCATCCTGGTCACCAACACGCCGGGGGTGCTGACCGAGACCACGGCCGACTTCACCTGGGCCCTGATGCTGGCCCTGGCCCGTCGCGTGGTGGAGGGCGACCGGCTGGTGCGCGAGGGCAAGTTCGACGCCTGGGGGCCGCTGATGCTGCTGGGCACGGACCTGGCCGGCTCCACGCTGGGAGTGGTGGGCTCGGGCCGCATCGGCTGGGCGGTGGCCCGACGGGCAGCCGGCTTCAAGATGCGCGTGCTGCTCTACTCGCCGTCGCGCCGGCTGGAGAACCCAGAGGAGTTCGGTTTGCTGCGCAGCGCCCAGTGGGTAGAGCTCGACGAGCTCTTCCAGCGAGCCGACTTCGTGAGCCTGCATCCTCCCTCCACCCCCGCCACCCACCACCTGGTGGACGAGCGCCGTCTTTCCCTCATGAAGCCGACCGCCTTCCTGATCAACACCAGCCGGGGCTGCGTGGTGGACGAGCAGGCCCTGATCCGGGCCCTGCAGACCGGTCGCCTGGCCGGCGCCGCCCTGGACGTCTACGAGCGCGAGCCCCACGTGAGCAAGGAGCTGCTGGAGTTGCCCAACGTGCTGCTCGCTCCCCACATCGCCAGCGCCAGTCAGGCCACCCGGAGCAAGATGGCCTGCCTGGCGGCACGAAACCTGATCGACGCCCTGGCGGGCCGGACGCCCGAGCACATGGTCAACCCCGAGGTCTGGCGTGGATAAGCTGCTGAGCGAGCTGCGCTCAGAGGGGAAGGTGGATTCGGCCGGTCGCTTCACGCTCGATCTGGCCAAAGCGCTGGAGAAGATGCAGCGCTTTCAACTGGCCGAGCCGCGGGCCTTCGTGCTCAACCTGGTGGCCGGCGCAACCCTGACCGGAGCCAGGCGCATCGACCTGAGCCTGGAAGCCGGCCTGTTCCGCATGGAGTGGGACGGCCGGCCCCTGACGATGGAGGACGTGCTGGGCCTGTTCGACCCCTTCGACCGGCAGACCCCGCCGGCCGTGCGCGAGCTTTCCATTGGCCTGGCGGCCTGCCGCGGGCTGGACCTTCTGCTCATGCAGGTGGAGTCGAGCCAGGTGCGATTGCAGCTCGACCGCAGTAGCCTCCTCATCGAGCCGCGCCAGAGCGAGGATCGCAATCGCATCGTGATGCGCGAGAAGGTACCCCTGTGGCGGCGATTCACCGGACCCGACCGGCGGATCGTCTCCTTTCTGGAGGAGCGCTGCTCGCAGGGACCGGTCCAGGTTTTCCTGGATGGCCGACTCCTCACCGTGCCCATTCAGGCCCAGAATGCGGAGGCCCAGGTCTACCTGGAAGACCTCAAGGCGCTGGTGGCCCTGGTTCGCCTTCCCCGCAGCCAGCCGAGCTTCACCGTGATCCTGAATCAGGTCAGCTTCGTGCTCGAGGATACCGGGTTGGAGTATCCCGGAGCGGTGGTGATCGTGGAGGCCGAGGGCCTGCGCAAGGAGCTCTCCCAGTCGACCCTGGTGCGCGACCACGCCCTGCAACAGCTGATCGAGCGGGTGGCCGTCGAGCTCGACCGTCTGGCCCTGGGCATGGTGCGCGCGAATGCGCCGACCCACCTCGAGCCTCTCATCCGACGCCTGAGGAGGCGCCTCGGCCCCACCGAGCTCTCCGGTCGCAACGTCTCTCTGGGACCGTGGACCGAGCTGGCGCACGAGTTCTGGGACCTCCCCGTGCTGACCCGCGCCGACGGCAGCCTGGCCTCCCTGGGGGAGGTGCTGCCGGCCTACGTGCGCACCGGCTACCTGCCAGTCACCCAGGCACGGCAGGAGCGAAGCCACGCGTTGGAGGACCAGAGCGTGGTGATGCTGCGACCGACCGGCGCGGCTGCCGACCTGCTGGACACGTTTTTCCCAGACCAGGCACTGGTGCACTTCTCGACCGAAGGCTGCCATCTCACCGGCGAGCGTGGCCTGTCCCCACGCCTGCCCGCCGACCGCTACCTGATCCGGCGCTTCCTGACCGGGGTGGCCGGCGAGCTCGGGGTGGCGGCGCGACTGCCCGTGGACCCTCCTCTGGTCCTCCTGATCGCCCGGGATGGTGACACTCAGCCGCTCGATCCCGATGAGGAGATTCTACCCCGCGGGCTGGTCGTGGCGGCTCGTCCCGGGCCGGAGCGATTGACCCTGCTGCGGGCCGCGGCAGCCCGTCTGCCCGAGCTCTACGCGGCCCTGGACTGGGGCCGCGAGCACTTCCCCGAGGAGGATGAGCGCGAGCTGGCCCGAGCTCACCTGAGGCAAGCGGCCGTCCTGGCCATCCGCCAATGGCGCAAAGCCGGTCAACCAACCCCCAGCCCGCGCGATTTTCTCTACCTGCGCATGCACGAGGGTGGGCCCGAGATCCGCTTCATCGATCCGGACCTGCTCGACGAGGCCCTGGACCCTTCCGATGAAGTCACCCGCCAGTACCGCAGTTAACAAACTGATCAGAATTTCAACCTTGCTGGCGGAGTAGGATGGCTCAAACAAACAAAACCATTCTGGGGGTTTCCAAACCATGCAGATTCAGCCAACCAGCTTTGCCACGCCTTTGTCCGCCGCCCGTCCGGCGCCCAGCAACGCCCCGGCCGCCGAGCCGGTCCAGCTGCCCGACACGGCCACCATTCAGGCCCGGGCCGCCGACCTGGGCAGCTCGCCCGAGGTCAGCGCCGAGGCGGCCGCCGCCACCGGCTCCAACCTGGCCAAGTACGGAACCATGGCCCTGGTGGGCCTGGCCGCCTTCGCCGCCCTGGCCACCCCGGCCATGGCCCAGCATCGCGGCAATCACCGTCCCCATCGCGGCGGCCACAACCATGTGCGGCCCTATCAGAACCCGCATCGCCATAATAACCACCGCCCCAACCGGCCGTGGATCCCGATCCCCATTCCAATCCCGATCCCCATTCCCGGACCCAGCTATCCCGGCGGCGGTTACGACATGAACGCGTATCGCCACCACAGCCCCATGGGCCACGCCAACCACGGCCCCCATCACTACGGCTACGGCGCCGATGGCATCTACCATCACTTCGACGAGTACGGCCACGTCAACGACAACACCGGCCACTACGCCATCTGCGTCACGCCCTTCGGCGGCTACTACTACTCCAACTCAGGCGTGTGCTGGTAGGCCTTGCAGGTCTCGGCCCTGCGGGTTCCCCCCGCCCCGGTCCGAATTCCAAAAGCCGTTTCCTCCCCTGAGCCGGAGCAGACGGCTCTTTCGTCTGCGCCCGATTTCTCACTTTCGCTGAGCGATCATCTGACCAGCTTCGGCTCGACCCTGAAGCGCGAGGTGACCGGCGAGGCGGGAGCAGAGCGCCGGGCCCGGAGCCTGGTGGCGGCGGTGCAAGCGCAGGACCTGACGAAGGCCGACCTCAAGGCTCTCACGGTCGGCTTCAAGGCTCGCCTGGCCGCCGGCGAGAGCCTGGACGACCTGCAGGTGGAGGCTTACGCCGCCGCCCGCGAGGCGGCCCGCCGGGTAACCGGCATGGCGGCTTACGACGAGCAGGTCCTGGGCGCCGTCTACGCCCACCAGGGCTGCATCGTGGACATGAAGACCGGCGAAGGCAAGACCCTGATGGGCGTGCTGCCCGCCTACCTGCACGCGCTGACCGGGAAGGGCGTGCACGTGGTCACCGCCAACCAGTACCTGGCCCAGCGCGACCGCGATCAGCTCGCTCCGGTCTTCGCCGAGCTGGGGCTGACGGCCGGCGTGATCGTTCCCGACCAGGAGCCGCAGGCGCGCCGCGCAGCCAACCAGGCCGACGTCACATACGGCACCGCCTCCGAGTTCGGCTTTCAGTACCTGACCGACAACCTGGCCATCAGCCAGGAAGAGCGGGTCGGACGCGACCTCGGGGGCGTGTTCGCCCTGGTGGACGAGGCCGACAGCCTGCTGCTCGACGAGGCCCGAACCCCCCTGATCATCGCCGACCGCATCCCGCAGGACAACCGGATCGCGAAGGTGATGGCCGAGGTGGTGCGCCACCTGTCCCCGGGCGCAGACATCGGCACCGAGCCGGCGCGCAAGCTGGCCTGGCTGACCGAGGCCGGCAGCGAGAAAGCCAGCAAGCTGCTGGGCGTCGCCAACCTCTACGACCCCCAGAACGAGTCGCTGGTCGCCGCCCTGCAGTCAGCCGTGACGGCCCGTGCCCTCTACCAGCGCAACACCCACTACGTGGTGCAGCAGGGCGAGGTGGTGCTGGTGGACGAGTTCACCGGTCGGCTCAAGCCCGGCCACCGCTTCGCAGAAGGCCTGCACCAGGCCATCGAGGCGGCCGAAGGCCTGGAGATCGGGCCCGAGCAGAAAACCATGGCCGGTATCACCTATCCCAACTACTTCCGGCTCTACTCCAAGGTGAGCGGCATGACCGGCACGGGCGCTTCGGCCGCCCAGGAGTTCCGCGAGGTCTTCGGGCTGCCGGTGCGGTTGGTCCCCACCCACAAGCCGCGCATCCGGGTCGATCATCAGGACCAACTCTACGCCACCTCGGCCCAACGCGACGCCGCACTGGCCGCTGAGGTGAAGCGCCTGCACCAGAGCGGCCAGCCGGTCCTGATCGGCAGCCGTTCCATCGAGCGCTCCCAGGAGCTGAGCCAGCTTTTGACCGCTCTGGGTATCCCCCACCAGGTGCTCAACGCGCTCAACGCCGAGCGCGAGGCTGGCATCATCGCCGAGGCGGGCAAGAAGGGCGCCGTCACCATCGCCACCAACATGGCCGGGCGCGGGGTAGACATCAAGCTCGGGCCGGGCGTGCGCGAATTGGGCGGGCTGGCCGTGCTCCTGAGTGAGCGCCACGAGGCGCGCCGCATCGACGAGCAATTTATCGGACGAGCCGGTCGCCAGGGGGATCCGGGCCGCTCGCAATGCTTCCTGAGCCTGCAAGACGACCTTTTCCGCCTGCACGGCGAGAAGTTGCCCGAAGTAGGCAGCGCGCCCCTGACCGGGCTGAAGGTGCAGGCGGCCGTGGCCGCCGCCCAGACCCGAGCCGAGGGACGCGATCTCGAGAGCCGCCAGCACCTGCTCAAGTATGACGGCGTGGTCAACCTGCAGCGGCAGGCCATCTACGCCGAGCGCGACGCGGTCATCGCCGGGGCCGAGCTCGACCTGGAGAAGATGGTGGAGCGGGTCAGCGACGATGCCGAGCGGCGCCACTTCGGCGCCGACCTGCCGGTCGACCAGCCCCAGCTGCAGCGCGAGCTGAGCTACCTCCTGGGGGGCAAGAGCGTGGCCGCGCCCACCTTCGAGAGCGGCCCCGCCCTGAAAGGCTGGCTGCGCGGCCAGCTGCAGACGGCACTGGCGGCCCAGCAGGCTGCCCTGCCCCCGGGAGTGCTTGGCAACGTGGTACGCTCGGCCTACCTCGAGGCCCTGGACCAGGAGTGGGCCACCCAGCAGACCTCGCTCGAGCAGCTGCGCGACGGGGCCTGGATGCAGGCCTACGGCGAAAAGGAGCCGCTGCGCGAGTACGAGCGCGGGGCCCACGAGCTCTACTCCGGCATGCTCGACCGGGTGGCCGCCCGGGTCATGCACTCGAGCCTCTCGGCGCGCTCGGCCGCTCCTCCTGCGCAAGGTTAACAATCCGGTTACCCCGCACCCCGCGGCGGTGACTACTCTGAGCCGGACAAATGACTTGGAGGCTCGCCATGACCATCAGACCCGCCGCCCTGCAGGGCACGTCCGGACGCCCCGCCTGGTCGCCCGACTCGAGCAAGGTCGCCCTGGAGCGAGAGCGCGAGGTGGTGGTGGTGGACCGCCACGACCAGAGCGTGGAGAGCACCATCGGCCCCGAGGGAGCCTGGGTGACCAATCCTTCCTTCAGTCCCGACGGCAGCAAGATCGCCTACGCCGCCTACAGCCGCGGACCGGGCCAGGACCTGCCCGACTGGGGCCTCTACGTGGCCAACGCCGATGGCAGCGAGCCCAAGCAGATCTCCAAGAACCTGGGCTGGAAGCCCGAGTTCAGCAAGGACGGCTCCCTCATCGCATTCACCGGCAGCGGGGATGATGGGCGGGGCTACCACCTGACCGTCATCGAGGGCAACGGCGGCCGCGAGCGCACCGTCAGCCCGGGCGGCACCTTCGAGACCGACCACAGCTTCGACCCCAAAGGCCAGGAGATCGTCACCCACTCGGCCGGCGAGGACGGCACCCACCTCTGGGTCACCGACACCACAGGGGCCAAGGCTCGCCAGATCACCTTCGACCCCGAGCTCCCGACCTTCGACATGAACCCGCACTGGTCGCCGCAGGGCGACAAAATCGTCTTCGAGCGCCACTACTGGGGGGGAGGCTCGGATCTGCACCTGGTCGACCCCTACGGCGACGAGACCAGCGAGCTCGCGCTGTTGCCTGGCAACCAGTATGACCCGGTCTTCTCGCCCGATGGCAAGTGGATCGCCTTCGCCGGAGAGACGGCGGCCGATCCGGGCAACATCGACCTCTACCTCATCCGCCCTGACGGCACCGGCCTCAAGCGGCTGACCGACGCGCCGGGTCAGGAATTCCGGCCCTCCTGGTCTCCGGACGGCAAAGCTCTGGCCTATCTCACCCGGCCTCCCGGCGGCGACGACGGCTACGGGATCATCGAGTTCTCGGCAGGTTAGCTCCGCCGGGTCGTTGAAAACGATTCACGTGAGCTGGCGCGAGAACGTTCCCCTGGCCGAGCGCACCACCCTGGAGGTGGGCGGTCCGGCGCGCTGGCACGCCCTGGCTCACACCCCGGCCGAGCTGGCCGACCACCTGCGCCAGGCGGCCCTCCGGGGCCTGCCCACGCTGGTGCTGGGAGGCGGCAGCAACCTGCTGGTGGCCGACGCCGGCTTTCCCGGGCTGGTGGTGGAGTTTCTGGCCGACCGCATCCAGACGCTGTCCGCCAACGGTCAGGTCCGCCTGCGGGTGGAGGCGGGCGCGGTCTGGGATCAGCTGGTGGCCCACACTGTGGCCGAGGGCCTGGCCGGGCTGGAATGCCTGTCCGGCATCCCCGGCCGGGTAGGGGCGGCCCCCATCCAGAACATCGGGGCCTACGGCCAGGAGGTGGCCGAGCGGCTGGAAACCGTGCTGGCGGTGGAGCGCGCCAGCGGCGAGGAGGTCCGCCTGCCGGCCGAGGAGTGCGGGTTCGGCTATCGCTGGTCGCGTTTCAAGGGCCCCTGGCTGGACCGCTACGTGGTGACCGGGGTGGAGCTGGCTCTGATTCCGGGCGGGGCCGCCGCGGTGCGCTACGCCGAGCTGCAAAAGCGCCTCACCTCGGAAGCTTCGCTGGAGGAGGTGCGGAGCACGGTGCTGGCCATCCGTCGCTCCAAGAGCATGGTCTATGACCCTGGCGACCCCAACCATCGCAGCGCCGGCTCGTTTTTCATGAACCCCGTGGTGGACGCGTCGTTGGTGCGGGAAGGCGTGCCCAGTTGGCCGGCCGGAGAGAACCGGGCCAAGCTCTCGGCCGCCTGGCTGATCGAGCAGAGCGGCTTTCCACGGGGGTTCGTGCACGGTCGGGTGGGACTGTCGAGCAACCACTCGCTGGCCCTGATCAACCGCGGGGAGGCCAGCGCGGGCGACCTGGTGGAGCTGGCCGGGTTGATCCGCCGGGGCGTGCGCGAGCGCTTCGGGGTCACGCTGGTGCCCGAGCCGGTGTTCATCGGCTTTGACCGCGGCGTGGACGAGCTGCTTGGCGCCTGAAGCCTGGTCAGCTCGTGGTCAATTGCCCTCGAACAGGGCATTGACATCGAGACTGAAGCCCGGCAACAAGACCGAGCAGGCCTGCTCACCTCGGCCGTAGGTCCCGGCCTCCTCGTAGGCCTCGCCTTCTAACCGCAAAACACGCACGGACTCTTCCTCGGGGTGGACAATCCAGTATTCGGGAATGCTGGCTTCGGCGTAGTCAACGCGCTTCTCGACGAGATCTCGCCAGGGCTGATCGGGACTGACAATTTCGATGACCAGGTCGGCTCCCGTCCAGTAGCGATTGCTCCGACGGGGGTCGGTCGCATCGAGCACCATCAACAGATCCGGCTCACGATACTTTCGTTCGCGAATTCTGACCCGCAAAGGCGCCACCAGAATCTTACCGCACCCGGCCATGAAGTCGCGCAACAGATCGTAGAGAAACAGCAACAGGGACTGGTGCCGGTCGGTGGGCATGGGCAAGACCTCGAGATAGCCATCGGTCAGCTCGATCAAGCGGTTGGAATGGTCGGTCAGCCACAGGTATTCCTCATCGCCCCATTGCCCCTGGCGGGGCAGCAGGTCGAGAATCATGTCATCCACCTGATCCTGAGGAGGCCTCGTGGCATACGTATCCACCTGAAAAACGTTCGCCATGGCCAATTCGGGCGCCTTCTCGGCCCCCAGGGCACGTCCGAGTCCTTCGCGCCTAAAGCCCCGGGATCACGGCTCCCAGGTCTCTCCCAGCACGCGCAGCCAGTTCCCGTGAGCCACCTTCTCGATCTCCTCTTGCGAGAATCCGCGCTCGGCCAGCCCCCAGAGCACCTGCCCGAGCTCGCTCGTGTCCGAGAGCTCGTCGGGCATGGTGGCGCCTTCGTAGTCCGAGCCCAGCGCCACGTGGTCGATCCCGGCCAGCTCGGCCACATACTCCAGGTGGTCGAGCACCAGCTCGAGCGGGGTATCCGGGTCCTCCTCGCCATCGGGACGAAGGTCGGCCACGCTGAAACTGATCCCGATCAGGCCGCCGGAATCGGCCACCGCCCGGAGCTGCTCGTCGGTGAGATTGCGCGAGGACGGGCAGAGGGCGTGGGCATTGGAGTGGGTGGCCACCAGGGGATGGCGGCTCAGGTAGGCCATGTCCCAGAAGCCCTCTTCGGTCAGGTGGGACACATCCAGCATGATGCCCAGCTCGTTGCAGGCCCGGACCAGCTCGCGTCCACGCCGGGTGAGGCCTGGCCCGGTGTCGGGCGAGGAGGGGAAGCGAAGTTGCACGCCGTGCCCGAACAGGTTGGGCCGGCTCCACACCAACCCCAGCGAGCGCAAACCCAGAGCATAGAGCTCCTCCAGGTTGCCCAGGCCCGGGTCGATGGGCTCGGCTCCCTCGAAGTGCAGGATGGCCGCGAAGACATCCTCCTCCAGGCAGCTCACCAGATCAGACCACGAGCGCACCATGCACACGCTGCCCAGCGAGTCGCTCTCGAGCTGCAACAGCTTGTCCGACATCGAAAGGGCGACCTCGAAGGCATACTCGGGATCGAGCGGGTCGGGCAGGGCGATGGCGTAGCCGCCGTCCTCATCGTAGTAGGTCTCCTCGTCGGGGTCCAGGTCGGGAACCCAGGCCGCGAAGAAGCCCCCGCCCAGGCCCCCCCGGCGGGCCAGCGGCAGGTCCACCTGAGCCCCCGGATCCCCCAGCAGGAAGGGCAGGTGATCGCCCTCGCGCTCCAGGCGAAGCAGCACGTCGTTGTGGCCGAGCAAAATGGGGATGTTCATGCTGGTATTGCCTGATCGAGACCGGAGGGAAAGATTCCTCCGTAAGAGAGAGAAGGTCCCGGAGATGCTCGATGCTCTGCAACGGCCTCTGGAGAGCCTCCGGGTCTCGGTCACCGACCGGTGCAACCTGCGCTGCGCCTATTGCATGCCCGAGGAAGAGTACCGCTGGCTGCCCAGGACCGATCTTCTCAGCTACGAGGAGATCGCGCGCCTGGCCGCCGCCTTCCGCGAGGTGGGGGTGCGTCGCCTTCGTCTGACCGGAGGCGAGCCGCTGTTGCGGCGCAACCTGGCCGGCCTGATCGGACTGCTCGACTTCGAGGATCTGGCCCTGACCACCAACGGCATCCTGCTGGCCGCTCAAGCCCGCGAGCTGCGTGAGGCGGGCCTGCACCGGGTCACGGTCAGCCTGGATACCCTGCGGCCCGAGCGCTTCCGAGAGTTGGCCCGGCGCGACTCGCTCGAGCAGGTATTGGAGGGGATCGCGTCCGCTCGCCGCGAGTTCGGGGGGCTGAAGCTGGACACGGTGGTAATGCGCGGCGTCAACGAGGACGAGCTGGCCGAGTTGCTCGCCTTCGCCCGCTCGA
Source organism: uncultured Burkholderiales bacterium (assembly GCA_964637145.1). GTDB lineage: Bacteria > Vulcanimicrobiota > Xenobia > Xenobiales > QWHO01 > QWHO01. The sequence goes on from CAZWUN010000065.1 coordinate 16,296, forward strand.
TGGACGCCGAGCTTCGCTTCATCGAGTACATGGACGTGGGCGGGGCCACGCGCTGGAGCCCCGACAAGGTCGTCTCACGGGCCGAGATCCTCGAGCGTGTGGGGCCGGCCGAGCCCCTGCCCGGCCGCGGGTCGGCCCCGGCCGAGCGATTCGCCCTGGCCGACGGCCAGGTCTTCGGCATCGTAGCCTCCACCACGGCGCCCTTCTGCTCCGATTGCGACCGGGCCCGGCTGACCGCCGATGGTCGCCTCTTCACCTGCCTCTACGCCACCCGGGGCACCGACCTGCGCGAGCCGCTGCGAGCCGGCGAGAGCGACCAGGAGCTGGTGGAGCGGGTGCGCGCCGTCTGGAGGGTGCGCTCGGACCGGGGGGCGGAAGAGCGCGCGGCTCTGCGCCGCCGAGGCTCCTTCGTCAGCCTGGAGGAGCTTCGCCAGGATCCGCACCTGGAGATGCACACGCGAGGAGGTTGAGGAGTGGTAAAAATTTCTCGATCTTCGAAAGTGCGTACGCGGGAGAGGGGCCCGAGGCGTCGTATCCCGGGCCCTTATGGAAAACTATTCGCTGTTTGACTCCCCCATCGGTGTGCTGGGAATTCTGTGGACGGACCGGGGCATCTCGGGCATCCAGTTGCCCGAGAAAGACAGCGAGGCCACTGCTGATCGTCTGCGGGCGCGGGGCAAGGCGGCTCGAGCGCCCGAGCATGTGGGCCAGGCCATCGCGGCGCTGGTGCGGCATCTGTCCGGCCAACCCCAAACCTTTCAAGAGCTGAGTCTGGACTGGGGCAAGGTTCCCCTCTTTCATCGCGCAGTCTACGAGCGCGCCCGCCAGGTGCGTCCGGGCGAGACCATCTCCTATGGCGAGCTGGCCCGCGAGCTGGGCAAGCCGGGTGGGGCCCGGGCCGTGGGCCAGGCGATGGCCCGCAATCCCTTCCCCATCGTGGTCCCTTGCCACAGGGTGGTGGCCTACGGGGGCCGGCCGGGCGGCTTCTCGGCCTACGGCGAGACGGCCGCCAAGGCGCGCCTGCTGGCCCTGGAAGGGGTCGAGCTGGCCGGGGTACGCTGAACGGGAAAAGCTGCCCCCGGACAAAATCGGTCCATGAGAACGCTCCGAAGTTAACAAGAGATTCAACTTTCCTCCGCCCAAACAGGATAGCTTGTCGCCAGAGCAAGCGGCGGGGGGAAAGAGCCATAGCCCGACCCTCCATCCTTGTCGCAATGATGATGAACCGGAGGGTTTTCCCATGTCTATGACCTTGAGCGCTCAGCTTCCGCTTTTCACCTCGCCTCTGAAGGGCCGCCAGGAGCCGCCGGCTCCCGAGCCCCCGGCTCCCGAGCCTCCCGCTCCCGAGCCGCCCACTCCCGAGCCCGGCATCGACTTCTCGCGCATCGACTGCCCCAACAAGGCCCTGCTTCTGCCCACCCTGAACCCGGCCGCCGTGGCCACCGTGGTCACCGGCCTGATCGCCTCTTCCATGACCGGTGCCCCGGCCAGTGCCGCCCTGGCGCTGACCTTCAACGACACCGCCGGCAGCCTGAATTACAGCTTCAACCCCAACGATCCCAACGCGCTGGTAACGGCCACGGGAACGCTGGGCGAGGCCGCCTACACCGAGACCTGGTCGGTCGACACGGAGACGGGTGCCATCAAGGTCACCGGAACCATCGGCGAGAGCACCCAGGAGCTGACCTTCAGCGAATGTGAAGAGCAGAACGCCATGTTCATCAATGGGCGCGTGGGCGACCTGGCCGTCAGCCAGAAGCTCTTCATGGTCGAGAGCCAGAGTGGCGACGAGAGCCGCAGCCGCCTGGTGGTGGACGGCGCCATCGGCGGCCGCTCCTATCACCAGGAGCTGAGCCTCCTGGGCGAGAGCGAGGGCGGCTCGGCCATCGGCACCAGCGGCTACCTGGCCGGCTCCGACCTCAACCAGGTGATCCTCACCAGCTCCACCGAGACCGGCGCCAACACGCTGGCCGCCGGCGACGTGGCGGGCGTCGAGGTCACCCTCAACGCCGACCTGGTGATGGCCCAGCCGTAACCCGCCACCCACGAGCAGCGCCTGGTTCCAGCTGGGAAGCGCTCCAATCGAGCCCCGCACTTCGAAGTGCGGGGCTCTTCTTCATTTCAGGGCCCTTTGAGAGCCCGGTCCTATGCTGGCCGCATGCGGATCACCGTGCACCCTCAACTGGACAGCCTGCCCGTCCTGCCGGCGCGTTCTTCCAGCCAGGAGCTCGACCGGGCAACCCTGGGCCAGGAGGCGCCCGCCACCAACACCATGGAGGCCGCCCGCAAGCTCTTTCACACCGATACCTCCCTGGCCAGACACGTGGTGCACTCCTTCCCCATCGACGACATCCGCCAGCAGGGCAACACCTACTACTATCCCCCCACTCCCATCTTCACGCCGGACGGAACGCTG
>CAZWUN010000066.1:0-18604 GCA_964637145.1 uncultured Burkholderiales bacterium
TCGAGCGGGTGGGGGAAGTGCTGCGCGGGGAGATGCGGGAGACGACTCGGGCTCCGTGACTTGGAGAGCAAGGCGAGCTTTGGGCTGGAAACTGAGGGAGTGAGGCTCTGGTGGCTCTCCAGCCTCGCATTGCTTCCTGAAGTGTCCAACGCGCGCCTCAGCGACCGGAGTCAGGGCAACAACCGCGCCGTTCCCCAGGTCGAACTGCAGCCCCCCGGCGCTGGAACGGGTCGGCCCTACTGCCACCTAAGGATACAGCACCCTGGTGGCGTGGCGCAGCTCGCTGACGATGTCCTTCATGGTCACCACCTGCCCCAGGATCAGCTCCTCGCGCAGCCCGAAGTAATCCAGGCAGGTCTGACAGACCAGTACCCGCACCCCCAGCCCCTCCAGGAGATTGAGGCCCAGTCGCACGGGTGAGCCCTCGCAGGCAAGCTTGACCCCGTCGGTGTAGAGGCAGATGACCTCGGGACGCAGCTCTTCTGGCTCCATCGTGTGCAGGAACTTGTCCAGCATCTCGGCCCCGAAGGCCTGGTGCTCGGCTGCCAGCGAGCCGATCTGAGTTTTTGTCAGTACCACAACAGTGCTCATCCCCGGGCATTCCCGGCGGGAGGTCGCTCGCCTGCTCAGGGGGAAGCACTACCGCATGCTGACCAGATTCCAGCGAACCAAAGTGGTGCAGCTCTTTCGCCTGCTCGACCTGACCCGTGACGGGCACATCGAGTACGCCGACTTCGTGGTCCACGCCGAGAACGTGCGCCAGTTGGCCGGTTGGTCGGAAGACCACGGTCACGCCCACCGGCTGCTGACCTCGAGGCGAGCTCTCTGGCGCAAGATGCACGATGCGATGGACACCAACCGAGACGGCGAGATCTCGCTGGACGAGTGGCTGGCGTTCTTCTCCATGCTGAACCTGCAGGCCAAGAGCGGTCCTCTGCCCATGTGGATGGAGGAGATGGCCCGGCTCTTCTTCCACACCCTCGACCTGGACGACGACCAGCGGATCAGCGAGGACGAGTATTCCTTCTACCTCAAGTCCATCGGAGCCGAGACGGCCCAGGACCTGTTCCGCTCGGCCCTGCGCGAGGGGCGCAAAGCCCTGACGCTGGAAGATTTCCAGCGAGTGGTGGCTTCCTGGCTGCTCAATCAAGATCCCAACGCGCCCGTCAACTATGTCCTGACGGGTCGATTCCCCTTCGCACCCTCCGACCTGATCGAGTACCCACCCCCCAGCCAGGAATCCGAGGAGCCGGCCTGGGAAGAGGTCAATCGGCCCATCGCCGTGCCCGTCTCCCCCACCTGGGAGAGCGTGGCTGGCTCGATCCGCGAAGCCGCGGCCGAGGTGGAGGCGCTGCGCTCGGGCAAGCGGCCAGCCGTAAAAAGCTCAGGCGAGGAAGGTGCGGCCACTCCCGGTTCCGAGCCGACCGTGGAAGCTCCCGTGGAAGAAAGCCCGGCAGCTTCCGTCGCGCAGCCGGAGACTTCCGTGAAGACCGCTAAGAAGCCGGTGGAGGTAACTCCCACCGAGAACTCGGCCGCCCCCGCGGAGGCCGACGCCAAGAAGGCCATGGAAGCTTCGGCCGAGACCTCCGTGGAAGGCCCCGCCGAGACGTCCATTGAGCCTTCCGGGGAAGCCTCCGTCGAGAAGTCCGTTGAGCCTTCCGGGGAAGCCTCAGTCGAGACATCCGTGGAGCCTTCCGGGGAAGCCTCCGTCGAGAAGTCCGTGGAGCCTTCCGGGGAAGCCTCCTTCGAGAAGTCCGTGGAGCCTTCCGGGGAAGCCTCCGTCGAGAAGTCCGTTGACACCTCTGTGGAGGCGTCGGCGGAGACCTCCACCGAGGGCGCCGCCAAGGCCCCGCGCAAGACCGCCGCCCGCAAGAGCCACGCCAGGAAGACCGACTCCAAGAAGTCCCCTCCCAAATCCAGCGAAGGGCCCAAGAAGAAGGGCAAGGGCAAGAGCTAGCTCCCCGATGAAAGTCCAGATCATGACCGACATGGAGGGGGTCAGCGGCATCGTCGTCTGGGCCCAGGTGAACGGCGGCGAGGCCATGTACGAAGAAGGCCGCCGCCTCTACACCGAGGAGATCAACGCCGCCGTGCAGGGCGCCCTGGAGGGCGGAGCAACCGAGGTCGTGGTGGTCGATTGCCACGGGGCGGGCGGGCCCTGGATGTTCAACTCGCTCATCCCCGAGATGCTCCACCCCGAGTGCACCTGGGTGGCCCACCACCCCTGGTCTCGCTACACCGAGATGCTCGAGCAGGGCTGCGACGCCTGCCTGCTGGTGGGCATGCACGCCCGCGCCAACACCTTCGACGGGGTGATGTGCCACACCGTCTCCACCACCAGTTGGAAGACGCTGCGCTTCAACGACCAGGAGGTGGGCGAGGTGGGCATCAACGCCGCCCTGTGCGGGCACTACGGCTGCCCGGTGCTGCTGGTGACGGGCGATGAGGCCACCTGCCGCGAGTCCACCGAGTTGCTCGGGCCGGGCCTGACCACGGTGGCGGTCAAACGGGGGCTGACCCGCTACTCGGCCCGTCAGATCCCGCCCCGCCGGGCGCGCTGGATGATCCAGGAGGGCGCCCGCAAAGCCCTGAGCAACCTGAAGGCGGTCGAGCCTTACGTTCCCGAGAAGCCCACCCGCATCGCCATCGAGCTCGGTTCCATCGACCATGCTCAGCGCTTCATGGGCCTGTCGCGCAACGTCACCATCAACGGCCTCGAGGTGCTGAGCCAGGGTCCCGACTGGATGACCGCCTGGGATCAGGTCTGGAACTGGGTGGTCTGATGTGTTGAGCGTTACGTGCTGAAGGTTTTGCCTATCCTTCGGGCGCGCTAATAGCGGGCTCGAGGCGACCTGGGCTTCTGGCGCATCTCGCGCCGGGTGATGCGCACCTGGCCCTCGGCCCCGGCCAGCCCCCAGCGACTGGCCAACGAGCTCACGCCCAGCGTCAGGGCCACCCCGGTGACGGCCAGCAAGAGCCAGTTGGTGCCCTGAGGCGGGGGAGGGGCTTTAGGAGCAGCCATGGCCACCGGCTCGGGGGCCACCTCGCGCCGCCCCACGAACAGAGTGGGAGCCCTGGCCAGGGGGTCGAGCTCGGCTCCCGCGGGCGGGATCTGGCGCACCACCGCTCCCTCCGAGCCCGCGGTGTAGGCCACCGTGGGCGCCGCCAGGCGGGCTTCCTGCAACCTCGCCAGAGCCTGCTCGAGCTTCATGCCGGTGACCGCAGGCATCTTGGGGGGCTCCACCGTCTCGGGCTTGCTAGGCTGAGACCAGGCTGCCAGCGCCAGCAATAACAACAGAACCAGGGCCCTCACAGCTTGCTCACCATGTGCGACAGGGGCAACATGAAGGCGATCACCATGCCCCCCACCAGCACTCCCATCACCACCATGATGACCGGCTCGATCAGGCTGGTGGCCGTTTCCAGGGTCAGATCCAGCTCTTCGGAGTAAATCCGCTGCACGTAATCGAGCATGGAGTCGAGCCGCGAGGACTCCTCCCCCACCTCGATCATCTGCCGGAACAGACCCTTGAAGTATTCCTCGAACTCCAGCGACTCGGCCAGGGTGTCACCCTGCTCGAGCCGCTCCCGGGCGGCCTGGATGCTATCGGCGATGACCCGGTTGCCGACCGAGGCGCTCAGCAGGCTCATGGCCGCCGAGAGCGGCATCCCAGAGCGCACCACCAGCGACATCGCAAACGAGAAGCGCGAAAGTGCCAGGGCCAGAAACACGCGGTTGAGCACGGGGATGCGCAACAGCAGCCGGTCGAACTCGCGCCGCCCGCGCGGAGTTTGAACCCAGAGGAAGGCGGTCATCAGCATGGCCGTCAGCAGCATCAGGCTCATCCCCACCGCGGTGCCATTGGAGAGGAGCCGTCCGCCCGCGAGCATCAGCTTGACGCCCAGAGGCAGCTCGGTGCCCATGGCCCCCAGCACCTCGGCCATGCGAGGCAAGAAGACCAGCAGCATGCCCAGCAACAGGGCCAGCGAGGTGCAGGCCAGGAAGGCCGGATAGACCAGGGCCGACTGCACGCGGCGCAAGCGATCATAGTCTTTTTCGAGCAGGGTGGCGGCCCGATCGAGCACGTCCTGGAACGAGCCGGTCTGCTCCCCCACGGCCACCATCCCCACCAGGAAGGGGGGAAAGATGGCCGGGTGGCGGCGCAGCATGTCCGAGAACATATTGCCCTCTTGCAGGCCCTGGTCGATCTCGAAAAGGGCCTTGCGCAGCCGGGGGACCTGGTTGGACTCGGCCAGCGTGCGCACGGCACGCGAGAGCTCCATCCCCGAGGTGAACAGCAGGTGGAGCTGACGAAAGAACTGGGCTCGCTCCAGCCCGCTGACCGGGAACCAGCGGTCAACATGGGTATTGACGGTGGCGGTCAGGTCTACCCGGATGCGCTCGAACTCCAGATCGGGGTCGATGCGACGCAGCCTCTTCAGGGCCCGCGCAGAATTGAGGGCCACCACCTCGCCCTCCATGAAGCCGTTGCCCGAGGTGGCTCGGAAGCGGTAAACCAGCATCAAGGCACCTGCGCGTTGGGCAGGACCAGCTGAAAGCGGCGCGTCCAGCTGCCCGAAGTGAAGCGTCCCGCCGTCCCGGTCACGGTAACCTCCAACAGGGGGGAGGTCACCTGGAAGGTCATGGTGCCGCCTGGCCCCAGGTTCCAGATGGCCCGGCGGACATCCGGCGAGCCCACCTCGCGCTCTACCGCCCAGACCCCGTCGGCGCGGGCCTGGGTGGCGATCTCGAGCTTGACCGACTCGTCATAAGCCAGCATCTCGTCAGTACCCAGCCGGTTGAGTTTTCCATAGGGCGTGCTGGCGGTGTCGTTGGCGTAGAACTCGATCCGGGTGGCCTCCACGTCCAGAATCTGGGCCGTCTTGAGGCGCATATTGAGATGATGTCGCAGCACCACGCCCCGCTGGAGGTTGTCCTGCTTTTGATCGAGCCGGGCCGAGCGACCGAGCAGCGGGACCAGCATGTCGAACAGGATGGCCGAGATCAAGAGCAACAGACTGGCCGCAATCAAGACCTCAGGCAGGCTCATGGCCCTTCTAGCGGACAACATGGAAGACCGTCTCATACTGCCTGGTGATCTCCTCGTTCTGAGGAGTCTTGTCCTTGAAGTCGAGCCGCAGGCGCACGCGCTTCATCTCCAGATACTGGGCGGGGTCCAGAGGGTTACGGATGCGGCCGAAGTCATCCACGTGGTAAACATAGCTGTCGAAGCTCAGGTTGGAATAACTGACCGGAGCGTCCGGAGGGTTGCTGGCGGGCCAGTCGTCACGGATGCGTATCTCCCAGGCATCGCGCACGGTATCCAGAGCCCCCACGGCGTCCTGATTGACGTCTGCCTTGCGAGTACCGGCCATCACGGCGGTGTAAATCACCAGCAAAGAGCCCGCGAGCAAGGCCAGCAGAGCCAGGCTCACCAGCGTCTCGAGCAGGGTCAAGCCGCGCCCTTTCACAACCGCTGAAAACTCGACATGACCGGCTGGACGGGCAGGAAAAGCTCCTGGCGGATCTCCTGCTCCTTGAGCGCCTGCCAGGAGTAGTCGTAGTAGGCGCTCCCGCTGATCTCGTACGAGGTCTGCACGCTGTGAAAGCTCCCTCGGACATCGCCCTTGAAGCTGCCCGGGGCGCGCACATGCCGAAAACCCCAGGGGAAGATGGCCATGCTATTCGGATTGGCGCCGGCCGGCGGCACAAAGCCAAAATCGTCCCAGGTGGCTATGCCGCCGGTCGGATAATCGTTCGAGGGGCGATCCACCACCTGGCCCAGGCTGTTCAGGCGCCAATCGTCCCGGTCGCTGTGGGCTGACACGGCGATCCCGTAGAAGTGACTGTAGGGACCATCGCTCCAATAAGTGGCGCTTGTGCTCGAGACCCGGAAATCGCGCGCATTGGAGGTGCCGGTATAGAACTGGCTGTAGCTCTGGTCGAGGTTCCTGAGCACGGACTCGTAGTCGTAAGGGGCATCGGCCATGTCGTGCATCCGCCCCCGGTGCACGGCCGGCTCGCCCCCTCCGGTGATGCTGCCCCGGCACATGAGCAACACCCGGTCGTTGGTGAAGGTGGCCTGGTCCGGGTCGGCCTTGATGTTCCGGTCGGCGTAGAGCAGGCCCCCTACCACCCCGGGGGCGCCGCCGGTGGGGAGCTTGTTGCCGGGCGAGTCGGCCGGGTCCTCATGCTGGCCGAGCAAGATCATGTGCAGCCGGTTGGCTCCGGGATCCAGGCTGTCGTCGGTCACGTCGTAGACCACCATGCACTTGCCATCCACCATTCCCCGCACGAAGACCGGCGGACCCTGGCGGCGGCCATCAGCGGTGAGATAGTCGGTGCGGCTGGTGGTGAGATAGATGGTCGTCCAACTCGCATCGCTCAGTGCATATGACTGCAAGGTGGCTCCTCGCTCGATGCGATAGACGTCGATGTAATCTCCTGTGCCAGGCCCCAGGTCGGCCGGATAGGGGCGGTCGGGGAATGCCGGATCGTTCCAGTCCACCTCCTGGTCGAGCATGACCTGAGCTGCCGCCTGAGAGATGCCATAGTAGCGGCGATAGAGGGAATCGATCAGATAGGTGGACTGCTCCAAAGCGTGGGCCTTGTCGTAAACCCGGCCCACCTGGCGAGTGAGGGCCTGACTGATGAAAACCTGGTTGCCTGTGAACTCGACCAGGACGCCGCCCGCCTCGCCCGAGATGTCCACCGGGGAAGGGCCGGTGCCGTCCCGGTAGCGCTTGAGCAACTTGTCCATGGTGGGAATCTTGGTGGTGAACTTGGCGTTGGCTTCCAGGGCGCAGTCGTCGGTCAGCACCACGTGCCCGTCCCAGCTTCCCCCCGCGGCCAGGATCACGTGATCTTGATGCTGGAAGCTCTGGGGGGCGTAGCGGCCGTTGAGCTGGAGCGGTGCCTGGGTGTAGCCGTGATCGCTGGAGTTGCGGATGTAGATGTCGCCCGTGGCCCGGGCCTGGATGTCCAGACGCAGGTCGCCCCCATCGTGCTCGTACTGATGACTCAGGCTGCTCCAGTAATCCTCGTCGTGGCCGAAGCTGAGATTGCCGCGGTCGCCCGAGGCCGGGTCGGCGTTCACCACGATGGGGCCGACCACCGTGCGGCTGGCCTTCAGCCTGAGGTCTTCGGGCGCCAGGAAGAGGTAGTTCAGAAGCGGGTTGGTCATCTTCAGGATCATCTCGGTGCGGGCCACGTGGTTGCCCACCCGACCGGTGGAGATGATGGTGTAGAAGGTTCCGTTGTTGGGGTAGAGACCGGTGGCCGTGTAGTCGGCGTCGTCCACCTGCACCTCGAAGCTGCCCCCGATGACGTCGCGGGCGAACTCAGGCCCCAGGTCGACGCTGCGCAGGGGATTGCGGGTCTTGAAATACTGAGGGTCGTGGTCGCGCAGCAACGAGTAGGCCAGCTGGGCGCCGGTATCGGCCAGGGCGGTGGCGTGCACCGAGGTGACATCCAGACCCGACACGCGCATGGATTGGGTGGCGCGGCTGAACAGCGCCCCCGCAAACAGCATGATCACGGCCGACACCAGCAGGGTGTAGGCCAGGGCGAACGCTTTCCCGCTCTTGCCAGGTCGCACCAGTAAAATTGTACCACATCAAGGAGGCATTTCCCTCCCCGGGGGAGGCGACTTGCGGATCCGCCCCTTGCGCTCCTCGCGCCCACGGCGGGCCTGGGGGCGCAGCAGCATCTGGGCCAGCAGGCCCATGGCCAGGATGGGCAGGGCTACCAGCAAGACCAGCAGCCAGCGGCGAGGGCCGTCATGGTGCTCTTTGAGGTATTGGGCGTTCCAGGTGTGCAGCCCCAGCCCCAGCCAGCGGAACAGGCGCGACCAGAGGGTGCTGATCCTGACCACCGAGCCGTCTCGCGGCGAGCAGTAGAGCACCAGGCTTCCAGGACCCGCCAGAGATACCCGATAGATGGGCAGCTCATCCTTGCGATAGTGGTCGTCGTAGGCTTTGCGAAGCTCGGGTTGGCCGGACAGCTTCCAGCGCGATCCGCCCAGTTGGCCCGTGAGCTTCTCGGCCAGCTCGGCGGTGGTCAAAAAGGGCGAACAGTCGGCCCCTGTGCGGGCGTCCATCCCGACCACCCGGCCGTCGAGATGGCGGATCTCGTACCAGGCCCGGGCTCCGAACTGACGCATTGTGATCGAGGCCACGGGCTCGCGCAGCTCGAGCAAGCGGCCGGGGGGGTCCAGGAAGGCGGCCGGATCGACGGCTACCGGCCCCAGCCTGGGAAACTCCGGATCGAGCCATCGGGTGGCCATCGGCTCCAAGATCATGGCCACGCCGCTCACGGCCCAGAGGATCATCAGCCAGCTGGCCAGGCGTCCCAGCGTGATGTGCCAGGCGATCAACCTCTTGCGCGTCAACGAGCCCTCAACAGGCGGGGCAGAGCCGGCAGGGCCAGCAGCAGGCCCAGCCCCATGCAGGCGAACAGGCCCGAGAAGCCCAGGCTGACCACCAGCACGGGGGCGGCCAGATTACCTAGCGTCTTGCCCAGGCGCACTCCGCTGGCCGTCCAGGCGATGGCCTGACCGCGGCAGTTGGGGGCGGCCGCCTCGGCCGAGGCGCTGTACAGGCAGGGCAGGATGCCGCCCCGCAGGGCTCCGAGCAGGAAGCGAACCAGGCCAAGAACCGCCAGGCTGCTGGCCAGGAGCTGGGCCAGGGTCAAGCATCCCGCTCCCACCAGGCTGAACGCCAGCACCCGGGTCGAACCGAAGCGCTGGGCCAGCAGGCCCCACAGAGGGGTGGCCAGCATGGCGGCCAGACGCGAGCCGGTCAGGGCCACGCCCACCCAGAGGGCCCAGTTTGCGCCCCCCACCTCCTGCAGGTAGACCGGCAGCACGGTGTCCTCCAGCGACCGCCAGAGCAGCACCCAGGCCGCCAGGGAAGCGGGGCCGAGCCAGTTCACCCGGCTGAGAGAGCGGGGGGAAGCCGGGGCACGGGGGGTCTCGCGGGCCAGCCAGCCCACCATGGCAGCCGACAGGGCCGCGATGACGGCCCCGGCCAGATAGAGTCCGGAAGCGCCCACGGGGGCGAGCAGGAAGCTGCCCAGCAGGGGTCCCACCATGGCGCCAGCGGTCACGCTGGTCTGCACCCAGGAGATGCGCTGGGCCGACCGACGGCCGTCGGAGACCAGGGCCATGGCGGCCGGGGTCAGGCCCGCCAGGGCGCCGTGCACCACCCGCGCCAGCACCGCCTCGAGCGGGGTGCGGGCACAGCTCATGAAGGCCAGCGCCACCGCCATGCCCAGGTGGGCTCGCACCAGCATCTTCTTATGCCCGATGCGGTCGCCCAACCTGCCCCACAGGGGCGTGCACAAGAGCGAGGCCAGGAAGGTCACCAGGTTGGCCAGCGCGGTCCAGCGCAAGATATCCGCGCTGCCCCGCACGCCCAGATCTGCGAAATAAGCGGGCAGGAAGACGATGCCCATCTCCAGGCCGGCAATACTGAGCAACTGGCACAAACAGAGGGCGTAGAAGGCCCTCACCGCCCACAGGCGACGGCGCAGCGGGCGGCTCATGCCAGAGGATTCTCGACCTGGCAGAAGTCGTACTGGTGCGAGCGCCCGCCCAGACGCATGCGGGTCAGCGCCTTGACCTCGATGCGGGGCGCGAACCAGAGCCGCTCGGCCTCGGGTCCGTAGCACCAGTGCTCGCGAAAAGCCCGGGCGGCGGCCCGCCAGAGCAGGCGCTCGTGCACCCTGTAGGTCTCGGCCAGGGCCGAGAAGACCGGGGCCAGGTGGCCCTGCAGGTAGGTGTGGTGTGACTTGGCCACCAGCTCCTCCGGGGTCCGGGCGATGACCACCGAAGCAGGGTGCAGGCTGACATCCAGGCCCCGGCGGTGGAGCCAGTCGAACAGGATGCGGATGCCGCCCAGGTCGCGCAGCACCAGCTCGACCGGCTGACCCTGGCGCAGGCGCACCAGGCAGTTCTGGCCGTGAGCCTCGATGGCCACCCCATACTCGAACAGGGCCGGCAAGAAAGTGCGGGCGGTCAGCTCGGTGTAAGCGGTGGCAAAGGCTACTGGATCGCCTCCGGCAAGCTCGACCGCCTCGGCGACCAGGGGTCGGCCATCCAGCGGATTGCGCTCCGAGAGGACGGCCACCGGCACCAACCAGGTGCCCGGCACCGGCTCGGGGGCCTGGCGGAACAGAAGCGACAGGTGGCGGGCCCGGTCGAGATCCTCGCCTTCTCGCCAGAAGTGGATGCCCCGCTCCTCGGCCTGCAGGGTCACGCCCGGGATCTGGCGCAGCAGGGCCGAAAGACGAGGGCCGTTCTGGGCCGACTGAGGGCTGACCGTGCGCAGCGCGCTGGTCGACTGCACTGCCAGCGGCAGCTTGAGGTGATGGGCCCCGGGCTGATCCAGCGGCACCACGGTACGAAGCGAAGCCAGCGGGGTGGCCGGGAACCGAGCCTGGAGAGCGCGCACAACGCCGCTCTGGAACTCGGCGGAAAAGAGCGCGGGCAGCTTGTGCTGAAACTGCCAGGGGTGCACGGCCAGCAGATGATACTCCTCGGGACTCTCCAACTCGCTCTCGAGCACCTGGCGCCAGGCGGCCGGCAGGTCGGCGGGAGCGATGGCCGTGTCCACGGCGTGGTCGCGCCGCAACGCCACGAAACGAAGATCGAGCCGGCAGCCCAGCTCGGGCGAGTAGCGCTCGAGGTCCTCAGAGCTGAAGCCAAAACGCGTCTTACAACCAGGGTGGAGCTCGTGGCCGCGCAGGTTCCAGCCCTCCAGGGCCACCTCTCCCGCCGCCAGGGTCCGCTCGTGCCCCCGGGCGATCAACTCGGCAGCTCGAGCCGGAACGGCCGCAAAGAAGCGATCCAGATTGGTCGCTGATTGCTCGAGCTCGGCCTTGAGCAGGGGCCAGTCCAGCCCTTGCTCGCCCCACAGAGTGGCCAGCCGCTCGACCGCCTGAGCCGGGGTGCGAAGCTCCTCCAACCGACCCTCGCCGGCTTTGCGCAGCACGTAGGGAGGAGCGGTGCGCAGCCGGTCCAGGGCGCGGCGATGCTCGACGTGAGCGAGCAGCTCGCTCTGATCGTTCAGCCTGAGGATGGCCCGCCGGCCGTCCGCGGAGAGGCGACGACCAGCATTCAGCCCCTCTCGCCAGAGGGCGTTGAACAACCGGTCGAGCACCTCGTGGGACCCCTCTGTAACGGGTTTTGTTCGCGTTGATTTAGGCATACCTAACATACCTTGCAAGGCAATGCTGGGAGTCTACATGAGGGCGCCTAAACATGCAAGCCCCGGCAGGTCCAGTCTGGTTTCAAACGAAACGTGCGAGCGCTTTGAAACTGCGCATCGGCATTCTGACCATTTCCGACCGGGCCAGCCAGGGGACCTACCAGGACCGCTCCGGCCCGGCCATCCGCGAATGGCTCGACTGGGCTCTGTCCAGCCAGTGGGAGGAAGTCTACCGGCTGATCCCGGACGAGCTCGAGGGCATCGAGCAGGCGCTGATCGCGCTGTGCGACCTGGAGGGCTGCTCGCTGGTGGTCACCACCGGGGGCACCGGGCCAGCCCCCCGCGACGTCACTCCCGAGGCCACCGAGCGTGTCTGCCAGAAGATGATGCCCGGCTTCGGGGAACAGATGCGCACCGTCTCCCTGGCCAGCGTGCCGACGGCCATCCTTTCACGCCAGACAGCTGGCATCCGGGGCCACTGTCTGATCGTCAACCTGCCCGGCAAGCCGGCGGCCATCCACGAGTGCCTGCGGGCGGTGTTCGAGGCCGTTCCCTACTGCGTGGATCTGATCGGCGGGGCTCGCATCGAGACCCACGCCGACCGGGTGCCGGCCTTTCGGCCCGGGTCCTGAGTGGCCAGGATTTCAAGCAGTCTGCTCGACGGCGAGCTTCGCCAATCCCTCTACTGAAGGCTTTGTCGGAACCTGCCTCGACATGGAGGCGCCCCGCCGAAGGATAGGCAAAACCTTCAGCACAGTTCCGCAAACTTTCATCATTTCTTCACTTGAAAACTGTTGCCAACCTGTTGCCAATCAGGCCCCGTCCCCTTATACTCAGGGAAGCGAGGGGTGTGTGTCGTCACCGACCTTGGTCGGCGTCCTGCGGTTTGGGGAAGAGCAGAGCGGGGGGGAAGTGCGATGCGCTGGAGCAAGCTGCTTGAAGATTTTTGGTTGTATGTGAGGCAGGATGGACTGGTTTGAGCAAAAGAGTTCACCACCGTCGCTTCGTCGGCGAGGTTTAGAGATCAAGCCTGGTCTGGTTCTGCGTACCAGCCAGCAGCCCGATGGCAACTGGGCCGCCTGGGTCGAGGAAGAGGGCACCCCGGTTGTGGCCGACAATGGCAAACCTCGCCTGTTCCTGGGCGCTTCCGCTTACGGCGCCCAGTGCGAAGCGATCCGCTGGCTGCGCCAGAGCGGTGCCACCGCTCCCGCTCCGGGCCCTGCCCCGGCCGCCGCCCCCCGTCGTCGACTCGGCTCGGCCACCGCCTGAGGCTGGACGAACCGGCCCTTTTGAACTAGATTAGGGGGGAAGGAGAACCGCTCCCAGGAACGGAATTCTTCTCAAAACTTGGGAATTTTTCAACCTTCCCGGGTTCAGGAGGCAAAGCAGGTGGGCAGCGGTTTGACAGGCGTTTTCGACTCTGGCCTGGGAGGCCTGACGGTAGCGGGTCGCATTCTCTCCGAGTTACCCGAGTTGCCCTTGCTCTACTTTGGCGACACAGCCCACTGCCCGTACGGCAACCGCACCGCCGACGAGGTGTGCGCCCTGATCGACAGCATCGTGGCCTACCTGGTGGGTGAAGGGGTGGAGGCCGTGGTGATGGCCTGCAACACCTCCTCCGCCCTGGCTTACGCCCGGGTCACCAGCTGGTGTCCGGTGCCGGTGATCGGCATCATCGAGCCGGCCGCTCGGGCAGCCGGGGCGCTGACCCGCAACGGCAAGATCGGCCTCATCGCCAATCCCCTCACCGCCCGCAGCGGCGCCTACGAGCGCGCCCTGGCCCCGGCCGTGATCGAGCTGCGCCGTCCCGAGCCGCGCGAATTTGAGCCGCGCATCTTCCCGGTGGGCTGCCCCAGGCTGGTCCCGCTGGTCGAAGCCGGCCAGGTGAACACCCCCGAAGCCCGCGAGGCTCTCGAGGAATATCTCGGCCCCCTGCGCCAGGAGGGCGTGGATACGCTCATCCTGGGCTGCACCCACTACCCGTTCTTCTGCCCGCTGATCCGCGAGCTGATGCCCGACGTGACCATCGTCGACCCGGCCGAGTATGCCCTGGAAGAGCTTCGCAAACTCGGCCTGAAGGGCGTGGATTCGCCCGTGCACCGCTTCGAGGTGAGCGGCAATCCGGCCGAGTTCGAGAAAACCGGCACCCGGCTCCTGGGGCGACGGCTCAGCGGGGTGCGCCAGGTCGAGTTGGTCTCGCGGCGCGCTTCGGCTGCAAGCTGATCGCTGCTCAGCTCGCTCTCAGGGTTTGAACATCTCCCAGAGATGGGACAGGTAAGGCCGAGAGCATTCGGGATAGGCTTCCTCGAGGCCTTCGGGCCCTGGTTTTCGGGCCCACTCGGACAGCTGTTCTGGCGTGACCTTCAAGTCTTTCCGGCGCTCGAGCTGCAAATGGACATCCAGCATCGCGTCGGCGATCTCCGGGTCAACGCCGCTCAAGAGCCGACCAAGCTCGCCACGACGAGCCTGGTCGCGGTGGCGTAACTCGTCCCGCTCGACGTCTTGCATGAATTGCCGGGTATTGAACGACAACCCCGTCAGGCCACGGTCGCCTCCGGAATATCCCAGGACAGTGCGCTCGAGCAGCTCTCGGGCTCGCTCGAGCTCAGCCTGCGTCTGCGGTCTCAAGGACGCTCGGCCCAGAGAGCGGAGGAACACGCCCAGATCTCCAAGCTCGGCCGGCTCCTCCGCACTCTGCTGGCCCAGGCTCCGTTGGGAGTCAGAAGCCGCCTGCCAGAGCGATTGACCCGCAGGTCCGGCCAGATCGACCGAAAGCTCCTTCCCGAGTGTGATCATTTGCTGGCGCAGAGTCCCGAGCGCGTCCAGGTCGAGCAGAGCATACTGCCCGGGGCTCGTCCGATCCAGGACGGCCGCCATGGCAGCGGCCAGCCCCAGGCCGCCGCTGCCGCTGAGGGCGCCCGCAAGCATCATGGCTGTCAGCGGGTAGGTCATCAGCTCGAATCCGGGTAAGGTCGTTTCCGAAGCAATGGCGTAAGGAACAGAGGCTGAGAGGGCGGAGAGGCCCTCAAGGTTGGCCATGTTGCAGGACATGAAGACGGCTGCATCAGGGCGCGCCTGGGCCTGATCCAGGGCGCTGGCGAGGGTGGAAGTGGTCATCCCCGCCACTTCTGCTCCCGTTCCGTGGCCCGCCATGAAGAGGACGTTGGGAACCTCCGCAGACAGATGGGACATCAGCTCAGACTCAATGGGCGTAGAGTCGATGGAGCGGGTGCGAATCGGCTGAATCTGGTAGGTGCGCGCCCCGGACCACGGGGTATCTTCGATGGATCCAGGAGTGGGCTTACCGGCCCGACGCAGCCTTGCGGTTGCCGTCATCTGGGGCCCGCAAAGACTTCGGGCAGCCTCGAGGTCTTTGAGATTCCAGCAGATACCTCCCTCGAGGTAGGGATCGGTCCCATCGAGGTCGGCCACGACATTCAGCGGGCCGGGCGCGCTCGCATCGGGGGCCATCTCCTGGCGAGAAACCATCGCGAACGCCTGATTCGCGATGCGGGACGGATCGCCCGGTCCTGTGATCGCCATCTCGCTGAGTTCGCTTCTTTTCGTTTTTGATCCTACAACGCGCACACTCACGCGGTCCGCCTGCGAGCGAGGGTGCCCGAGCTCGGGACGAGACTCGGGCTCTCCCTCCGCCCGACGATTTCCCTAGAGCCCGACGGGGTCCACGCCGCCGAGTTGCAGCTCCTTCTGGAGCGCTTCTTTGGCGTGGGCGGGGCAGCTCTTCATCAGATAGATACGGGTCAAAGCCCGATAGATGTTAGGGTTCTGAGGGTCCATCTGGGACATCTCCCGGCACAGCGAGAGGGCGTTATCGACCCGCAGGAGCTGGGCGCAGACCAGCAGGTAGTCGGTGTAATCGCTGCGCTGCAGCGCGCTGCGATCACGCTTGCTCTGGAAGGCGTCATGCTGCTCGTCAAGCCACTTGCTCTGGGGCAAAGTCATGAACAGAAAGGGGTAAGGCGGCACGATGGTGGCGCCGTTGCCGGTCACCGACCAGATGTACTTGGCCCCTTTGGTGAGAGCGTTGGCCTCATCGGCGGTGTACTTGTACTGGTTCTTGGGAGTGGTCTTGCCAAGCGTGTAGCTCAGGCCGGGCGCGCCAGCCACCTGCAGGTTGTAGCTGGTGACGCCGGGAGTCACCGGCCACCAGAAGCCCGGAGGCGCCGAGCTGTTCACCCACCCGGCCAGGGCCTTCTCCTCGGCCTCATAAGCGCCGGGCGCATCAGCGTTCTCAAAATCCTTTTGGACCAGCTTCCTGGTATAGACGAACGGACTCTCCACTCCCCCGGCCCCGAACGGATTGCGGGCGGGATCCACGCGAATGGGGCCTCCGCTCAGCGAGCTGAGATTCTCGGGCGTCACGGTGGCCTCGCTGTCGGGCCCCATCACTTCCTGGTGGTTGTCATTGAAGAAGACGATCAGCAGCTTGGAGCCGGGGCCAGTGGTCTTGACGAAGTCTCCCGGAAAGATGGGCTCGATCCAGCGAGCCGCTTTGTAGTCGGCATCCTGGTGCTTGACGGTGACCTGGCCCCAGACCAGGCTGATGACCGCCACGGGTGTGGTGCGGTCCTGGGCCCGGGCGGCGACTGCGAGAAAGAAAGAGAGCGCGATGACGAGCACTCCCAGACGCTTGAGCATGATGACTCCTCCGTGTGATTGTGTTCCTCTCGCGACCCCTGCGAGCAGGCTGATGTGTTGATTGTAGGGGTCTGGGCGCTTCGAGGAGGACGGAAAATTCCTCCTGCTGCCCTCAAAAGTCCAGGCGCAGCTCGGAAGTCAATTGAGGGCCAGCCCACTCGAAGGGATGGGCGAAACGGTCGGTGGACAGGTCGGGAGAAACGTGATCGCCGGTCTGGTAATAGCGCCCCAGCACGCCCCAGCTGAGCCTCTCACTCAGCTTCCAGTCGAAGCCCAGCGTGGGGACCACCTGGGTGCCGTCGATGTTGATGAAGTCGACCGAGTTCATGGGGATCGCAAAACGGTTGTATAGCCCGGCCGGGTCGAGGTGACCGCGGCAGCGCACATAATCCAACCCGACTCTCAGCTTGAAGTCCTCGCGCAAGGGCCAGACCGTTTGGGCGGTGAGAAACTGGGTGGTCATGGCCACCAGATTCTGACTGCCGCCCTGGGCCGCGCTCAGCAGGGTAGGACGCGAGAAGCGGCGGTGCTCGTAGCCGAGGGTCAGGGGCCCGTAGCTCACTCCCCCACCCAGCATGGTCTCCGAGCCGCGCTGGTCTTCGAGCGGGTCGAGGTTGGCTGTGAACGAGTCCATCGAGTTGCGCCCGTAGAGATTGGGGTTGGCATAGCCGTAGAAGACGGGATCGATGAAGCCGGGCGAGAACCCGAGGACGGGATTGGTGGGGTTGGCCGGGCCCAGCGAGTTAGCCGACGAGCGCACGTCATAAAGCGAGGTGCGAGTCTGGGTCAGGAAATTGGCCGCCACCCACCAGCTGGCGTTCTCCTCGAACTTGCCCCGGATGCGAGCCCGAAAGCCTTTGCGGTTGTGAGGATAGAAGGTGCTGTCGTGCAGGAAGAAGCGCCCTCCAACCTGGACGGTGATAGGAGAGCGACGGCCCAGAGCTCCGTTGGGATAAAGATCGGGGTTGTAGGTGGGAGCGACGTGCAAGTAGTCGGCCGTGAAGTCCAGGTCGCCCAGCTCGCCCCCCAGCTCCAGGCGCCAGGCGTCGCCCGGCTGGCGAAACGGAGAGTTGCGGTTGCTGCGAAAGTCGCTGTGGGCGTATTCTCCCGCCACGCGCAGGCCGAAGTCGAACTTGTAGCGAGCCGAGAGCCCGTAGGTGTTCTGCATTCCGGGTCCATAGTTGCCCCCGCCCAGCGTCAGCCCGGCGCTGGTATCGGCGAAGGGCCTCCAGCCGGGGATGGGGCGCGTATCCACCGTGTTGGGCAGGAACGGGTTGGGATCGCCATCGGGTGGCACCGGCACAGCCGGGCCGGGCCGGTCGGCGGCAAAGTAACCGGGCGGATTGACCCACTGCACCGGGGTCCAACCGTTCGAGTTGCCGTAGGCGACGTTGGTGTTGTGGTTCAGGCCCACCAGCAGGGGCTGCCCGTCGGGCGCCTCGTCGCTGAGGCGGGCGTAGTTCGCCTTGAGGCGACCCTTGCCCTGATCGAACTCGTAGGCCAGATCGGCCCCCATGGCCAGATGCTGATAGTCCATCCCGAGGTAGACGTTGCCTTCTCCGAAACGGCTGCCAAAGGTCTCCCAGACCAGACGCTCCTCCTTCTCGGGAGCGGTGGAGCCCTGCACCTGGTAGCCGAAACCCACGAAGCGCGAGGGCGAACGGACGCTCAGGTTGGGTTGCCCCGCGTAGACCAGGGGGTCGATGTTGATCTCGTCGTACGAGCCCAGCGTGATGCGGGTGCGACTGGGTCTGTGGTCGAGGCGAATGCGATCGAGCACCAGGTTGGTGAAGGGGGAATGGCTGTTGTTGGCGGTGCCGGTCACCAACGCCAGCGGGTTGGGCGGGGTCGCTCCCCAGTAGATGTCCACAAACTCGTCCCCCTGCGAGGAGAAGGCCGCCAGTTCGGTGCGCAGGTCCCAGTCGGGCGAGAGCTTGACCTTCACTCCCAGAAGAGCCCTGGAGGTGAAGCCGGCGCCGGTGGTGAGCGCCCGCGAGCGCTGGTAGTCGACCACCGGCAAAATCCCGTGCTGCTGCGGGCGCAACTGAGCCGCCGGACCGTTCCCGGCCTCGGGCAGGGCAACGGGACCTTTGTTATGGAAGTGCTGGGCCACGATCACCGTCTCGATGCGCCCGTAGAAGGTGATGCGCTCGAGCTCGGTCACCCGCCGATCGAGCCTGGCCGTCTCCAGGTCCAGGTTGTCGACCCGCACCCCCAGGGCCAGCAGCTCCTCGCGCAGAGAATCCACCAGGCGAGCGAGTTGCTCGTGTTCGGCCCGGGTCGCCAGGAGGCCCTGCTCTTGCTCCAGCCGGGCCAGCAACCGGGCCACCACCAGGGCCAGCTCCCAGCGCGAGGCGGTGCGATCCCCCTTGAAGGTGCCGTCGGGATAGCCCTCCAGCAGCCCGCGGGCCGCCAGCGAGGCCACCGAGTCACGGGCCCAGTGCTGCTCGGGCAGGTCGGGAAAGAGGGGGGCGGAGCTTGCTGGCAGAGCCAGCGCCAGCAGCAGAGCCCCCACGATGCCGCGCAAGTGCATCCTCGGATATGCTTCCCCGTCCGGGAGTTTCCCGCCTGGAACAGGTACCGATCGGGCCGATTCGGATCAAGAAAACGTACGCTCACTCCAGGATGGCTTTGGCCACCAGGGTGAGGAGGGCCAGCAGCGCCAGCAAGGACGCAGCCGCGAAGGCGGCGGTGAACTGGTACTCGTTGTAAAGGATCTCGATGTGCAGGGGCAGGG
>CAZWUN010000067.1:0-18498 GCA_964637145.1 uncultured Burkholderiales bacterium
TCCCGGCATTGCCCGCGTTCCCGGCATTGCCCGCGTTCCCGGCATTGCCCGCGTTGCCGGCGTTACCCGCGTTGCCGGCATTGCCCGCGTTGCCGGCATTGCCCGCGTTGCCGGCGTTACCCGCGTTGCCGGCGTTACCCGCATTGCCAGCACCACCGATACCACGGGCGGCCGGATTCTGGCCACCCGCGATGTTGCCCCAGCCGCCCTGCAACTGCATCAGGGCTTGAAGGAGCATTTGAATCATGCCCATCATCATGACGGGGTTGAAACCACCGTAGGGAGAGGCGCCGCCAGCTCCTCCAACTCCCCCGAAGCCTCCAATTCCCCCCAGGCCGGGTTGAGCAAACCCGCCTCCGAAAATGTTGCCTACCGTGGTCGGGGCTCCAAAGCCTCCGAAGCCGCCGTAGTTGGAGATTCCCATTCCTCCGCCGTAAGCCATGCGTGGTCCTCCCAAAAATAGAATCAGTGGTGGTCGTCGGTCAACTCCAGGATATCCCCCGGGGGCCTGAAGTCTCTAGGTCGAGAAGATGAACAGAATGTTGCCCCTGTTAATTTTGTGTTGACATTCCGTTGGCTCGGTTAGAAGTTCCCAAAACTCGTGCAACTTCCGCCCATGGGCTCTTGACCTGGAGTCATGTTGAGTGTTACGTGCCGAAGGTTTTGCCTGAAACCTCAGCCTTCACTATAGTTCGCCACGGCAGGCAGACGTACCCTGCGGGTGTCGGACCCGGCGAAACCGGATTTCTGAAGGGACCGCCCTCGTGAGCGCGGAAACTCCGGCGCCATGAAGCTGCGCGTCCTTTTCGCTGTCTTGTTGCTGGTTGCAGCCGGCTATCTGGCCTGGCATTTTACTCGCGGTCGGGGCCCCTTGCTGGGCAGTCGGTTGAGCGACCTGGCCGTGGCGGCTCCGGCCGAGTCCCAGTTCTTCCTGGCGATCGATATGCGCCAGCTCAATCGCTTGAGTCAGGTGGTCAAGATGGTCCGCGAGATTGCTCGAGACTACCCTGAGCTTCTCTCGAGCGATCAGACTCTCACGGAGGCGCTGGAGGAACTGGAAAAGAAGGCCCCGGCTCCCCTGGAGGAGATGGCCGACTGGGTGGCCCCGGCCGGCTGCGTGGCTTTTTTTCCGCGCACTGGAGAGTCCTCACTCATTCCCTCCAAACCGGATCTCGGCACCCCTTTTGAGATGGTGGCCGTCCTGGCTCTCTACCAGCCCGTCAAGGTGCTCGAGCAGATCGGGCCCCGTCTCGAGAAGAGCGGTGCCAGGGTCAGGCAAGAAGGCCAGGTGACCTACTGGGAGGGCTCCACCAGCGGCAAGCCCTACGTTCTGGCTCTCTACCGGGAGGCTCTGGTCCTGTCTAATAGCCTGGAGGGTTGCAAGCGCTCGCTGCAGGCCATGCAACACAAGAGTCCCGCCCTGGCCGAACAGGCTGACTACCGGGCTGCCATCGCCAGGGTGCAGCACGACCAGGGTGGGCTGCTCTATCTGACGCCCGGCAGAACTCTCTCCCCACTGAGCAAGCTGCCTGAGGCCAAAGGGGTCTTCGACGACCAGACCGTCGCTGCTCTGGAGAGCATGACCTCGATGATCGCGACGGTGACTCCCAAGCAGGCCGGTTTTGGGGTCGAGGGCTTTCTGGCCCTGGACGCGGCCTCCACCAGCGCCTGGACGAAGGCGTTGCTGACAGCTCCGAAGTCTCCGGCCCGGCTCGCCAATGTCTTTCCGGCCGACTGGGGCAACTATCAGGCGGTCAATCTGCCTTACGTCTATCGTGGCCTGCTTCACACCATGATGCTGGTTCCCAAGGCGCGCATGCAGGTGGGGGCGCTGGCGATGCTGATGCAGGGCTCGGTGGGCTTCACCCCGGAGCGGCTGTTTCAGACCCTGACGGGAGAAGTTGGGCTCTCGACTCATTTTGACCCGGAGACTCCGCAGAGCGGAGTGGTCTTGTTGGCACTCGGACTGCAGGATCGGGCCGCCTTCGAGAGCCTGCTCGAGAAGCTCTCGGGTCAGATCGGCTCGATGCAGGCTCTCGAGCAGGAAGGCTCCTCCCAGGTCTACGGCTTGTCGGGACTTCCCGGCGCCAGGCTGGTCTTCTTGGAGCAGCCCCCAGCCTTCTTGCTGGCCGCCGGGCCAAGCGCCCGGCAGGGCCTGAGGCAGGCTCTGGATGCAGCCGAGGGGAAAGGGCCCGCCGTAGCTGCGGAGCCGGTGCTCAAGCAGGCACTGGACGCTTCTGGAGAGGGCTGGGTGGCGATGAACTACCTGGATCTCCAGAAGGCCAGCCGCCCCGTGCTCGAGGCCATGAAGAGCGAGCGCCTGCCAGAAGAGCAAGCCCGGCTGCTGAAAACCCTCACCAGCGAGCTCTCTGAGGTCCGCGACGCCTCGGTTCTGCTGGTCGAGCCTCAAGGTCTTCGTTTTCGGTCTTTCGGCCCTGGCCCCTATTCGTTGACCTTTACGGGGGGGCTGCTGGCAGCCGTGCTGGTGCCTAACTTTGTCAAAGCCCGCGGCCAGGGCCAGCTGACCGCATGCCAGAGCAACCTCAGGAACGAGGGCACCGCGTTGGAGATGTATGCGGTGGACAATTCGGGTCGTTATCCGGCCACGATGGCCCGTCTGACCCCGAATTACCTCAAGGTGATTCCCAACTGCCCGGCGGCCGGCGCGGATACCTACTCTGAATCCTACCAGGTGGGGAGCGACGCCTTCACCCTCGCATGCCGCGGCCACCATCACGGTTCCGTGGGAATGAAGGCCGATCACCCGGCTTACAGCAGCACACGCGGACTGATCCAGAGGTAGCGTCTTCCGAAGTAAGGCGTTGGCGGAGACCGACCTGCGCCGACGCCCAGGGCTCGGAAGTTTAGAGATCTGCTTCCTGCAGCAGAGCCAGAACGTAACGTCCGAGCACGCCGGTCTGGTGGGAGGACTTATCCAGGAAGCGGATCTCATGCACCCAGCGGTCATCCTCGTCGTCGTCGCGGACGCTGAGCACCTGGCCGGGTAGGAGGAGAGCCTCCAACTCCTGATAAGGACCGAGAATGACATCGATCTTTGAGTTCTTCTTGTACTCCTGATCCAGCGAGGCCTTGGCCGAGCCCAGGCCCAGGTTGAGCAGACGCCCGACCGCTTTGACCCCATCGGCTGACTCGGCCCGCACCGTGAGGGTGTCCTTCTTCTCGGCCAGGGTCCGGTCTTCGAACAGATTCTGGTTCTGATTCTCGGTCAGCTGGTCGAGCAACTCGACGACCCAGGAGGTAGACATGGCCTCGGGTGAGTCGATGAACATCAAGCCTGCTTCCGTGCGTCCCCCCATGGGCTGGCACCACATCACCCGGCCCTGCACGGCCTGACCGAGATTGCCGGGCACGTTGCCGGGCTGGTTCAAGGTCACCACCTGGCCACGCTCCAGAGAGCCGGAAGCGGTGATGCCGGCACCTTCGATGGCCAGGTCGGAGATGCGCACCTCCAGGGTCTCGTCCCCGCGGACACAGCTGGCCACGTAGTCACACTTGATGCGGGCGACCCGACGCTTGGCCCGGGCCTCTTCCTCCTCGGGGCTGAGCTTGCGCTCCTGGGCCGGCTTGACGGTTGCAAAACTGCTCGAAGGAGGGGCAAAGGCCGCCCCGGCCGGTTGGGCGGGTGGCATGGCCGGCGTGCTGGCCAGAATAGAGGCATGGCCGGCGTAACCCCCGGGCAACTCGACGCTGGCGGTGCGCGCCGAGGCCCTTTCGGCTGGGAACTCGCCGGACTCGGGGACCGGCTCTTCCGATGGCTCCTCGAGCTCGGGCTCAGGTCGTGGGCCCGGCGTGGCCTCGCCCGAGTCCAGCCTGGGCAGGGGGGGTAGGGGCTCTCCGGAGCCCACCTCGCCTGAGTCCAGCTTGGGGAGCGGAAGGAGGGCGGGCTCGCCCGAATCCAATTGGGGCATGGGCGGCAGGGCAGTCTCCCCGGAGTCGTTGCTGGCGGTCTCGCCTGAGTCCAGCCTGGGCAGTGGGGGCAAGGGGGCCTCTCCAGAGTCGGCTTTGGCGGTCTCGCCCGAGTCCAGCCTGGGCAGTGGGGGCAAGGGGGCCTCTCCAGAGTCGACTTTGGCGCTCTCGCCCGAGTCCAGCCTGGGGAGCGACGGGAGGGCAGGCTCGCCTGAGTCCAACCTGGGCACGGGCGGCAGGACAGTCTCACCGGAGTCCACCCTGGCTGTCTCAAGCCTGGGAAGCGGGGGTAGGGCCGGCTCGCCGGAGTCGAGTCGGGGCAGGGCAGGAACGCTCGTCTCCCCCGAGTCCACTTTGGGGAGGGGCGTGGTTTCCAGTCGGGGCGTGGCCTCGCCCGAGTCACGCCGCGGGATGGGTCGAACTGCCGGGCTTTCAGGCGGGCGGGAGGGAACTCCGTTGGCCATCCCGTACTTTTGATAAAGCTGGTCGAGGGCCGGGTCGGACTCGTACGACTGAAGACGCTTCAACAGACCGGCCATGGCCTCGCGGAAGCGTGCCTCTACGGATCCTTCCTGACCGAGGGAATCTCCCACGGCGGCCTGCCCATCCTTTCCCAGCCCTGACAATTGCTTGAAAGTAATTCCAGCCCAGAAGTGAAGATCCTCTCGGCCGCGTGCCGGTTTCGTCAGAGGTGCTCACCGACCCTGTTTTCGCCAGCGGAAGCACTTCGCTTGCTCGACCTGAGTGGCTCAGGTCAGCGAAAGGTGACCACCATCTGGTCTACCCAGGGATCGAGCTTTTGGGCCGCCGGCTTGTCGGATTGCACTTCCTGGTCGCCGGTCAACCCCTCCATTTCCTGGGTGGTGAGCTTGTCTCGTCGGGCGGTCTCGGCGCAGAGCCGCAAGGCCAGTCCGTAGGGCTTCTTGTCGAGAGTGCCTTCGTTCCAGTTGGTCACATTGCCACCGTAGTCCCAACCGAAGCCCAGGAAGGTGATCGGCTTGCCGTTCATCTGCTCGAGCTTGGTGAGCCGGGTGCCCAGCGTGATTCCGTCCACCGACCTCCACTCCGAGACCGAGCCGGTGAGCTTGATCAGTTCGATTTTCTTCTTGCCCGGGTCTTTCCAGACGACTGCCAGGCGCCTCTTGGGATCCTTCGGGTAGACCAGCGTGCCCGGAGCAGTCTGGCCTTCCACCAGGTAGACCTTCTCGTCACGCAGGTTTTCCTTGCCGAACAGGCGCTCCAGATCGGCCCGGCTGGTGGTCGCGGAGATCGGACCGACCCTTTTGCCAGGCACGATCAGCCAGTCGTTCTGGCTGGCCCAGGCCATCCCCATCACCAGCGTCAACAGCAGTCCGCAGAGAGTTATTCGCACAACTTTATAGCCTCCAATAGCTCACGCCGGAGTTGACCGCCTGGCCGTCCAGAGTTCCCTTGAGATCGACGATCACTCCGGCCGGCGGCCCCTCGACCAGGGCCACGTAGTCCTCGGTCTTGCGGTTCTTAAAGTCGCTGTGGGGGACGGCCAGCACCAGCGCGTGGTAGCGATGCTTGCCGTCGAAGGGATTGGCCACGGCGTTGAGACCGCGCTTCTGCAGTCCCGCCTCGCCCACGAGCGGATCGTAGACCTCGACATCCACAGTGTAGCTCTCCAACTCGCGGATCAGGTCGAAGACCTTACTGTTGCGCAGGTCCTTGACATCCGGTTTGAAGGTGCAGCCCAAGATCAGCACCCGCGAGTGGCGCACCGGAATCCCCGCGGCGATGAGCAGCTTGACCGTCTCGCCGGCCACGTAGGCGCCCATGCCGTCGTTGATGCGGCGGCCAGCCAGGATCATCACCGGATGGTAGCCCAGCACCTCGGCTTTGTGGGTCAGATAGTAGGGGTCGACCGGGATGCAGTGACCTCCGACCAGCCCCGGCTCGAAGGCCAGAAAGTTCCACTTCGTGCCGGCCGCCCGCAGCACTTCGGTGGTATCGATGCCCATGCGGTGAAACAACATGGCCAGCTCGTTCATCAGGGCGATATTCAGGTCGCGCTGCACGTTCTCGATCACCTTGGCCGCCTCGGCGGTGCGGATGGTGGGAGCCCGGTAGACCCCGGGCTCGACGATGGCGCTGTAAGTGGCGGCCACCTTTTCGAGGCTGCGCTCGTCCTGAGCCGAAACGATCTTGATGATGTTCTCCAGGCTGTGCTTGTGATCGCCGGGATTGATGCGCTCGGGAGAGTAGCCCACAAAGAAGTTCACGCCAGCCTTCAAGCCGGATTCGTGCTCCAGCAAGGGAACGCAATCTTCCTCGGTGCAACCAGGATAGACGGTGGATTCGAAAACCACTACCGCTCCAGGACGAAGATTCTGGCCCACCAGGCGGCTGGCGGTGAGGAGCGGCGTCAGGTCGGGGCGATGGGCCTTGTCCACGGGCGTGGGAACGGCCACGATCACGAAATCTGCCTCTCGCAACAGGAGCGGGTCGCAGGTGTAGGTGAGCTTGGGCGCCTTGACCCGGCCGGGGGGCACATCGTTGTTGTCGTCCACCCCGTGATTCAAGCGCTGCACCCGGCGCTCGTTGATGTCAAAGCCGATGGTGGGTAGCACCTGGCCGAACGCCGTCGCCAGCGGCAACCCTACATAGCCCAGTCCGACGACCGCGACTTTCTCTGGAAGACCCTCAGACACGCAAACCGAGTCCTTGCTAGGAATGGGGCGTGTGCTTCTGGTTCAATCCAACGGATCCTTCAGGCCGCCCATAGTGTCTGGGTGAAGTTCTTCCAGGAATCGGGAAGGTTGGGCGTATCCCTGTAAGCTCCCATCTCAGGGCCATTTTCCAGCCAGGGCGTGTTCTTCTTGAGGTAGGAGACGCCCGAGGCGTTCTCATAGCCCTCGCCGGTGACGCGGGCCACGATCATCGACTCCAGAGCCTGGTGGGCCTCCTGGGCGGCGGCCCGGGTCTCAGGCGCAAGGTCTTTCCCGTCGAGTGCCTTGAGGAAGCCCCCCAGGTCGGAGAAGTTCAGCATGAACCGCTCCAGGAACAGGATGCCTGGTTGGGGGAACTTGCCGGCCTCGCGGGCGGCCTCCTGGATCTCGTCGCGTTTGCCGCGTCCGAGCTCGGTCAGCAACTCGTTGCCCAGTTTGTCGAGCGAGGCGTTGACGGCCGGGAGCTGGTCCAGGTCAAAGGCGGCCAGGGTCTGCACCTGGCCGGTGGCGCCGGCCAGCTCGACCATCTTGCGGCCGATTTCCTGGGGCGTCCCGCCCTGAGCGCTGGCGCTGACCAGCATCTCCTTCAGGGGCAGAGCCTCGCAGTTGAGCACCTCCTCCGAGAGGACCGCCACCCGCGCGGTCCCGCTCAGGTGCTCGAGGGTTTCCAGGTTGCCCATCAGGCAAGACTCCATGACCAGCACGTCGGGCTTCTGTCCGGTCTGCTGGTTGGCCTCGTGCAGGGCCCGGGCGACATTTCCGGTGGGCATGGAGGCCACCTGGCGGAAGCCAAGCCCGTGCCCGCTGACGTAGACCACGTTGGTGGCCTGGCGGTCCATGTTGGCCGCGAAGTAGCTGGCCAGTTCCCCGGTCGTGGGCGGGCGGTTGGAATCTTGCGATTGCAGGACCGTCGAGGCGATGCCCGGTTTGTCGTCCGCGCTCACCTGGTAGATTCGGCGGCCGGACCAGTCTCCATCGGGCAGGCAGGCCCGATGGTGGCGGGCCGATTCCAATTCGCCCAGTCCCTGGCGGGTCAGGCCCACCGCGTACAGGGCGGCTGCGCCCGCCAACCCGACTCCCAGACCGACCACTCCGCCAATGGCAAAGCCTGCTACCGGCAGGGCCGCCTGAAGGCCCAGGATGCTGAGCCCTTTGATGACTTTGCTGGTGGGATTGGAGCCCTTGCGGGTCACTCCTGCGGTGATGCTCAGGTCAGGTCCGGCCTGCTGTTTCGCCTCTTCGAACTCATCCAGGCGACGGGCCAGGAACGGCTCCACGACTTCCTCGGAAGCGTCGATGTGGGCGATGACGTTGACCTTCTGGGCGGACTGGGGCAGCGAGTGAATCTGCATGAGAAAGCCTTTCAGTGAAGATTGCGCGTCAGCACGGAACGCTCAACAGATTGGGGGCCAGGACGCGAGACAGGAACGGACTTCCAGCGCAGGTGGCGCCGACCTGAGCGGCCACCGCCTCCTCTTCCACCTTCCAGGCCTGGACCGGCCGGGCCGTGCGGAGAATGAAGGCCGGATACCAGGCGGGTGGCTGCTGGGTGGACAGGCGGATCAACGGTTGTGAGGTCGAGCGTAGCGCCAGGCGAGCCGGAGCGAGCAAAAGCGGTCGCATGATGCGCCGACTGAGCTTCCAGGCCAACAGGGCCAGAGCTTTGCGCCTGCGCAGGCGGGCCTGGGCACAGCCTTGCTCGGCCTGAATCAGACTGGTCTGGGCAAACAGGAGTTTGCGGATGGCTTTGTGTTTGCGACCCGACATCCGAGGCTTGGTGTGGCCGGTGCGCCGCTTGGTGCATCCCTTCCGTCGGCGCGCCTGGGGGCCCTTGCGAGGTTGGACCTGAGCCCCCTTCGAGAGGCCTTTGGCCTGCTTGCGGGCGGCTTTGGCCACGGTCTTGGGACAGGCGCCGGCCGTCTTGAGTCGGTTCTTGCTGGTGCACGAAGTTGTCGATGGAGTGTGGTGGTGGTGGACGTTGCTTAACATGTGGATCTCCCCAGCGCTAGTATAGGGTGCCTCCTCCCGGCTGGGGTTTCCGGGATGTTGCCCTTCTCCCAGTTAGCAGGGGCTCAGCCGATCGACTGTTCGGGAATCGGCGCCAGCGCGGGCATTCTGGAGGAAAGACTGGCGTGGAAGGAGGAGTTCTCCGGATGAGAGTTCAAAGAGTTAGGTCGTGACTCTGGTCTGGTTGCATAATTAAGGTGGAAACACTTGGAAACTTCACTTGATCCCAAGGACCGTCAGCTGCTGGCCATTCTTCAGGAAGACGGGCGCCTCAAGCGCAACGAGCTGGCAGAACGCGTAGGCCTCTCGCTCCCAGCTGTCAGCGAGCGGATGCGCAAGCTGGAGGCCCGCGGCATCATTCAGGGCTATCACGCCGTGGTGAACCACCAGGCCCTGGGCTTTGACCTGACCGCCTTCATCCGGGTCTCGGTGGACGGTTCCTCTCATTACAAGGACTTCGTGGCGCGGGCGGTGGAGCTGCCGGAAGTCCAGGAGTGCCACTCGATCACCGGGGACGGTTCCCACCTGCTGAAGATTCGCACCCTGAATACCGCTTCGCTGGAGCGATTGCTCTCCACGCTGCAGGGGTGGCCAGGGGTGAAGCGCACCGATACGAGCATCGTGCTGTCCAGCTTCAAGGAGACCCGCTCCGTGCCGGGCACGGTCCCTCGGGACAAGGCCCGAGAAAAGACCGGGGTCTGAACCGAGCAGGGGACCTCGCCCACGCGCGGTATAATCAGCCGTCATGCGCCGTGCCGTCTTCTGCTACGAGTCCGATCAGCTGGCCGAGCTGCTCGAGCTCGAGCCTGTGCTCCTGGTCGTGCCGGAGCGCCTGCGCCCCCAACTGGCCCTGGTGGACGAGCGAGGAGTCCCCTCTCTCTGTCTCTACGGCTCGGATGGATGGCAGCGTCCGCTGGAGCAGGCCAGCCCTGAACAGGTATTGCTGCTGGGAGCTCCGGGCGATTTGAAGGCCGAGTTACTCCTGGCGGGCTACGCGGTGGAGAGCTGGCAGGAGCTGCCCGAATCCAGCCGGAAGGCTCCCGAATGAGCCAGATCCCGCCCTACGACTCCGACCCCTTTCCCCTTCCCAGCCTGGAAGACTGGCAGAAAGCCGCCGGCCAGGCGCTGGAGTGGAGCAGCCACGACGGTTTGAAGCTCTCGGCCCTGTATCACCAGGGCCCTCAGGCTCCCGCGGCTCGAACCGTCGCCCGCCCCTGGCTCATCCGTGAAGACTTCAGTCACGCCATTCCCGCCGTCGTGGGCAAGTCCGTGCGGGCCTCGCTCGAGGGTGGGGCGACCACCGTGGGTCTCTTGCAGGACGAGGCCGGCCGGCGGGGCTGGGATCCGGACCAGTCCGAGGCCGACAACCTGGTCGGTCGGGGCGGTATCTCGCTCTCCACGGTGCCCGACCTGCGCACGGCCCTGGACACGTATCCCTGGAACAGCCACAGCATGCACCTGGAGGTGGGAGCCAGCGGAGCTCCCATGCTTGGCATCCTGGTGGGTCTGGCCATCGAGCGTGGAGCTGATTTCCCCCGTTTGAACGCCACGGTGGCCGGCGATCCTCTGGGCGAGCTGGCTCGTGCCGGTCGGCTCGACTGGGAGCTCGACGACCTCTACCGAGAGGCCGCTACCGGCTTTCTTTACGCCCGCGAGTTTTGTCCCAACGTCCGGGTCATGGGCGTCAACACCGAAGCCTACCACGAGGCCGGCGCTACCTCCGTTCAAGAGCTGGCGCTGGGGCTGGCCAGCGGTCTGGAGTACCTCCGCAAGTTGCAGGCTCACGGCCTCAAGCCGGCCGAGGCGGCCCGAGCGCTGGCTTTCTCCTGGTCGATGTCAGGCGATCTGTTTACCCAGGTGGCCAAGTTGCGGGCCGCTCGCGGCCTGTGGAACCGCCTGCTCGGTCTGCACGGAGTGGCCGAGCAGGATCGGGTCAGTTTCTTTCATGCCCGTACGGGCCTTGCCACCCATTCCTGGCTCGATCCCCACAGCAACCTGCTGCGCAGCGCCCTGGCGGGCTTCGCGGCCGTGCTCGGAGGGGCCGACTCGGTGGAGGTGGCTCCCTTCGATCGCCACCTCGAGCACGCCAGCAACGATCCCGATGCCGCCCGCCTGGCTCGCAACCAGCAGCTCTTGATGCTGTACGAGGCCCAACTCCACCGGGTCAAGGATCCCGCGGCCGGCTCGTACTACCTCGAGCAGCTCACCCAGGAGCTGGCGGCTCGCACCTGGGCCGATCTGCAAGACCTGGAGCTGCCCGGCGCTCTGGTGGACGGGCGCGTGGCCCGGCTGCTGGCTGAGACCGGCCACAACCGCCGCGAGCGCGTCAGCGATGGCCTGGACGTGCTGGTGGGGGTGAACCGCTATCCGCTCGAGCCTCCGCCGCAGCCCCCGGTGCCTTTCGACCAGGCGGCCATGCAGGCCGACCGGCGCGAGCACATGGGCCGGGTGCGCAACGGGCGCGACGGCGGCGACGTGGCCCATCGGCTCAACCGGGTGGCCACCGTGGCCGGCTCGCTCGACCCGGCCCTGATCGACGCCGTGGCCCAGGCCGCCCGGGTGGGCGCCACTCTGGGCGAGATCACCCGGGCCATCCGCAAGCCGGCCGTCACGCCGCTGGAGATTCCCCCCATCGAGAAACGTTGTCTGGCCCATCCGTTGGAGGTACGCGCGTGAAACTCGGAGCCTTTGAGCCCCTGACCCGAGCCGAGATCGACGGCCCTGCCGGGGAGCCTTCGCCGCCCTGGCGCAACGCCGAGGGCCTGGAGATCGCCCCGTCCTACGGCTTCGAGAGTCTGCCCCACCTGGGCTCGCTGCCCGGCTTCCCCCCCTTCTCTCGCGGCCCCCACGCCAGCATGTACGCTCGCCGACCCTGGACCATCCGCCAGTATGCCGGATTCTCCACCGCCCGCGAATCCAATGCCTTTTATCGACGAAACCTGGCCGCCGGCCAGAAGGGCCTCTCGGTGGCTTTCGACCTGGCCACCCACCGCGGCTATGATTCCGATCATCCGCGCGTGGTGGGCGACGTGGGCAAGGCGGGCGTGGCCATCGACTCGGTGCTGGACGCCCAGATTCTGTTCGAGGACATCCCCCTCGACCAGATGTCCGTCTCGATGACCATGAACGGCGCCGTGCTGCCCATCATGGCCTGCTACATCGTGGCCGCCGAAGAGCAGGGGGTGAGCCAGAGCAAGCTGTCGGGCACTATCCAGAACGACATTCTCAAAGAGTTCATGGTGCGCAACACCTACATCTACCCCCCCGAGCCCTCGCTTCGCATCGTGGCCGACGTGCTCAGCTACACCGCCGCCCACATGCCGAAGTTCAACTCCATCTCGGTGTCCGGCTACCACATGCACGAGGCGGGCGCCACCGCCGACCTGGAACTGGCCTACACCCTGGCCGACGGCCTGGAGTACGCTCGCATCGGCCAGCGGGCGGGCCTGGAGCTGGACGCTTTCCTGCCCCGATTCTCGTTCTTCTGGGGCATCGGCATGCAGTTCTTCCTGGAGGTGGCCAAGATGCGCGCCGGGCGCATCCTGTGGGCCCGTCTCACCCGCATGCTGGGAGCCCGAGACCCCAAGAGCCTGTCACTGCGGACCCACTCGCAGACTTCGGGCTGGTCGCTGACCGAGCAAGATCCCTTCAACAACGTCACCCGCACTTGCCTGGAAGCGCTGGCGGCCGTCTGCGGAGGCACCCAGTCGTTGCACACCAACGCCCTGGATGAAGCTCTGGCTCTGCCCACCGATTTTTCGGCCCGCATCGCCCGCAATACCCAGCTGATGCTGCAAGAGGAGGACCACCTGTGCAAAGTGGTCGATCCGCTGGGCGGCAGCTACTATCTCGAATGGCTCACCGACCGGCTGGCTCGCAAGGCTTTCGAGCACATCCTGGAGGTGGAGAAGCTGGGCGGCATGGCCAGAGCCATCGAGGCCGGCGTCCCCCAGACCCGTATCGAGGAAGCGGCGGCCCGCAAGCAGGCCCGCATCGACTCGGGCCAGGACGTCATCGTCGGCGTGAACCGCTTCCGCACCCGGGCCGAGACCGACTTCGAGCTGCGCGAGGTGGACAACCAGGCGGTGCGCGCCGAGCAGGTCGAGCGCCTGGAGAAGTTGCGCGCCCAGCGCGACAACCAGCGCGTGCAGCAGACCCTGGAGGCGCTCGAGCAGGGGGCGGCCGGGGCGGGGAACCTGCTCGAGCTGTCGGTGGCCGCCATTCGAGCCCGGGCCACGGTGGGCGAGGTGTCGCTGGCGCTGGAGAAGGTGTTCGGCCGCCACCGCGCCCCGGTACGCAGCCTGGCGGGCGTCTATCGCCGCGAGCTGGGTGAGGGCTTCGAGCTGGGCCGGGTGCAGGAGCTGGTCAAGTGCTTCGAGGAGCGCGAAGGCCGCCGGCCCCGCATTCTGGTGGCCAAGATGGGTCAGGATGGCCATGATCGCGGCGCCAAAGTGATCGCCGCAGGTTTTGCCGATCTGGGCTTCGACGTGGATCTGGCCCCGCTCTTCCAGACGCCAGAGGAGGTGGCCCGCCAGGCGGTGGACGCCGACGTGCACGTGGTGGGCATCTCCACCCTGGCCGGGGGCCACAAGACGCTGGTGCCCGAGCTTCTGGCCGAGCTGCGCAAGCTGGAGCGCCCCGAGGTGCTGGTCGTGGTGGGCGGAGTGATCCCGCCGGCTGATCACGCTTTCCTGGAGGAGATGGGATGCGCCTGCGTGTTCGGGCCTGGCACCGTCATTCCCGAGGCGGCCGAGCGCGTGCTGGCCAAGCTGTGTCCTGAGCTGGCCGCTGCGCGATAAGCTGCTCGAGGGCGACCGGGGAGCCCTGGCCCGGGCCGTCACCCTGCTCGAGAGCCGAAAGAGCGAGCATCGAAGCCAGGCGGCCGAGCTGCTGGCCTCGTTGCCTGCGGCGGATTCGTTCCGGGTGGGCATCACAGGTCCCCCCGGCGTGGGCAAGAGCACCCTGGTGGAGGCCCTGGGCCTGGAGCTCATCGCCCGTGGCCATCGGGTGGCGGTGCTGGCCATCGATCCGAGCAGCCCTCTGACCGGGGGCAGCATCCTGGGCGACAAGACCCGCATGGAGCGTTTGTCGGTCGAGCCTCGGGCCTACGTGCGCCCCAGTCCCAGCGGCAACATCAGCGGCGGCGTGGCCCGGGCCACCCGGGCCACGGTGCGCCTGGTGGAGGCGGCCGGCTACGACCGCGTGCTGGTGGAGACCGTCGGGGTAGGCCAGTCGGAGGTGGCCGTGCGCGAGGTGGTGGATTGCGTGCTGCTGCTGGCCCAGTGCGGGGCCGGGGACGAGTTGCAGGGGATCAAGCGCGGTACCCTGGAGTTGGCCGACCTGGTAGCCGTTCCCCGATTGGATCGCGACCCGGGGCTGGTGCGCGAGACGGTACTCTCGCTGCGCGGCTCGCTGGCGCACCTGACGCCCACCGCTCCGGACTGGAAGACGCAGGTGCTGGCCTGCTCGGGGGTCACCGGGGAGGGAATCGGGGAGCTTTGCGACCGGCTGGAGGCGTTTCGTTCTCTGGGGTTGAGCGCAGCTCGCCGGCGCCGGCAGGAGGCTCAGGCGCTCGATCGGGAGCTGGACGAGCGGCTGCGGGAGGCCTTCCTGGCCCGGCCGGGGATGGCCGAGAAGCTGGCCGGGGTGCGCCGGCGACTGGAGGCGGGCGAGATTTCGCTGGAGGCGGGATTGGGCGAGCTGGGGTTGTAGCCCACGTTGCCGGTTCTCGCCCGGCGGGAACTTCGGCCCTCGATTGCGCATTGCAGATGTCATGGACTGGCTCCGCGAATACGGCTCGGCCGTGGTCTTCCTGCTGGCCCTGGCTGACGGGCTGAATCTGCCCATCCCCTCCAGCGCTGTGCTGCTTGCTGCCGGTGGCCTGGCCGCTCAGGGCGAGCTCAACCTGGTAGCGGTGCTGATCGCCGCGGTGGCCGGGGTCTTCCTGGGGAACCTGCCCTGGTACTTGCTGGGGCGGCGCATGGGCTCACGGATTCTGCTGGTCCTGTGCAAGCTATCCCTGAATTCAAGTAGCTGCATCGGTCGAATGGAAAGCATGTACCGGCGCTACGGCCCGGTTTCCCTGGTGGGGGCTCGTTTCATCCCGGGTCTGGCGGCCATCGCGCCGCCTCTGGCTGGGGCCAGCGGGCTGTCACCCCGTAAGTATCTGTTGTTTGACTTTCTGGGAGCGGTGGTGTTCTCGGGGACGCTGCTCCTGGGCGGAACCTTCTTCGGGGATCTCTGGAGCCGCGTGCGCGAGAGCCCTCCCGACCCTGCCACCCTGCTGGGCTTGCTGGGGTTGGCCGTGCTGGCGGTGCTGCTGGCCAAGGTGGCGCTGCGCATCAAGGACCTGCACCTGTCGGTGCCCCGCATCACCCCTCAGGAGCTGAAGAAACGCCTCGACAGCGGCGAGCGGATCGTGCTCGTGGATGCCCGAGCCGAGTCGATGCGCAACCTGCCGCCCTGGAAGCTGCCAGGAGCGGTCTACGAGGTGGGCGACCAGGGCGAGGGGCTGGTGGTCACCTACTGCGAGTGCCCGCACGAGGCTTCGGCGGCCCTGCTGGCCCGGAGGCTGCCGGCGGGGCGTGCCTTTGCTCTCAAGGGAGGCATGACGGCCTGGGAGAAGGCGGGCTTTCCCCGCGAGGCCGTGAGCCCGTGATCGACCCCGAGGCCGAGTGCCAGCGCCTGACCGAGCAGGGCACCATGGAAGAGCTGCTGGCAGCCCTGGGCAACGACGCGAGCTACGACGCCAACCATGGCGACGTCTACGGAGGCGCCTGGCCGGTGGCCGTGGGCGAGACGGCGGCCGGGCTGTTGGGCGCCCGCGGCCAGGAGGTGCTGCCTCAACTGCTCGAGTTGGTGCGACGGCAGGGCCCGCGTCGGGTCATGGCAGCCCGGGCCCTGGCTCAGAGCACGGCCGATCTGGCTCCCCACCAGGAGGAGCTGCTCGAGCTCTACTTCAGCGGGCCGGATGCTCTCTCGCTGGCGCTGGTGTTCCGATTGGCCCGCATGGCCCTATCGGCGTCCGCCCTGGAGCGTCTTCACAGCCACCCCGCCCGGGCCCTGCGGTTGCTGCGCCTGGAGGACGGGCCGGCTCTGCTGACGGCCCTGGAGCGGGTCCCCGAGTTGTTGACAGGCAAGACCGTGGAGGAAGCGTTGGCGGCTCTCTACTGCAAGCCGGTCTCTCCCTGGCTTGAGCGATGCCGCGACCCACTGATCGCCCTTCTGGGCGGCCCCTTCGCCGAGCGGGCGGCCGAGACGCTCGGCTTTCTGGCTCCCAGCGATACCGCGGCCGCCCGTGCCCTGGCCGAGCTGGCCGCGAAGACTGACAGCGAGCGGCTGGCCGGGGTGGCTTTGCGCCCCCTGCAACGCCTTGAGCCGGCGGCGCTGGAGCCCCTGGCGGAGGTGTTCCAGCCGATTCTGGCCGGGCCCCACCGCGACCGCAAGGCGCGTGTGCTTCCGCTGCTGCACCGGCCCGAGGCGCGGCCCGAGATCGAGCGTTACCTGTTCACGCTCAAACCCGATTGCTGGCAGGCTCGAGCCTGCCGCGAGGCGCTTGAGAGGTTGGGGACTGCTCCGGGGGAAACTTGAGCCTGCCTTCGGGGGGCGCCTCCAGACAAAGTCGAGTTAACGGCCCTTAACTCAAACGCGTCTGCACCGAGTCGAGATACTCGCGCCAATCAGGGAGAGAAGCCTTCAAGACGCGGTAGAGCCTGGGCAGTTGGATCTCCTCATACTGATGTACGAGGCGGTTCCGCAAGCCGGCAATCTCGGCGAGGCGCATCGCCGTCTCACGGCTGAGCCAGCCCGCGGAAGACAGAGAGAAGAAGGAGCTGTAGTAGTCTGTTGCCGGGATGTTGGCTACGGCCCGGGCGACCTCCGTGTTGATCTCCGCAGCGCATTCCACGAGCAGCTCGGTCTGTCGCTCGGCAGCTCGATAGGTTTTTACATCCGCGATGAATTCGCTCTCGGTCACATCGATGAACTGCTCCAACTCGGCCAGGAAACGGGCCATGTGAACAAGCTTTCCGCGGACGAGCTGTTGATCCACGTCGTTGTGCCGCTCCAAAACTCTGCGTACGAAATCGCGATTGCGTCGGTCCCAGATCTTGCTGTCGGCACGACGCGATGCCGCATGATGCCAAAAGCGATTGAACTGCCCTGCCTGCCTCTCGAAGAGGACCCGCCCGTGCTGGGCGACCTGCCAGGCAAGCAGCCAGTTCGCGTGGGGCAGCCAGACCAGATCCAGATCCCCCCTGCCCAGGGCCCGAATCAGCCCCACCTCGACCTCCTCGGGGTCGAGATCGAGCGAGGCCGGCATGAGCGCAAGATCGATATCGCTGTCGTCTCGGGCCAGGCCACGCGAATGCGAGCCGAAGAGCGCAATGAAGTCCAGGCCTGCCTCGCGAGCGTAGTCGGCTAGCCTTTCTGTATCCAGGGGTGGGGCCACAACTCGGAATTTTCGCCGAGAGGGCGGGCTAGCCTGCCGGTCAAACTGGCCGCCGTTGGCAAGCTCGAAGTCGGAGATCAAATCAGGATCCATCCCCGCTACCACCTCCTACGCGGCTGGTTCGCCCAATTCCCTTGAGTCACAAGAAGGAGCCTGGAGCGAAGGCTCCCAATCCTCGCGGCGCTGGGCAGCGTTGGGTTCAGAATTCGTTCAGCCTTTCGGCGTAGACTGAGCGAGTGCTGACCATCGATCCTCAGAGGGCCCTGTTCCGTTTCAAGCAGGCTAAAAACGAGCTGGGCCAGCGGGCGCCCGACGGCTACCTGCTGGGCCACCTGGATACAAAGCCGCTGGACCCGACCTATCCTCGCTCGGAGATCTTCTTCGGTAGCCACTTCGACCAGAACCCCGATACCGAGGACCGCATCGAGATCTGGAACTCGCGCCCCGAGCCCGGCAAGGGCGAGCTGTTGCACCAGGAGATCTTCGTGCAGCGCACCGAGCGGCGGGGCTGGAAGTTCACCAAGACCCCCGTGCTGCACTGCTACCACGTCATGATGCACACTGGCGGGGCCATCGCGGCCCTGGCCCTGGTCAGCATCGATCTCAACACCGGCCAGTCCTTCCGCCAGGAGGAAGGCGAGCAGGCCAGCCGCACCATCCGCAAGCAGGGGCTGTGGGAGCAACGGCCCGTGCAGCACGACCGCTCCTCGATGGCGGGCTGGAAGCCCGAGCCCCTGCCGGCCGAGGCCGACCCTGATTGGCAGGCTCAGACCCGCGAAGAGGTGACCCGCATGGCCGAGGCCCTTCAGGGTGAGTCGGGCGGCGTGGTGCGGATGGACGGTAACGGCGTGGTGGTCGGCGGCGTGCGCTTACCGCGTCGCTCCTGATCCCTCAGGCGGCCAGCCAGCTGAGCATCTCGTCCCACTTCGTGACGCGGGCGAACTGCGTTTCCGGATAGCCCCAGGTGGGCGAGAACTGTTCTTTGGACAACCCCCGCGGGCGGGTATCCTGTCCGAAGCGGGTAGGCAGGTAGACGCTCAGCCCGGTAGCCTCCTCCACCCCGTCTCCGGCATTGTGCTGCCGGACTACCAGCCCCTCCAACTCGGCCTTCAGTTGCTCGGCCGCCTGACGCACCAGCGGGTCGGTGACCTTCGAGCTGCCCAGCAGCCGGTCGGCGAAATGGCCCAGGTCGCGAAAATCGCGCTCGGGACGAGCCTGAGAGTCGGGATTGAAGCGCTGGGTGCGACCGATCAGGTACTTCAGGGTCGAGCGCGGAACCCGTTCTTCCAGAAGCAGCCCGGCCAGCCGGTCGCAGGCCTCCCTCACCGGCTCGACCCGTCCCAGATCCAGGGCTGAAAGCTGTACGGCCGCGTCGGGCCGATTCTGGTCCATTCGACCAATCTGGTCGTTCTCGGCCAGCTC
>CAZWUN010000068.1:0-18367 GCA_964637145.1 uncultured Burkholderiales bacterium
TGGGCGAGTCCTCGTTCAGCCAGGGAATGATGATGAACTACGTGGCCGATATGTTCATGTCGTATGAGCAGTTGCGCACGCAGTGGGCCGCGATGCTCGGACAGCTGACCAAGGGAGCCGCCCCCGCTCCCAAGTAGGGCCAACTTGAGAATCGAATCTCGCAGGAGCGAGCCCCTTCGCCCCCGAATTTTTCCGATCTGATGTTATCGGCAAGATCTCGGGGGCTGACTATTCCCGAGATGCTCACGAGCATGGCACTGTTCTCGCTCCTGAGCGCCGTTCTCTTCTTGGCCCTGAAGATGGGCAGCGACGCCTGGCGGAGGATGGACGCCCAATACGATACCGTGCGCTCGCTGCGCCAGGCCGAGAACGTCTTGCTGACCGACCTCAAGCAAACCAGCTCGGCCCGGCTCAACTTCAAGAAAATTACCAGCAGCCCCGGGAATGGCGATGTGCTCTGGTTTTTGTCGGCCCAGGACCCGGCCGCGGTGGGGCCCAACTCGGAGAAGTTCGTGCGCACCAGTGAGGCCGAGCCCGACTGGCAGAGAACCATCCTTTACTACTGCATCCGTCCTTCCAATCACAACACCCTGGCCGGTTTCGCCTGCGGCATCGATCCCAACCCCAACGGGGACGCCTTCTGTCCCCACAAGTTCCTGATCCGCAAGGTGATCAACCTGCCCGCCACCCCCGAGACGCTCATGGCCCCCGGGGCCGTGGACGCCTATACCACCGCTCCCGCCGGGTTCGACGTCAGCTCGTTTGCGGGCGAGCCGGGCCTGGAGAGCGCCCGCATCATCTCCGACAAGTTTCTCTGGTTCGAGGCCAATCGCGCCGCGGGCTCGCGCCTGGTCACGGTAGACTTGCGCTCGTTCCGGCTGGCCGAAGCTCGACGCAAAGTCAGCGTGGGCTCGAGCTCTTTGCTCAACAACCGATTCACAGTGCATCACCAGCTCAGGGTCTTGCCCCAGAACCGCTAGGAGGCGCTATGCTCAAGCTCAGAGGCATCATGCTGGTCATCACCCTGATCGGGCTGGCCATGATGGCGATGATCATCACCGCCGCCCTGATCTTGAGCCGTGGATCGGATGCCGTGGGGGGCAGTCTGCAAGAGCAGCAGGCAGCCGTGCTGGCGGCCGAGGCAGGTCTGCAGTATGCTCGGGCCCGCCTGCAAGAGCGCCCCAACTGGCGAGGCGACGGGGACGGGGGCACCACCGTGGCCACCACCGTGCAGGCCGCCGACGGCTCCATGGTGGTCACCGAGGACAATGGCACGGTGATCGGTTACATGCGCAGCCCGGAGGGCCTGTTTCAGCAGTTTCGCTTTCGCTTCAACTACCATGACGGCAACGTGGGAGCGCCCAGCGACGCCGATGGTCTTGACGATCCAGCCTACCTGGTGGCCAGTCCCTGGGTGTCGGTCAACAACCTGATGAGCGGCGAGTCGGTGCCCACTCCCCGGGCGGTTCTCTCGGGTGGGGTCTACCGGGTGACCCCCGCCAGCCCGATGCCCTACGACTGCCCGCGCTATACCGCCGACATCATCGTCGAGGGCTACGCCGGCCCGGGTCTGCGCGAGCAGCTCTCGGGCGGCATTCCCAACCCCGACCCGCCGCGGGGCAACCAGCGCGTGGTCACCCGGGTGGTGGAAGCCAACTTCCGGCGCGAGTCGGCCGCGACAGCCGACTCGGCCGTCTACGCGGCTCAGGACATCCATGCGCGGCTGGCCAACGGGGGTAGCATGCTGGTCGAGTCCATGGATACCTCGGTCAACCCGCGCATGCGCTCCAACGGCAACGTGGCCGTCGACCCGTTGGCTGGCGGGGCGGTCTCCTACAACACCTCGGCCTCGGGCGAGGTGCTGGTGCGTTCGGGGACGGGCACCTTCACCATCGACGGCGTGAATTCGGCCAGCCCTGCGGCCACCCAGCAGACCACGCCCAAGGAAGAGTTCCTGCAGCTCAAGTGGAGCGAGGTCAAGCAGGCCCAGCCCACCGACATCAACGTGCGGGCCGGCACCTACGTCTGGCGCCAGGGCGGAGCGCCCCCCTACGCCCAGGCAACCCCCTACCTGGAGTACTTCCCGGTGGAGTGGACGGCGGCCGGCGTCTACCCGCTCGGCGGGGGCAGCATGATCATGGCCAACCCGGCCGACATCGAGATGGGCGGCAGCGGGGCCATCAACTTCGACGGCGCCAACTACCGCCTGGAGGTGCGCGACAACCTCTACGTGCAACCTCAAGGAGCGGTGACGGGCCTGGCCATCATCCCCGAGGATGCCATCACCCTGAGCGGCTTTCGGCCGGCCACCGAGTTCGACGACGGAGGCGGCGCCAATCCCATCCTGACCAGCCAGGGCAACGTCACGTTCAAGGGCGAGGTCAAGGGCGAGGGCGCCGTAACGGCTCAGGGCGATCTCCGCTTCCAGGGCTCCAGCGCCCTGACCGTGGACCCGGATACCTCGGTGGCTCTGTACGCCCGGGGGGACATGTACCTCGAGGCCATCCCCGAGCCGGTGGTGGCTTCCGGGGCCGGCGCGGCCGCTACCGGCGCCAGCACCACCTACACCTCCACCACCGGCACGGGCGCTGCTCTGGGAACCAGCCCTCCACCGGTTGTGCTTCAGTTCCAGGACCAGGTGATCGCCGGCATCGTCTACACCCAGGGCAACTTCACCGCCGATCTGAAGGGCCCCACCTACCAGGGCAACCTCTTCATCCGCGGCATCCTGGCTGCCTACGGGGGTGATCCCGAGGCCGGCGACGCCCCCGGGGCCAACACCCGGGGTGCGGTGCGCATCGACGCCGAGAACGCCCAGCTCAAGTTCGACTCGGCTTACATCGACTCGCTCATCGACATCTACGCCCCGGCCACTCTGGTCCAAACCCTGTACGGCGTGCTGTGACCGTCTCGGTCGTCCTTCCTGCCCATCGGGGGGGACCCGAGCTCGAGGCGGCTCTGGCCGCTCTGGCGACCAGCCAGCCGCCGCCCGACGAGGTGATCGTGGTGGACGATGCCTCGGCAGATCGTGAGCCGGAGCGTCTGGCCCAACAGTACGGTTTTGCCTGCTTGAGACTCGACCAGCCCTCGGGCCCGGCCGTGGCCCGCAATCGCGGGGCCGAGGCGGCGCGTGGAGAGTGCCTGGTCTTCCTCGACTCAGACGTGGAGGTGCGCCCCGACACCGTGGCCCGCCTGGCGGCGGCCCTGGCCGACCACCCGGCCGTCTTCGGGTCGTACGACGACGACCCGCACCACCGCAACCTGGCTTCGCTCTACGCCAACCTTCGCCATCACTTCGTGCACCAGCACTCCGAGAGCGACACCGGAACCTTCTGGGCCGCCTGCGGCGCCGTGCGCCGCGGCGCCTTCCTGCGCTCCGGAGGGTTTTGCGAGAGCTTTCCTCAACCGTCCGTCGAGGATATCGAGCTGGGAATGCGGTTGGCTGCCCAGGGGGATCGTCCCCGCCTGCTGCCGGAGATCCAGGTCCGCCACTGGAAGCGCTGGACACTGAAAAGCTTGTGGTCCACCGACATCTGCTACCGGGCTCTGCCCTGGAGCCGCAGGCTGCTCGAGGCGGGCTCGCTGCCGCCGGTGCTGAACCTGGACTGGAGCAACCGGCTCAGCGCCGTGCTGGCCTGGCTGGCGGTGCTCTGGCTGGCTCAGCCTGTCTTCAGCCTGGCGGCGCTGTTGGCCTGGTTGGCGGTCAATCACCGCCTGGTGGCCTTGTTTGCGCGCCGGGGCAGCCTCGCTTGCCTGCCACTGCACTTTCTCCACCATCTCTATTCCAGCGCCGTCTACGGCCTGGTCGCCTCGCAGTTCTTCCTGCGCCGCCAGGGACTGGCCCTCTTGCTGGTGGCCGCCGCCTGCAACTACCTGGTCTGGCTGGTGGTCTGGCCACCTCTGCACCCACCTGACGAGACCCAGCACTTTCTCTACGCGCGCGACATGGCTCGCGAGCCGCGCTGGCGCATGGGCTTCGAGACCACAGTTCCCGAAGAGATGGTCTGGCTGGGCGACTGGTCCGGGCTGGGCGCGACCGGGGGGCGCATGCCCCGTCACACCCGCGCCCAGGCCCAGGACGTCTGGCACAACCTCGAGCGCCTGGTTGGCCAGGGCCAGGAGGCCTACCTCAAGGACGACCCCTACGGCCGCTTCGTGCCCAACGGTCCGTTTCGGCGCTACCATCCGCCCCTCTACCCGGCTCTGGCGGCCCCGGCCCACGCGGCGCTGGCCCAGCGGCCCATCGTGGCCCGCCTGGCGGCCCAACGGCTGGTCTCAGTGGCTCTGGCGCTGGTGACCGTGGCCCTGGTGGTGGCCCTCGGGCGCGAGCTGTGGCCGCGCCATCCGCGATGCTCGCTGGCGCTAGGCACGATGGTGGCCTTTCATCCCACCTTCAGCTTCTACGCCTCGGTGGCCAACAACGAGATGCTGGAGGTCGCCCTGGCCACCCTCTTTGCCTGGCTGGCCCTGCGAGCGCGGCGCCTGGGCTTCGGGCCCAGGCGGGTTGGGGCACTGGGCCTGGTGCTGGCCCTGGGCTTGCTGACCCGACTCAGCTTCCTGGCGGTGCTGGCCTCCTCGTTCACCCTTTGGAGGCGGGCCGGCCTCCTCTTGCTTGCAATTCCGGCGCTGCTGGCGGGCTGGTGGTACGTCCCCCTGATGAGCGGTGA
This sequence comes from uncultured Burkholderiales bacterium, assembly GCA_964637145.1. Lineage (GTDB taxonomy): Bacteria > Vulcanimicrobiota > Xenobia > Xenobiales > QWHO01 > QWHO01. Next base: position 4,668 of record CAZWUN010000068.1, read on the forward strand.
GACCGGGGCCGTGGTGGCCTACTACAAGGCGGGCGACTATGCCGCTCCCTACCACAGCCCGCTGGCCTCGCCGCTGGCCTACCTGCGCCAGTTCGACTGGGACCGCTGGGTCTGGCTGGGGCTCGACTACTGGTGCGGGCCCCTGGGGACGGGCGTGGATCACCCCCAGGCCACGGCGGGCGACCTCCTGGCGGTTGGCCTGGCGGTGCTGGCCGCCTTCCTGGCCCTGCTGGCCCTGGCCAGCCTGCTTTCCAGAAAGCGCAGATCGCCCGTGCTCCTCGAGATGGCCCTGCCCACCTTGTTCTTCTGTTGTTTCTACCAGGCTGCCGACTACCTGATGTTCCGCGACGGGGAGGGATTTTTCCTGATCCGCGATCAGTACCTGCTCCCGGGCATCGCCGGCCAGATGGTGCTGGTTCTGACCGGCAGCCTGCTCCTGGCGGGGCGGCTGGCTCCCCCCTTGCTGGCCTCGGCCCTGCTGGCCCTGAACCTGCACACCCTCAAGCGCATCCTGACCCACTACTATCCCGCTAGCGGCTGGCAGGGCCTGATCGAGCAGGCGGCCACCGCCTGGTGGCTTCCGTTTCCGCTGGCCTTCCTGCTGGCCGGCCTGGCTCTGGCCTCGACCGTGGCGCTGCTGGCCTCGCTGGCCAGCCAGCCAGGAAGTCTCCCGCAGAGCCGGGAATCGAGCTGAAAATGCGCAAACTGGCCCTCATGGTACTGCTGGTGCTCATGGGCTGCTCGGGCGCACCGGCTCAAAAGATCGAGAAGGTGGAGGAGCTTCCCCCCCCCGACCTGAGCACTCGCCCCTTCGGCGTGGCCAGCGAGTTCCTGAGCTCTCTGCAGAGCCACAAGTATGCCGCGGCTCAGCGCCTGCTCAGCCAGCGGTTGGCCTCCGAGGTCACCACCGCCGACCTCGAGAGCCGCATGCGCGGCTTTCAAAGTGGCCATCCCGAGCTCCTCGAGCAGCTGCAGGTCAGCCGGGAGCAGCTTCTGGACCGCCGGGGGGTGGTGGAGATTCGCCCGGCCTCGGCCGATCTGGCCTCCAAGCCCACCTGGAAGCTCTGGTTTCAAAAGCAATCCGGCAAGTGGCGCATCTACGCCATCGAGGGCGAGCCCTTTCCGGCCGTGGACTACCGGCGATAGGGATAGGGCCCGAACAGCTTCTCGAAGCCGCCCTCGTCCTCATCCTCGCAGAGGTAGCGCGCCATCAGCACTTTCTCCACCGGGGCGGTGGCTCCATCGGGCAGGGTCAGCTCGCGCATGAACCAGAGCTTGACCACCTTCACCCGCCAGGGCCCCCGGTGGGTCTGGTTCCAGACCCGGCCCAGGTAGCGGCAGTAGAACGCCCGGTGGGGAGTTCCGCGCATCTCGTAGAGCGACATCAGGTACTTGCGCCAGCGCTCGTTCTTGTAGGTGTCGGCCACGTGGGGAGGCTTGTCCCAGTTCAGATCCTGGCCGGTCGTCAGGTCCACCACTCGCCCGTTGGCCAGCTCGCCCTCGCGGACGTACCAGCCGTCGTGGGACAGGGGCTGGGGCGCGAACATCCCCCAGTGCTGGTCCATCCGAAACAGGAGCGGGATGAACCGGGGGGCGGGCACGCGCGGCCACAGGTTGTGCAGGTTCCAGCCCAGGTTGAGCAGCATCAGCAGGCCCACCAGGAGGCTGGCCGGGCGTGGCAGAGTGGGGGGCGGCGCCCCCTCCAGGGGGATCTTGGGCCGAGGCCAGATGGCTGACGGCAGAAGGCCGAGAGCCGCCACGGTGGCCACCCCGCTGAAAATGCCCAGGTGCATGCAACTGGCGATGCCCAGGTGCAGGCTGACCGTGCCCAGTACCGCCAGGGTGCGAAACAGGCCGTTCTTCCAGGGGATGAAGACGAGCAGCGGCACCGAGAGCTGGAAGGCGACCACCGCATAGCTGAGTCCGCTCATCAAGCCGGGGTAGTGGAGCAGCCGCTCGCCCAGGGGGGTGGTGAACTGGTCGATGCTCAGCGCGTAGTAGACGGCCGTGCCGTTGCGCCAGGCCTCGCCCGACTTGTGCAGGCCAGCCGTCAGGTAGAGCAGCACGATCTGCAGGGTGTAGGCCAGCGTGCTGGCGTCGGCCACCAGCAGGCTCCTGGGCGGAGCCTGGCCCCGGCTGTCGAGCGACCAGAGGCGGCCCCAGGGGAGGAAGATGCCCCACAAGAGCAGCACCCGCAGCAGCACATCCCCGCTGTTGAGAACCATGGGGTTGCGGGCCTGCACCGAGCACAGCAAAAACCACGAGATCAGGGCCGCCCAGCGGGTGCGCCAGCCCAGCACCAGGGCCGTGGCGGCCAGAGCGGCCAGCAGGAAGAGGGCGGCCTGGAAGGCCCACTGGCCGCTGCCCATGTGGACCGAGAACCAGAGCGGCTGCTCGGCCACCCGGATCAGGTCCGAGCGCGGCAACACCCCGGCGTCGGTGTAGTGGGCCACCAGGTCGGTCGTGCGCAATACGACATCCACCAGCAGCACGCCCCCGAGCGCGATGCGGAAGAGGGCCAGCGAGCGAAGGTCGGCCCCCACCAGTGGCTGGAACCAGGATGTCTTAGCCGTGCTGTCCAACTTTGACAGGACATGAAGTCGCTCCTACCGACCCCGGGCAAGGGCTTCTCGCTGGCCGAGCTGATGGTCTCGGTGGGGTTGATCTCCACCGCCATCTTGCTGGCCATCGGCGTGTTCACCGCTCTCTTGCGCTCCACCCAGAAGTCGGCCGACCGCAGCTCGGGGGCAGTGGTGGCCGGATCGGTGCTCAACGACGAGATCTACAGCATCTTCAGCGGCACCCATCCCACCATGACCAAGAACGCCTTCTTCACCAACAACAGCCCCCCGGGTGGCCCGCTGCTGGGCACCGTCAACCTCAACGGGACGCTCTTCTCCTACCAGATCTACCACACCACCCTGCAGGACGTGTCGGGCGGGGGCGGGACCATCGGCGACGTGATGGCCGCCAACCGGCTGAAGCGGGCCGACATCACCGTGTGGTGGTGGACCCCCCAGGCCGAGAACCAGCGCTCGGGTTACGGCTACCTGCGCACCGGCCTGAGCAAGCTGATCAACGAGAAGCAGGAGTTCTGATCCGGCGCATCAGCAGCACCATCCCGATCAGCACCCCTGCCAGGGCGGCCCAGGCCAGCGTCACGTGGCGGCTCAGCCAGCTGACCAGTCCGGCTCCGGGAAAGGCGGGCTGCAGCGTCACCGAAGGCGGGGCGCCTTTTTCCAGCTCCTCCAGCGTGACCTCCAGGCTGGAGGCGCGGTAGCCCGGCAGGGCCAGGGTGAAGCGTACCGGGTCCTGCCGGCGGCGTAGCTCGGCCATGGAAGCCAGGTTCAGCTCCAGGGGAGCGCCCGTGGTGCCCAGGGCCTGGCCCTGCCAGAGCACCGTCGCCCCGCCGGGATGGCTCTGGAAGGTGACCTTCAGCAAACGCGGGCGCAGGCGGTAGAAGCTGTGCTCCTCCAGGGGCACTCGCCCTTCCTCCAGCAGGCGCCGCGAGTCCACCTCCACCACCAGCGGCTCGTAGCCGGGGCGGGAGAATTCGAGCTTGAGGACTCCTCTTGCCACGCTGGAGGGGAGCAGCACCGAGCCGGGCCGGCCCTCCAGCAGGGTCACCGGGGGCTCGCTCAGCAGGCGAACCTGGCAGCCAGGCGGCAGGGTGGAGACCACCACTTCCCGAGGCGGCGACTCGCCCCACGAGGGCAGCCACAACAAGAGCGCGAACCAGAGCCAGGTTGTTCTCCTCACACCGGGTTCTTCGGGGGGCAGGGAAATGAGCCTGTCGGTCGTGCTGGTCACCCGCGACCGTCCGCGCCAGGCGGCCCGGGCGGTGGAGTCGATCCTGACCGCCCCGGGCGACTTCGAGCTGGTGGTGGTGGACCAGAGCCAGCACCCCACCCCCCTCCCTTACGATGAGCGTCTGCGTTTCTTGCACCTTCCCGGCCAGGGGCTCTCGCGAGGCCGCAATCAGGGCCTTTCGGCCGCTCGCCACGAGCTGATCGCCTGCACCGATGACGACTGCGCCGTCGGTCCGGATTGGCCCGCCCTGGCCGCGTCGCTGCTTGGTCAGGAGCCGCGGGTGGGCATGGTCTTCGGGGAGGTGCGGCCCGCCTGGCACGACGTGAACCAGAGCCTGGTGCCGGCCCACCGGGCCCGGCGCACCCGGGCCACCAGCCTGTGGGAGAAGAACCGGGTGGAGGGGATGGGGGCCTGCATGCTGCTGCGCCGCTCGATGGTGCTGCAGCTGGGCGGGTTCGACGAGGGGCTGGGAGCGGGAGCCCGCATTCCGGCCGGGGAGGAGCTGGATCTGGCCCTGCGCGCCCTGGCGTCCGGCTGGTGGATCCTCGAGCGCCCCGAGCTCTACGTGCTGCATCAGGGAATCCGCTCGCGAGAGGAGGGTCCGGCCCTGGTGCGCGCTTACTGGCGTGGCACCGGAGCGGTCTTCGCCAAGCAGCTTCGCTGTGGTCGCTGGCCGGTGCTCTTCTTGCTGGCCGGGCTGGGCTTTCGCTTCCTGGTGCGGGGGTCGGCGGTGGGCCAGAGCCTCAGGGCGGGTCGACTCGACCGGCTGAGGGCCTTTGTGCAGGGAGGCTGGGAGGGCCTGCGCTCTCCCCTCGAGCGGGGTCTGTTCCAAGCACCACCAGCATCCCCGCCAGCGCCCCCGCCAGCAGGGTCAGAGCCGTGACCATGGCTGCCCCCTCGGCCCCGCGGGCGGGCACGGCCAGGGCGTGGCCGACCAGCGCAAGCGGCACCAGCGGGGCGGTCAGCACCAGGGTCAGGCGCGAGCGTCCCGAGGCCCCCAGAACCGTGTGCACGGTGTCCAGCATCAGGTAGCCGCAGCCGGCGAAGACCAGCCAGGCCAGGAGGCCGGCCGAGGGCGCGAACTTCGGTCCGTAGAGCAGCCCCACCAGCCAGGGGGCGCCCCAGGCCACCAGCCCGGCCACCGGCAGGGTCAACAAGAGCAGCGCCAGGGCGCGGCGGGCCAGCCCCCGAGCACGCACATTCTGGCCCGCGTGCAGCGAGGCGGCGATCTCGGCGTGCAGCACCGGCAGCAGGGTTAGCACCACGTAACCGGCCCGGGTGGCTCCCTGGGCGGCGCCGTACCAGCCGCTGGCGGTAGGATTGGCGGCCAGCACCCACAGGCCCATGGTCTCTACCAGGGCCAGGGCGGCGGTGGCCCCCACCCAGGGCGAAACGTACCGCAGGGCCGGTCCCAGCGCCACCGGCTCTCCCGGCCGGGGGGTCGTGCGGGCTACCAGCAGCTCCAACCCGGCCGCCAGCACCATGCCGGTCAGGGCCCCGGCCACGCCCAGGGGCAAAAGCAGGGTCACCAGCAGCACTCGTCCCAGCCAGCGGACCGCGGTGGCGGCGGCCCGGGCCCGGTCGAGGCGGCGGGCCACCAGGATGCTCTTGTGCAGGTTGGCCAGCAGGAAGAGGGGCACTTCCAGGCCCAGCAGAGCCAGCGTCCAGGCCAGCCGCGACTGCCCGCTCAGCCAGGCCGCCGGCAGACCGACCAGGGCCAGAAGCAGCCAGGCTGCCACTCCCAGCCTGGCGGTCAGGCGCAGCAGGCTCTGCTCCGCTCCCGGACTGGTGGCCAGCAGGCGCACCGTGGCCCGGCCCAGGAAGGCCAACAACACGGCTTCGGTCCAGGCCACCAGGCTCACGCTCAGGGCCAGCAGGCCAAAGTCGCTCGGGCCCAGGGTTCTGGTCAGCAGCACTCCCAGCACCAGCCCGGTCGGCAGGGCCAGCGACTCGGCCGCCAGCAAGAGGCCCGGTCGTCTCACGGATCGCGATAGCAGTTGCGGCAGTAGTCGGGCAGGTCGTGGTCGCGGATGCGCCGGCGCAACTCCCGGTAACCCTCCGCGTTCCAGATCTCCGAGAAGGGCTGCTCGAACAGGTTGCCCATGCGGGCCACCTCGGCATCGGCCAGGATGCAGCAGGGCACCACGTCGCCGTTGGCGGCCACGAAGGCACCCGTCCAGGGCCAGGCGCACTTCTTGCGGCGCGAGAGGAGATCACCCCGGTAGACCTCCACCTCCAGCCCCACCTCGCGGGCCGTCTGCAAAACCTCCTCGAGGGGCGGCTCGCTCACGCGGATCTCCTGCGCTCGGGCCTTCATGGACGTCTTCCCCCAGTCGCTCACGAACAGCTGCAGCGTCAGCTTGTCCGCCCGCAGGGAGTGCACCAGCCGCACCAGCTCGGGCAGCTCGGCCAGGTTGGAGCGGGTGACCACGGTCCAAACCTCGATGCGAGGGGAGCTGCGCTCGCCTCGCTCCCGCACCAGCCGGCCCAGGTTGGCGCAGACCTGCTCGAACTTCGAGCCCGGCCGCATGCTCTCGAAGGTGGCCGCAGTGGCCCCATCCAGGCTGATGGTGAGGCGCAGCTCGGGCAACTGCAGCAGTCTTTGGATGCGGGCCTCGGTCAGCAAAGAGCCGTTGGTGATGAGGGCGGGCTCGATCCCTCGCTCCTGGGCGTCCTCGAGCAGCTCTTCGAGCTGGCGGTGGAGGAACGGCTCGCCCATCCCCTGCAGCTTGATCTTGCCCAGGGCCGGGAACTGATCGAGCAGCTGGTTGAAACGCTCGCGGCTGAGCCGGGCAGCGGGCTTGTCCCAGTGGGTCACCTGGCAGTGGGGGCAGCGGAAGTTGCACTGGTTGATCGGCTCCACGTCCAGAGCCAGCGGCGGCACGCCGACCCGGGTCAGCCGCATCCGGAGGGCCAGCAACAGCTTCAGGCGGTGCCAGAAAGGTCGGCGCAGGGCCGAGCGATACACGCTCTGGTGGCGGCGGGCCATCTGCTCGGGGGAGAGCCAGCTCTTCAGGCGCTGGCGGGCGTTATCGGCCAGACGCTGGCGGCGCTCGGGGTCGCGCAGCAAGCTGGCGATGGCGGCCGCCAGCGCGGCCGGTTGCTCGGGCTCGACCAGCAGCCCGTCCTGGCCGTGGCGCACCAGCTCGCTCACGCCGCCCACCCGGGTGGCCACCACCGGGCAGCCGGCCGCCATGGCCTCCAACAGGGCCACCGGCAGGCCTTCCCAGCGCGAGGGCAGCACGAACAGGGTGGCCCGGGCCAGGAGCTCGGGCACGTCCTGGCGGGGGCCGAGAAACTCGATGGGACCGGGGAGCGGTGTCCCCTGGCCGGCCCAGAGGGCTCTCAGACCGGGAAACTCTGCCTCCAGCTCGGGCAGGGCCCTTTCCAGGATGTCGGGGCCCTTCTGGCGGTCCACCCGGGCGACCGTCAGGAGGGTGTTCCCCTCGCGAGCCCCGGTTGTGGGGATCGGCCCCACGGCGTTGGGGATGACCGTGACCCGGGCCCGGGGATGGCGCCGGCGCAAGGCCGTCGCCACCGCCTCCGAGACGGCCACGTGGTGGCGGGTGAGGGGGGCGAGCAGGCGGTCGAGGAAGTTGCCCAGGCGCGGTCGCCAGGGCCACCAGACCACGTTGTGGGCGGTGGAGACGTGGGCCGCTCCGCAGGCCAGGCAGGCCAGCCGAGCGACCAGGTCGGGCACCTCGCAGTGGCTGTGGATCACGTCGGGGCGGTGCTGCAGGCAGATTGCGATCAGCCGGATCAGGGCCGGCAGGCAGTTGGCCATGGTGGGCGCGCCGCTGAGCACGAAGGTAGGCACGTTCATCAGCTCGCGCCGCAGGCTCTCGCTCTGACCTCGGTGCAGGGCCGCCACCAGCGAGCCGGGCTGCCGCAAGGCCAGCTGGCAGGCCATGACCTCGGCCCCCGAGCGGTCGAAGTGGTAGATGAGGTGCAGGACTTTCACGCCAGCTCGGCCAGCCAGCTCACCAGCTCGGGGCGGGTCGCGCGCAGACGGTCGCGCCCCTCCACCGTGCGCCGGTGGGCCCGGGTCCAATCGCGTGCGATGGAGCGGATGCCCTGGATGATGTCGGCCCGGGTCACCCGGGCCAGGGGCCGAGCCTGCTCGCTCAGGCCCAGCGCTTTGTAAAACCAGGTGATCTTGCCCAGGCTGGAGTCGTAATCCACCCCGATCCCTGGAGTGCCCGCCAGAGCGGCCAGCAAATTGGCGTGAAAGCGCATGCCCAGGAAGGCGTCGGCCGAGGCGAGCAAGGCGGCGGTGGCCCGCGGACTGAGGGGCTCTTGCAGGAAGCTCGCTGGCAGGCCCGCGCACAGGGGGTAAAGCAGCCGATCATCGTCCGGGGGGACGTCGTGCATGGGAAACAGGGTGATGCGATGCACCACTCCGTCACGGCAAAGCTCTTCCAGGGCGGCCAGGACCTCGTGCAGAAAGCGCTCCCAGGTGGGCCGGAAAGCGCCGTGAGGGCCGCGATAGAAGGCGGGCGGCCAGGGGCGCAGGTTGACGGCCAGGTGAAAGCCTTCCCGGCGCTCGGGGCGAGCGGGGACGGCGCCGTAGAAGGCCGGATCCACGAATACCCGGCCGGCCAGCGCCCCCTCCTCGCGCAGGGCTACCCGCGAGGAGAGCGAGGCCAGCGAGCGGGCCACCGGCAGCATGGCCCGCAGGGGATGGGTCCCCACGCCCAGCAGCACGCAGGGCTTGCCCAGCCAGCGGGCGGCCAGCAGGCGCAGCCACCAGGCGAGCATCTCGGGGTCGTCCATGACCGGCCCGCCGGCCACCACCACCAGGTCGGCGCTCCGGATGGCGGCCAGACCGGGCGAGACGACCGGGAAGTCGAGCTCGAGCTGGGTCAGCGTGCGCCGGCTGAAGGCCGGACGGCTCGAGGCCAGCTGAAAGCGGCACTCGCCGTAGGCATCCTGGAGCAGCCTGCAGCACTCGGCCAGGATAGCCCGGTCACCCACCGTCTCGGTGCCATACCAGCCGAGCAGCAGCACCCGTGGCTGGCGGGGAACCCGGGCCGGGGCTCGTCGGGTGGCCAGCTTTTCCAGGGGCAGCAGCAGGCGGCCCAGCCGGGCCAGGACGGCCAGGCGCAGAGCGCGCCGGGCCAGCTTCAGCACTCCGCCTCCGGGTCCAGGGCCAGGTTGTGCCAGGGGCAGACGACCCGTTCGCCCTCCACTCGCCCCACGGCGGCCAGATCGGTTCCCTGGTGCGGGCAGCGCCGCGCCATGGTGGCGCAGCGGCCGGAGGCCAGCCGCACGCGGCACTGCTCTTCGGAAATCGCCCAGATCCCCGGGCCTCCCGGGTCGCTTGTTCTGGGATGGGGCAGGGAAGGGAACGGGTGCTTTTCGGGGCGCTTGAAAAGCAGGGTGTGGGCGCGGATCAACCGGTCACGCAGCCAGCGGGTGGGGGAGGGGTGGGAAGGGAGGTAGTCGTGCAGCGACCGCCCTCGGTAGCGCGGCCGTCCGGGGGTGAGCCGGTAGCTGACCACCACCCGGCTCTCCTCGGTGCAGTTGAGCTCGGACGTGTGCAGGTGCTCGCCGGCAAACACCACCGCGTCGCCCGGCTCGAGCGCAAACGTCTGGGGCTGGCCGAAATCGAGTCGCTCCTGACCGAAGGCCCGCGGATAGATGCACAGCCCGTTGCCCGGCCGCACCCTCCCCAGGGCCAGCCACAGGTTGACGGCGTTGATGGGACAGCCGTGATCGGAGTCCTTGTGGGGGGCGTGCACGCTCAGCTTGCCTTCGCCTACCTCGCGGGCATGCTGCTGGTAGACCTTGCGCCCCTGCAACCAGTGCGAGTAGGGGACGTGGATGCGCACGTTGGGTTGGCGCTCGAAGTAGAAGACGCCCGGCCAGCCCAACCCGGGCACCACCGGCAGCAGCACCTGGCGGGCCGTGGCTCGAAAGAAGTCGGCCAGTTTGCGGGTCAGCTCCACCAGTTCGGACGCAGAGAGCCGCTCGTGCAGACGCTCGAGCGAGCCCGGTCCGGTGATGGCCTGTATGCGAGCGCTCAGGTCCACCACCTGGCGCACCACGGAAACCTCGCCTTCCAGGGCTCGGGGCAGCTCCCGGCTCATTGTGTCAGCCTCTCTGCTGGGTTTCGATGCCCGGGTACTTCTTCGGCCCGGCTCCATGGCCTGCGATGGCGTTCTGGTAACGCAGAGCGAGCGCGGGGACCGGGTGGTGGTGGTCAGCAGCCGGCAGCGTCCGGGCTTCGACTGGACCGGGCCGGCCTGGATGGCTCTGATGGGAGCTCGTGCTTACGGCTCTCAGCGGTAGGGTCGGGTCTCTCGCTCGTCGCTGAGTCGCAGTCGGGCGGGCAGGTCGGCTGGTTGCAGCGGAAAGTAGATCACCATCCGGATTTTTCCTCCGGCGGGAAGATCGAAGCTTCCGAAAGTGCGCACCAGCCCCTGCCCCTGGTCCACGCCCGCGTCGGTGGGCGGGCGCACCAGCTCGCCGCCGGCGCTGACCAGCGTCAGGAAGTCCTGCCAGTAGACGCGTTCGGTCTGGCGTCCGGGGTTTCGCACCGTCACGTGGGCCAACAGGTTCCGACGATCGGGGGTGACCTCGACGTTCTCGAGCCGGACGACCAGCACCGGGACGGGGAGGATGACCGGAGTCTTGACCGGCTCCTGGGCCTGGAGGCCTCCCAGGAGGAGCAGCAGCAACAGCAACCTCAGTGGCTGTGACCGTGGCCCTTCTTTTCGGGGTGGCGCTTCTGCTCGGCGTAGAGCGCGATCAACTCGGCCGACTCGACGATCCCGCCCACGAACAGGGCCGAGACGTTCATGTCGGAGTTGATGAAGCCGCGCAGGCCCTCCTTGAGGAACTGGCCCGGGAAGGCCCCGATGTTGTTGGCCAGCTCGTCATTGAGCTTCTCCTCGGGCACGCCCAGCTTGCGCAGGCCCTGGTTGGCCAGTCGCCCGCTGTCTTGTCCCAGGTTGCGGAAGCCCTGCGAGAAGCGCGGTCCGAACACGGGACCCAGGCCGCCCGCCAGCGCGCTCAGGCTGACCGTCAGGGCCATTCCGGCGGGGGCCTGGCCCAGCGCCGCCAGGGCGCCGCCCAGGGCCGCTCCCGTGGCTGCGCCCACGGCCACCTTCTTCCAGGTGGGCTCGTCTTCCAGGCAGGCTCCCACGCCCGAGCCGATGGCTCCCGCCAGCTTGGACGTTCCCGGCAGGAACAGGCCGTTGATCAGGGTGGCGTTGCCGGAGGCATCGCGCACGCTGGCCGCTTTGTCGCCCCGGAAAGAGTGCAGCCCGCCCAGCAGGCAGCCGCCCACGACCTGGGCCACTCCCACCGGTCCGGTCAGGCTGCCCAGCCCGGCCGCCGCGGCCGCCCCGAAGGCGGCGCCGGCCGCCAGCGCCAGGGCTCGCGAGCCCGTCTTGCGCGACACGAACGTGGAGGCCAGCGAGGCTCCCGAGGCCACGATCACGCCCTCCAGCCCCATGAAGGCAAAACCTGCCGGGATGGAGTGGAACATCGGCTGGATGTAGCTGTTCTCCTCCAGGTCGCCGTCGGTGTTGGAGCGAGGCTGGGTGTAGCGATCCAGCCAGCCGATCGGGCCGGGCAGGCTGGAGGTGGGCTCCTTCTCTGGCTCGCCGGTGTGGGCCGTCCCACGGTGGTGGGTGCAGGCCGGGACCGGAAGTGCGGCGGTGACATTCATCGCCCGTGCAAGTTGCCATCTGGAACTGAAAAAAACCTGAAAGGCAGTTTTCGAGCGGTCGTCGTATGATCCCTCAAATGGTCTTCCGTTACCGCGTCCTGGACGCGGCCAGCAAGAGTAAAGACGGTTTCATCGAGGCCGAGTCCGAGGATGCGGCCCGGCGCGGTCTTGAGTTGCAAGGTTACTTTGTAACCGAGCTGGGAGAGGCCGATTCCGGCACCCTGGAGGAGCTGGCTCGTCAGAAGGCCGCCGAGGAGCGATTTCGGCGACTCGAGGAGCTGGCAGCCCAGCCCCGCAAGCGCCGATCGCCCGTGCCGCTGCTCGTTTTCCTGACCTTCCTGGCCATCGGGGGCTGGTTCGCCTACGAGAACTGGGGGACGCCGGTGCGCCTGCCCGACGCCAATGTGCCGACCCCCACGGAAGCGCGCCAGTACAAAGTGGTTGTCAGCGGCCGGGTGGACAAGCCGGTGGATCGTTTCACCTACCTGGCTTTCAGCTTTCCGGAGGTACCCGTTCAGTTCGATCAGCGTCTGCTCGACTTTGGCGAGGACGGGAGTTTCAAGACCGAATTGACCTTCTTCAGCTACAAGAAGCCCACCAAAATGGTGCTCAAGGTGACCCGGGGAGACTATCAGGACCGTGAGCTCGAGCAACCCCTGGACGGCTCGCTCTCGGCCACGTTCCCGGCCGTCACCCTGGATAAGACGCTGAAGTAGCCGGCTGGAACAGGGCTCTCAGGGCCTCGTGGGTGACCGGCTTCTCCAGCACCGGGAGCCCCAGAGTGGACCATCCGGCCGGCTCGTGAAAAGCAGCCGGGAAGAGGGATAACAGCGCCAGGCCCGCCTCAGGGCGAAGCTCGCGGCAGGCTTGCAGAGGGCCGGCGATCTCCCCGTCGAGGGTGAAGAGATCGGCCAGCACCCAGTCGAGCGATTGCTTGGAGCGCAGCACGCGCAAGGCCTCGCGCGGGGTGCGGGCTTCCAGCACCAGCGCCCCCAGGTCTTCCAGCACGTTGCGCAGCACCTGGCGCTCGAGCCCGTGGCGGTCGAGCAGCAGCACCGTGGCGGGTAGCTCCAGGCGCTCGATGGGCCTGGCCGGGCAGGGCAAGAAGATGCGGAAGGCCGTTCCCAGACCCTGGCGGGTGGCCAGCCCCAGCTCGCCGCCCATGGCCCTGGTGAGCGAGTAGACCGTGCTGAGTCCCAGCCCGGTGCCTTTGGACTTGGTGGTGAAGAACGGCTCGTAGAGATGAGGGATGATCTCGGGCGGAATGCCGCCCCCGGTATCCCAGACCGTGACGACGGCGTAGCTGCCGGCGGACAAGGAGAGTCCGCGGCCCACATAGTCGGAGGGCAGGTCGATCCGGCTCGCCTCGACTCCCAGGTGGCCTCGGCCCTCCAGCGCGTCCACGGCGTTGACCACCAGGTTCATCACCACCTGCTCGAGCTGGGTGGGGTGCACCTCCACCTCCAGGCCTTCGGAGCCCACCTTCCAGTGAAGCTGGATGTCGGGGTCGAGCAGAGGGGTGACCAGCATCTTCATGCTGGGCAGCCAGCGGGTGAGGTCGAGCTTCTGGGGGGCCTCGCCGCGCTGGTCGCGGGCGAACTGCAAGAGCTGGTTGACCAGGTTGGAGGCCTTCTGGCCGGCCACGGCGATCTCTTCCACGTTGGAGCGCATGCGCTGGTCCTCGGTCAGCCTGAGCAAGATCTGGCAGTTGTTCAAGATGACCGTGATCAGGTTGCGGAAGTCGTGGGTCATCCCGGCCGAGACCCGGCCGATGGCCTCCATCTTCTGGGCCTGAAAGAACTGCTGCTGGCTCTGGTGCAGGCTGCGTTCGCTCTTGAGGCGCTCCACGGTGTAGCGGATGATGCGATAGAGTTGCCCGTGCTCGAACTCGCTCAAGCAGAGATGGTCGTGAGCCCCCTGGCGCAGCGAGGCCAGCCCGAGCTGGTGGTCGACGTCCTCGGTCAACACGATCAGGGCCGACCAGGGGGTGCGGCGCTTCAGCTCCCTCAGCGAGGCCAGCCCTTCGGGCGTGGCCTCCAGGTCGACCAGGAGAGCATCGAAGGGCTCCTCTTTGATGTAGTCGACGGCGTGCTCCCAGTCGTGGGTGGTGACCAGGTCGCAGACGATCACCCCGCCCAGGGCCTGTTCGACGGCCTCTTGCAGGGGGACGCTCCGGCTCAGGAGCAGCAGACTGAGGGGGATGGAATACACCGGG
>CAZWUN010000069.1:0-18324 GCA_964637145.1 uncultured Burkholderiales bacterium
TCTACTTCTCGGTGGAGCACAAGGGCCCGCTCTTCGGCTGGACCTCGCGCATCGGGATCTGGGTGCTGATGATCGCTTTCGGAGCCGCCTTCGGCTACACCGTAATGGCCCGCGTGTCACTGCTCATCGGCCGGGTGCTCTTCTTCCGAGACGACTTCTTTCCCATGCTCGGGCGACTCTTCGGCGGGGGCTGAAGTGCGCCGCGCGATTTTCGTCATGGTGGCAGTGGCCGTGGTGGTCCCGATGTGGCTGGGGATTCCTCTCAGTTGCCCGTCCACCGAACCGACCATGCGGGTCTACCGCTGGGTCGAGAGCCTGCCGCCCGGGAGCCTGATCTGGTTCGGCTACGACGGTTGGGCCTCGTCGGTGGCCGAGGTGGGCCCCTCGGCGGTGGTGGTGGCCCGCCATCTCCTCAGCCGCGGCTGCCGGCTCGTGGTCACCTCCACCATCCCGGACGGCTCGCTGCTGGCCCGCAGGTACGTGGGCCGGGTGGCCGAGGCCATGGGCAAGGAATACGGCGTCGACTATGTGATCCTGGGCTATCGAGCCGGCGACATGAAGGCCATCCGCCAGATGGGGGCGGGCCTGCACGGCGCCTACCGAACCGACGTCAACGGCACCCCGCTGGCCCAGTTGCCCATCCTGCGCGGCCTGGGGGACGCGCGCAGCTTCGCCGGCATCTTCACCGCTACCGACAACAAGACGTTCGAGTGGTACGCCATCGTGGTGAAAAGCCAGTACGGCGTGCCCGTCTACGGAGCCTCCACCGCGGTAGGCGTTCCCGAGCTCTACTCCTACTACAACGCCGGCCAGATCTCAGGACTGCTGGCCGGCCTGCGGGGAGCGGCCGAGTACGAGACGCTGCGCAACGATCCGGGCAACGCCGAGGCCGGCATGCTGGCCCAGTCGTCGGTGCACTTTCTGGTTTGTGGGCTGATCCTGGTCTCCAATGTCCTCTATTTTGGGGGCAGGCGACGATGAGGGAGCTCACCTACCATCCAGCCGCCCGCCGCCCTGGCCTGGCCCTGCTGGTCTGTTTTGGCCTGGGCCTGGTGGGCTCGGCCGCCTGGCAGTTCCTGCCCGAGCCGCTGGTGACCCTGCCGCTGCTGGCCTTTCTGGCTTACAGCCTGATGCCGTTCTTCGTGCCCACGCGCTACCGGCTGGGCCCGAACGAGCTGGAGGTGGGCGCCCGCCGCTACCCCTGGGAGCGCTTTCGGGCCTTCGTTGTGGACAAAAACGGCGTCTTCCTCACCCCCTATCGCCAGAGCGCGCCCACCGAGCGCCTGCGGGGAGTCTTTCTGCCGCTGCACCGCGAGGACCGCTTAACGGTGGTCGAGTGGCTGCGCGAGCGGGGACTGGAGGAGCGAGGTTGATCGACCGTCTGGCCGAGCTGGTGGTGCGGCGCGAGCTGGCTCCGCTGGCCATCTTCTGCCTGGAGGCGGGCAAGCCGTTCAGCCGGGTGGGCAGCCAGGCCCTGATCTTTCTTCTGCCCCTGGCTCGTGCCGTGTTGCGGAGTGCGACCGACTACGAGGAGCTGATCGAGCTGTTGGACGACCGCGAGCAGCTCGAGCAGCTGATCTGCCGCATCGAGGCGCTGGAGGACGAGCGTCTGACGCGACGATCCGGATTGTAACTCTCCGTTCAACCTGGCGGCCCGGGCCCAACCTATACTCTCGGCGTGCGCACTGTCTGTCTCATGCCCCAGGGAGCTGCCGTTCCGACCCCGCTGCGACCCGCCTGGAAGCCGGCTCCCCGGCCCAACATCAGCGTTGATCGGGTCGATCTGAGCGCTCCGCAGGCTCCGAGTCGCCCCGCCCGCCTGCCCGAGAGCGAGGGGCTGCTGGACCTGATCCCCGGCCCCATCGGCCTGGCCTTGCTGGCAGCCGGCCGTCAACCGGCTCGTGACCCGCAGCAGGCGGTGGCCTTCATCGAGCGGTTCCATCGGGGCCTGGGGCTCGAAGGCGAGGGGCTGGAAGAGAAAGAGCGCCACATGGAAAAGAGCCCCCACAACTTTCTGCGCGACACGGCGGCGCTGTTCGTGGAGGACGTGCTGGCCGGAAACCATCCTCTCGAGCTACTGCCCCGCCCGGCTCCCGAGCTGACGGTGGCCCTGGACGTGCACCTGCAGAACTTCGGCATCCTGCGGGGCAGTGACGGTGAGCCGGTCTGGGGCCTGAACGACTTCGATCAGGCCGACCGCTCCACGCCCGAGCTCGATCTGGCCCGCCTGGCCACCAGCCTGGTGCTGCAGACGCGCCAGGCCGAACTGGACCCCGGTTTCCCCCGGGAGGCTCTCCAGGAGCTTTGCCAGGCCTACCGCGCCGAGCTGGAGTCCCCTGGCGAGGGCGCCTTCCTGCGCCAGTCCGAGAGCGAGGGGCCGGTGGAAGCGCTTTTCGAGAAGGTGGATCCGGACCGCTGGGCCTTTCTGGGCGACCTGACCTCTCCCGTGGGGGAGCGCTTCCTGCGCGACGAGTCCATGCGCGAGGCCTCTCCGCAGGAGCGCGCTCGCGTGCTGGAGGGGCTACAGGACTATGAGCAGCGGCTGGATCCTGCCGCCCCGGTGGAACGGCCGCTGGAGGTGCTGGACGTGGTCCAGCGCTGGGGCAGTGGCGGCGCCACGCTGGGCCTGCCGCGCTGGTACGCCCTGGTGGAGGGGGAGGAGGCGCCCTACGTGCTGGAGATCAAGCAGCTGCTCCCCTCCCCCCTGGTGGATCGCACGGGCGACCTGAGCAAAGCCGACGCGGCTGCCAGCGTGGCCAGCCAGGAGGCGCTGGGAGGCCGGCTCAATCCGCTGACGGGCCACGCCCCGGTGGCCGGCTACTCCATGATGGTGCGCGAGCGCGAGCCCGAGAAGACCGCGCTGGGGTTCAAGGACCTCAACACCGAGGAGGAGCTGCTCTCGGTGATGCGCCAGTGCGGTCGGGTGCTGGCCCGGGCCCACGCCCGCTCTTTCGAGAGCGCCCAGCGCCTGCGCGAATGGGTGGGCGAGGACAGCGAGCTGCTGGCCGACAACCTGCACCGGTTCGCGGTGGGCTATGCCGATCAGGCGGTGGCCGACTGGCAGGCCTTCAAAGACCGCTGAGCGGCCAGGAGCTCGGGGAGCTCGCCCCACAGGAGATGGCGCACGCCCTCCTCCCAGGCCCCGTGCTCGAGATAGAAGCTGCCCACCCAGGAGGCCAGCAGCAGGGTGGCCGGATGCGCCGGCCGGGTCATTCGGGCCTGGTAGAGTAATCCTAAATAGCGGGCCTCGGCCCCGGCCAGGTCGCCGTTCTGCTCGAGCCTCCACCCGCTGGCCAGACGCTCGCGGAGCATCTCGGGGGAGAGCTCGAAGGCCGCGGCCTCCAGTGCCAGGCCATGCTCCTGGCGAGCGAGCAGGGCCAGAGTGGTCAGCAACCGGACGTCTCGACAGTCTTTGAGGAAGCCGACCACGGGGGCCAGAGCCCGCAGACGAGAAGGGCGCTCAGGCCGGAGCAGCTGCTCGGCCCTGACCCAGTCCGGGTGGAAAGTCTGGGGGGCGCAGGCCGCCAGCTCGTTAAGCGGGCGACCCAGCAGCCTGAGACAACGCGCCTGCCAGAGCGGAAGATTCAGGGCGGCGAAATCTTCCGCGGCACGATCCAGCTCACCTCCAGCCAGCAACACCAGGGGATGAGAGCCCAGCCTGGCAGGCCCGCTGACCACGAAACCGAGGGCCCACTCGATCAGGCCAGCTTCGTCCGGGCCGGCCAGGGGTGCCGCCCGCTCCAGGTCCCAAACCAGGAGCAGCAAGCGGAGTCGATTGCGGTCGACGATGGCACGCTGCTCGTCACTCAGCGGCAGAGGGTCTACCTGGCCCCAGAGCCGGTCGAACCGCTGCCACTGGCTCGAGCCCAGCAGCTCTCTCCCCTGCTCCTCCTCGAGGCGGGCCAACCACTCGTTGCAGGCCTCGCTCCAGATGCCTCTCAGGTCGTCGTCCTCCAGGTCGCCCGCCATGGCACTCAGGCTGGCCAGACCATTCTCGGGAGTATCCCGCACGGCCCAGCGCAGCAGCTTCAAGCGCGCCCGCCTGGCCTGCTGGCCGGAGCGGCCCGCCAGATACTCGAGAAACTCGGTCTGAAGCTCGGGCGCCAGCTGCACCCGGGCCAGAACATCGGGCAGCAGCTCGTCCCAGCACTCGACGGCCCGGGTGGCCAGGGAGCGACAATGCAGGTCTTCCCGAAGCTGGAGAAAGGAGATGTCGGTGCCCGCCTGGTGGCTCCAGAGCAGGGCCCCGAGCTTCGGGCCGGGAGGCCAGTCCGGCCCGGGAAGCGCGAAACGCACCCCGTGCAAAATGATCTGAACCCCGTCGAAGGGCGGCTCCGGGTTGACCAGGTAGGCGACCTCAGGCGCACCATCCAGCACAAAGCTGGACTCATCGGTCGGCCAGAGGGCTGCCGGAGCCAGACCGACCTTGGCGACGGGAGCGAGCGGTGGAGCCAGCTGCCGGCCATTGAGGGAGATAGGGACCGGACAGAACGAGCATCGCCTGATCAGAGCCTGGGCTTCCGGAGTCGGGAGAGAGCACTGGCGCCAGGGCAGGGTCATCCAGATCCGAGTCGTCTCGCGCCGCTGGGGCTGGCGCATCAGCTCGAGCTGGTTGCCGCGGATCGCCATTCGATAGTCGGCGGTCTCCAGCCACAGCACCGTGGGGTCGAGCCCCAGGCAGGCCAGCAGCGCCATGTTCAAACGAAAGACATCCGCCCCCGGTTGCTCGAGCTGAAACAGGCTCTGCAGCTCGGGCCAGGTGTAAGGGGGGGCGGCAAAATCGAAGCTGAAGTCGCGCTGGAGGCTGCGCACCTCGATCCGGGTCGCCCCTCGCAGGGTGGCGGCCGCCACAAGTTGCACGGCGAACTGATCCGGTTGGCTCTGGAACTTGCGCAGCTTGTCATAGGCTTTGGAAAAATCGAGACTGAAGGACCCCACCGAATCCGGGCGGCCTTCCTGGCGCAACTCAGCGAAGAGCTCATCCATCCAGTTGGATCTTCTGGCCGACAATCGCCAACATCC
Organism: uncultured Burkholderiales bacterium; assembly: GCA_964637145.1. Taxonomy (GTDB): domain Bacteria; phylum Vulcanimicrobiota; class Xenobia; order Xenobiales; family QWHO01; genus QWHO01. The sequence continues at coordinate 5,023 of CAZWUN010000069.1, forward strand.
TGCGACCGGTCTAAGGTTCTGCAACACTCGCCCGGGTAGCCTGTGTCCACCCCCCCCAAAGGAGGACCCAGCATGCAGATCCCCCCGCTTCGCCAGGCCCCTCTCCCCGAGCCCGGCCGCTGGGAGCGCCTCGTCCCGAGGGCCGAGCAAGATCCCCGCCAGCAGATGTACGAGCGACGACTGCTCAGCCTTCGGCTGGAGGAAGCCTGGCGCAAGCAGCAGCAGCCCATGTCGCTCGAGCAGATCACGGGCACGCTGGCCGAGAACATGGAGGTGCTCGACGGCGACCAGGACGGCAGCTTCAGCATCCAGGACCTGCTGGCCGTGGCCGAGGACGAAAATGCCGATCCCCGCCTGCGTCGCGCGGCCCGGGCATTGCTGGCCAACGCCAACTCCACCAACGCGTTGGACGTGGCCAGCGGGGGCACGCGAGCGGACGGCGTGTTCACCCTGGAGGACCTCCAGACCACCCAGACCAACGAGCAGAACGCCCCCGGCGGCCTGCTGACCATGGAGCAGACGGCCACCGTGCTGGATCAAAAGTATGCAACCTTCGACCAGGACGGGGACGGCTCGATCTCGCGCGAGGAGTTGGCCCGGGTGGCGCTTGACGAGAGCGCCGACGAAGAGGTGCGCAAGACGGCTCTGACCCTGCTCAGCAACCAGAACGTCTTCAATGCCATGGACGTGGCCCTGACGGGCGAGCGCAACGGCAACATCAGCCAGCGCGAGGCCACCGAGGCGGGCTGGGGCCCCGGCCAGCCCAGCGACAATCGCTGGACCAGCACCGACGATGAGGCCCTCGACCGCGCCCTGCAGCAGGAAGGGACCTTCGGAGACAGCATGATCACGGCCTTCGATCAGGGCTCGCGCGGCAACTGCGTCTCCATCGCGGTCATCAAGGCGGCCATGGACAAGTACGGCAACAACGTCTTCCAGAACGTGGAGAAGCTGCCCGACGGAGGCTACAAGGTCACCATGCAGGATGGCTACGTGGTGGAGCTGACCGCCGAGGAGATGCGGCTGGCGGCCCAGGCCTCCGACTTCGAGAACGGGGACCCCGAGGCCCTGGCCTACGCCACGCTCTGCTTTGCGGCCATGGCCAAACGGGGGATGGAGGAGGGGCACGAGGGCGCGGACACCTTCGTGGAGTCGCTCTGGGCCCTGACCACGGGCGAGCACATGAGCGATGGGGCCAATCTGCTGGGCGTTCCCTTCAAGCCGATCGGCCCGGGCGAGCTGGGGGACTACGACTCGGGCGTTCTGGCCGCCAACGGTCGCCACTCCGTCTACGTGGACACCAGCGGCGAGCCCACCATGGACTGGTACGGCAAGCCCAAAGATTTCGACGAGTTCGACGGGCCGGTCTCGCTGATCGTCTTGCTGTGAGACGGGGGACCTGCTAGGATGCACACTCAATGCTGCCCTGGGAAACGCTCGACAAGGTCCACACTCCCGATGGCTCGGAGCTGACGCTCGCGCGCCGTGGCCAGGATTACTCCATCCGCATCGACAACCGCGAGCTGATGACCAGCCGCACCCACGGCTCGGAGGAGCAGCTGGCCCAGGCCGCCTGCGCGCCGATTCGGCGACGTCAGGCCCCCCGGGTGCTCATCGGTGGGCTGGGGATGGGCTACACCCTGCGGGCCGCCCTGGACACCCTGGGGCCGGAGGCCAGCGTGGTGGTGGCCGAGCTCACCCCGCAGGTGCTGGAGTGGAACCGCACCCACCTGGCCGAGCTGGCCGGAAAACCGCTCGACGATCCCCGCGCGCGGGTCGAGCTGACCGACGTGGGCAACCTGCTGGATGGCAAGGCGAAGTGGGATGCGGTCATGCTGGACGTGGACAACGGTCCCGAGAGCCTGGTGCGGGATGGAAACGACCGGCTCTACGACCTGGCCGGCCTGGCCCGCATCCATCGCTCGCTGGCGCCGGGGGGCGTGCTGGCCATCTGGTCGGCCGGAAACGATCCTCGCTTCGTCAATCGAATGCGCACGGCCGGCTTCAAGAACTCTCGCTCGGAATGCGCTCGAGCTCGCGGCGGCAAGAAGGGCCCTCGCCACTTCCTCTTCCTGGCCAACGTCTAACTCTCATCTATCCGCTCGACTGCATACTGGTCCCACAGGACGCCAGCAAGGAGTGGGAGCAATGCAAGTCACCGCCATCCGAAATGAGACCGAGCAAACCGCTGTCACCGGAGGAGTCGAGCCCCGGGTCCCCGACCTCAGCCCCCGACGCGAGGAAGAGCACCCCGCGCTGCAGCGGGGCCCCTCGCTCAAGGCCAAAGCCTCGGCCCTGAATACCAACGAAGGAGCCCGCCTGATCTGGTCGGACGTTGCCAGCGACAGTCCGATTCGCCCCACCGCCAGTCAGGCCAACCAGAACGCTTTCCGCTCCGACAGCCCGACGCCCCTGGAGGGCTACGATCAGGCCAAGCTCGACAACCCCGACCACAAGACCCCCAAGTACATCTTCGGCCGGGTCGCTCAGGGCTACAAGCTCGACAGCGTCAAGGGAGACAAGAACCGGGCCGAGGAGTTGCTGCGGGCCATGGTGCCCGACCTGCAAGCGGCCGGGCTGGAAGTCGTGGGAGTCGAGGGAGACCGCATCCAGGTCAAGACCGAGGTGGGCTACGAGTGGGTTGACGTGGTGCGCGGGGCGGGCACGGACAGACCCGGGTGGTGGTGGGGCTCGGAGGGCAAGGGCACGCCCAAGCCCACGGCCACCGTGGAGGAGTGGGCCGCGGCCACCGGGCAGACCGGCGCGACGGCGGGGGGCGCAGCCAAGACCGGTACCGAGGCGGCGGCCGCGGGAGGGGTCGCCGCCCCCCCGAACCCCAACGCTGGCGTGCTGGGCCGGGCCATCGACGAGGCCGCCGTCATGGCCATCCTGAAGAAGTACCCGCCCACCAACGAGGGCATCCGCCAGGCAATGCCGGAGCTACAGATGAAGTTCCCCGGCGTGAAGCTGCTCGAGCACCCCAAGCGACTGGACAAGCTGCAGTTCCCCAACGGCGCGGTCATCGACGTGATCGTGGGGGCGGGCGGCAACGAGCCCAAATGGGGCTGGATCATGGAGAACTGACGGGAACGGGAGGGTTCCGGGGGCGGCAACGAGCATTGATCCGCCGTGGGCGAGTCGACCGACGAGACGGTTCCGGTCCAGCGCGGCGCCTCCGAGGATGCGGTGCAGACCTCGCTCGAGCTGCGCATCCGCTACTCCGACCGCCCCCGGCAGGTGGTTCCGCTCAACCGGGCCGCAGTGGAGCACAGCGTGGACGGCACGCTGCTGCGCTTCAGCTACCAGGGGGGACGGGTGCTGTTTCGCTCGTCCTGCAAGGTCTACAAGGACGGCCAGGCGGTGGAGCACGGGGTTCTGGAGGTGGGGGGGGCCCTGGAGGTGGGCAGCCACCGGGTCTTACTGTGGGACGCGGGAGACCCGGTGGCCTACCTCAAGGGCTATTCGCCCCCCTACTCCAACGAGCTCTGGCCGCTGGGCCCGGGAACGTATCCGGTGGGGCGGCCCGGCAAGCGCCCCAACGCCATCCAGCTCGATCATCCCACCGTCTCGCGCGAGCACGCCACCATCCTGGCCGGAGAGGGAGGCTACCGGATCCTGGCCGAGTCGGCCACCAACCCGGTCTACCTGCGGGGCGAGGAGGTCAAAGCGGGATCGACCTGCGAGCTGCACCACGGCGACCTGATCGAGCTGGGAGAGCTGGTGTTTCGCTTCCACCAGCCGGAGCGCTCGCCCGCCTCCTCCGACCAGGAGGCCTCGCTCCGGGTGCGCTCCTTCGGGGGCCTGGCGGTGCAGCTGGCGGGGACGCTTCTGAGCGACCGGGCCTGGAAGACCCAGTACGTGAAGTGGATGTTCGCCCACCTGGCCTACCAGTGGGGGGCCCCCCTCGGAGTCGAGGTGCTGATGGATGAGCTGTGGCCCGACTCGGATCCCGCTCGGGCCCGCAAGAACTTCAACTACAGCCTGTCGGTGCTCCGCTCGGCGCTGCGCGACCATGCCCCCGCCTCGCTCAAAGCCACCGAAATCGTGCTGCGCAGCAGCAGCGCCCTGCAGCTCAACCCCGATCTGCTCGACCGACACGACGCGGTGCAGCTCCAACGCCTGGCCAGGGCCCGTCCGGCCGAGGAGGACCGCGAGTGGGAGCAGGCCGCGCAGGCCGCGGTGCTCGACTACGCCGGCCCTTTCCTGCCTGAGTGCTACCTGGACTGGGCCGTGACTGCCCGCCAGTCCCTCGAGCTCCAGGTCATCGAACTGGCCCGCAGCCTCCTCCCGCGGTTGGAGCATCGCCAGGACTTCGAGGCGATCCTCGCCGTGGCCAGCCAGGTCATGCAGATCGACCGCCAGGACCAGTGGGCCTGCCTGCAGGTGATGCGGGCCCTGCGTCAGCGCGGTCGCCTCAGCGAGGCCGTGCGCGTCTTCGAGCGCAGCCGGGTGCTGTGGCGCGAGGAGCTGGGCCTGGAGCCGGAGGCCGCGCTCTTGCGCGAGCACGAGCAGATCCTGGCCCTACTTTGAGAGAACCGCGGTGTCCTGCTGCTCGCCCGGCCCCTCCAGCCCTTCCAGGACCTCCAGCACTCGCCGGGCGGAGGCGTAGCGGTTGGCCGGGTTCTTGTCGAGCAACACCGCCACCACGTGGGCTACGCCGGCCGGCAGGCCGGGAGCCTCGAGCGGGGGAGCCGGCTGCTCCAGGTGCATGCGCACCAGCTCCTCGCGGCTGTCGGCCTGGAACGGGGGGGCTCCTTGCAAGAGCTCGTAAAGGATGACCCCCAGACTGTAAAGGTCGGTGCGGGGATCCACCTCCGAACCGCCCGCGTGGACCTGCTCGGGAGCGATGTAACGGGGGGTTCCCAGGGCCTGACCGGTCAGGGTGATGGCGGTCATGTCGGCCAGCCGGGCCAGGCCGAGATCGAGGATCTTGACCTGGCCCTCGTGCACCATCAGGTTCTCGGGCTTGAGGTCGCGGTGCAGGATGCCGCGCTCGTGGGCGTATTCCAGGCCCTGCAGAATGGTCCGAATCCAGGGCCACACGGTCGACCAGGGAAGGCCCTGGGGGTCCACGAGTTTGCGCATGGTCTGGCCCTGGGCCAGCTCCATGACGCAGCAAGCCAGCTGCTCTTGCTCGAGGTAGTCGAAGCAGCGGGGGAAGGCCGGATGCTGCAACTGGCTGAGCAGCCTGTACTCGCGCCGGAACCGGTCGAGCGCGGGGCAGTCAGGGGTGTCGAAGTAGAGCACCTTGGCGGCGTACTCCCCGACATCGTCGGTTACCCGGTAGACCGCACCCATGCCACCCTGGCCCAGGCGGGCTTCCACCCGGTAGCGGCCCAGGCTTTTGCCGACGAGCGGGTCCCCCGTGGTGTCGAGCCTGGTCGAGAGCTGCTCGACCTGGGCCGCCCGACTTCTCCAGCGCAGGGCCAGGAATGCTCCCCCCAGCAGGCTGCCGGCCAGGGCCAGGCTGAGCAGCGGATAGCCGGCCAGGTAGTCCCGGGCCGTCACCAGCGCCGAGTTGGCCGGGGGGCGCAGCCACCCTGACGCGGGGAGCCGGCCGCCGGCCCAGTCCTGGGCGGCCACGGTCACGCGCAGATCGGCGTGGTCGGGTGCCCGGAGAACGAGCACCCCGCCGGCATACTGAGCGGGCCTGCCGTCCGGTCCGCGCAGCACGGGAGGGGCCAGGGTCAGCGGTTGCCCGGAGGGGCCCAGGTAGCTCAGGCCCGTGGGGGTATCCAGGTAGACCTGGCAGGGCGGAAAAGCCTGCACCGTGAGGGTGACCTCCTCGGCCAGGGGCAGGCAGGCGCTCATCAGCCCGAGCAGGATCAAGAGCACGCGACCCATCGAAGGGACCGATTCGTGAGAGGGCCATCGCGGCCTTCTCAGATCTGGTTGCGCGGGTCGCAGCTCGAGCGGTCGCTGGGCGTTGTGGTGCCGGCCAGGTGATCGGCGATCGGCCGGTTACCCTGTCACCCGAATTCAGATAGAAATTCCGCCTCGGCCCACTTAGAGAATCCGTCCAGCAGCCGCCAGCAGAGCCCGGTCAAATGTGTGGATCCTGGACACTCCCCGCCGTTGACAGGCGGCCAGGTGCAGAAGATCGCGAGCGCCCAATTCGCGCGCCGAATCGGCCAACAGACGGGCGTGCAGAACATCCTCTGGCTCAACAGCCCAGATGGACTGTACTCGCGCCCGGGCCAGAGCCAGAGCGGCGTCTAAAGTCTCCATCCGCTGCACCGGCAGATAGGCATGCAATAATTCCTGCAGCACCTCGGCGGAGGTTACCAGAATGTCCTGCCCAATCAGGGTTGACGCGAAAAAATCCCGAGCATCGTGCTGCAACGGGTGAGGGCGACCCACTGCGTACATGAACACATTGCTATCGACAAAAATCACGACCGGGGCAATCCGGATAAGCGCGACTCTTGCATGACCTCGAGATGCTGCTCCCATTCCGGCTCCCGACCCTTCTCTCGCCGGTCACAGTCTTCCCAGAATCGCATGAGATCCTCCGCTGTTTCGAGACTGGGCGAGCGCACGGCCTTGGCCCGCTCGGTGGCTAATTTTCGCAACCACGAGCTGAGCGACATGCCTTCTTTGCGGGCACAAGAGCGAAAGAGCTCTCGTTCAGCCTCATCCAACACGACCTGCACTCGAACCGACAACAGCTACCACCTCACTTGACACATGTGTAGCTAGCATACACATCGCAATCTATCAGAGTCAAGCTTCCGGGCCTCGGACGCCCGGGCCCTCGAGGAGGGCGACGCAGGTAGTAGGGCGTCGTCACTGCAACCTGGAACCGCCCAGGAGCGGCCGGCCGACCTCCCACCCCACCGAACTAATGGACCCCGAGTCCCGCATCTCCCCCCGCAGCACTTGCAATGCAGTTTTCGACCGTCGCTGAAATCCCGAGCCCCGCCAGCGCCATCGCAGCCTTCTCAGAGCTGGTTGTGCGGGTGGAGCAGCCGGGTCACCCGCAGCCGGGGTACGGCGGTCCGGGTCTGCTCGTCGTACTGGGGAACATCCACCTCGACCTCCACCCGAAAGAGGGGCCCGGGCTCGAGCGTATACGCAAAGTGGGTCACGCGGCTGGCCAGCAGCCGGGGCTCGACCAGATTGGGCCCGGGCAGGGCCGACTGCAGGAAGGCGTCGAGTTGCACCGCGGTCATGGCCTGGGGACGGGTATCGGAGGGGATGGGGGTGGAGGTCCGGCACAGATAGAGCTGCTGGTTGGGAACGTCCCAGACGAAGCAGCGCCAGAAGGCCTCCCAGCGGGGCTGGGGGGAGGTGAAGGTATCCGTGCGGTAGCACTGGGCCGCCAGAACGGCCGCATCGGGAGCGGCCGAGCGTCGGAAGCTGACCCCCGCCGGTGAGCAGCCGACCAGCACCTTCTCCAGGTGACCCACGATGGTTTGCAGCCGGGTCTGCTGCAGGCTGCGCTGGGTCTGGATACGGGTCACCCTGGAGGTGGAATGGAGCACGCCGGCCACCACCAGGAAGACGATGGAGGCCAGGGCCAGGGCCACCAGAGCCTCCACCAGGGTCCAACCGCGCGAGCTCATCGGGGCAATCTGGCCAGCAAGCCCTCGCAGCGGGCCTGGCGGGTGCCGGTGACGTCCCGCCAGGTCACGGTCACGCGCACGCCTTTGAGGTCGTTGTCGGTCAGCCCGCTGGCGAATCCCGTTCCGCCCAGGCTGTAGACTTCGGTGGTGGCTGTGTAGGGGGTCTGGTCGGTGAAGCGGCCGTTCACGGCCGGGAGCGTGCCCACGGGCAGGAGGGAGACGGCGCCCGCCTTGTGGGTCTCGAGCAGGTTCTGGGCGATGACCTGGCCCTCGTAACCCCGCTGGGCGGTGCGGCCGCCTCGCCCGTTCTGCACGGTGACCGCGGCCACCATGACCAGCAGCAGCCCCAGGAGGCCGATGGAGACCATCTGCTCGAGCAGGAAAGCGCCTCTCACAGCTCCCTCCAGGAGCGCAGGCGGATGCGGTCGGAGAGGTTGTAAAAGCGGCTCAGGTCGAGCTGCCAGACGACCACCGTGCGCACTGTGGTGGTCGAGCCGCCCCCGCCCCCGCCGGTGGCCGCCTGACCGAGCAGTCTGCTGTTGGCGTTGAAGACGCGCACGATCTCGGGCGCCTGGGTCACCATGTACTGAGCCGCGTCGTCCAGAAAGGCATCGGTGGATCCGGCCGCGTTGACCGAGCCCCAGTCGGCCGCCACCTGGAAGAGCGCCGCCCGGGCGCTGGCGCGGTCGGTGAAGTCGCCCGCGAAGGCGTCCTGCCAGCCCACCCCGTTGGCATCGATGCGATCGATCTCGCCCGAGGGGTTGGGGTTGTTGACCCGGATCGAGCCCAGCGTGATGGGGTCGGCCGGCATCGGGTTGGGCACACCGATCTCGTACCAGGGCTCGGCGGCCGTGGGGGGATGGGTGACCGGGAAACCGGGGGGCGGGGCCGAGTAGTCCTCGCGCGGCCCGTTCATGTTGGCGGTGAACAGCGTGGGAGCGGTCTGGGTGGTGCCGCGCAGGGTCAGGTTGGCGGCCGGGACTCCGAAGCCGTAAGGGTCTCCCATGGTGGTCAGGTTGGCGTGCAGGGTGGGCGGCATGGGCGTCAGGCCGCCCGCGGGCACCGGGACGGTGGTGGCCACGGGCACCGTCACCACCCCCAGACCCTGGCTCTGCACCAGGGTCGAGCGGTGCAGGCTCACCACCCCGGAGGGATTGGGATTGTTGACCACCACCGAGCCAGCCACGTTGGTGTAGCGACAGTCGAGATCGCCTTCGGTGTAGAGCAGCCCCCGGAACTCGGCCTGCTGGCCGGCGCTGCCCTGCAGCCGGATCGGTCCGCCCGCCACCACGGCCGTTCCACTCATGCCCGAGAGCGAGCCGCCACCCTCGATCTGGACCGGGCCGGAAGCGATAAGCGCGCCGGTGCCGCTCAGTCCGCCTTGAATCGTGACCCCGCCCTCCACGAAGAGAACCCCGCCATCCAGGCGCAGGCCTCCGTTGATGGCCAGGTCGCCGGCCCGGCGATTGAATCCGGAGAGGGTGGTGGCGCCCAGCGATGCGCTGCTGAGGGTGCTCACCCCCGGCCGGGTGGCGGTGTCGAGACTGCGGATGTCGATACGGGGAAGGGGGGCCAGCTCGGCCTGGGGGCGCAGCGAGCCGGTGACGGTGGCTCCCGGGTCGACCTGCACCGAGCCCCGCGACTGGGCGTCCCCCTCGATGATGGTGGTGGACAGCAGCTTGAGCGAAGAGCCGGACTGGTCGGGAGCGTTGGTGGCGATGTGACCTGGCTCCTTCATCTCCGGCGGGATGGCCCCGAAGCCGCCCAGCAGAGCGGAAGGGTCGCGCACCCCGAAAACGTGCAAACGATCGGCCTGGATGGGCACGCTGGAGGAGACCACGTAGGGGAATCTGGGCACGTGCAGCACGGCCTCGATCCGCTGCTCGCGGCCCCGGTAGCGGCCCACGCCCACGATGTTGGCCGTCTCCGGCTCCACGACCGTGCCCCCCCAGCCCGGCAGGCTGCCCGTGCCGGTCAGGTTGTTGACGCTGAGGGGGATCTGAAGGCGGGCCGACTCTCCCGGCTCCAGGGCCACCAGGCCGCGCGCTCCCGGGTAGCTGCTGCTGAGAGCCAGGTCAAGGCTGGGACAGGCGGCGGGAGCCAGGTCGGGGGCCTGGACCAGGCGTGCGATCTGGGCCTGGACGGCCGATTCGGCCATCCGCCGCGCTCCGCTCTTGGCGTCATCGAGGTGGCGCAGGTTCTGCTGAAACAAGGTGGCCGCCGAGGAGACCATCATGAGCGTGAAGAGCAAGAGCAAGCAGGCCAGGATGGTGATGAGCGCCCCGCGCCGGGACTGGCGACGTCCAATTCGAGCATCGCGCGGCCGAAGGCTTCCGGCCACGCTCCTGGCTTGCTGCTCGCCCGAGTTCCCCACATCCGTACTCTAGCACATTGAGAGCCCGGTAACATCCTGGCGCACAGACTGTAACAACCCGCCGCTCCGCTCGTGCGAGCATGGGGGCGCAATGCAGGTCTCACCCACCCCGCCGAGGCGGGAATGGACCATCCTGTTCTACCTCGACGGCAACAACCGCGACATCGAGCGGGACGTCTACACCAGCTTCCTGACGGCCGAGGAGTCGGCCGGCCATCCCGCCTGCGCCATGGCCGCTGAGCTGGGCCGCATGCCCTCCCCCAACCCCTTCCCACCCGATCCCTACCGGCCCAAGATCCCCAACGACGCCGACGAGCTCTGGGAATCGACCCGGCGCTACGAGATGCTGCCCGGCGACCCACCCGGACCTTACGCCCGGCGGGTCTACACCTCTCAGGGTCAGCACGACGGCCAGATCGACTCGCGCCTGGTGGCCGACCTGGGCCAGCGCGACATGAGCTGCCCCAAGAACCTGGCCGAGTTTCTCAAGTGGGGGATCAAGACCTACCCGGCCGAGCACGTGATGGTCGTGCTGACAAACCATGGCGCGGGCTTTCTGGGCACGCTCTCGGACCAGCGCTCAGGACGCCACATGCCCCTCGCCGAAGTGAAGGCTGCCCTGGAAGAGGCCAGCCGGGAGACGGGTGTCAAGCCGGACGTGCTGGTCATGGACGCCTGCCTGATGGCCCAGGCTGAAGCCGTAACCGAGCTCAAGGACACGGCCGGTTGCTATGTGGCCAGCCAGGACGTGATCTACAGCTGCTATCCCTGGCAGAAGACCCTCAACCGCGCCCGTGAGGAGTGGGAGGCCGGCCGAACGGTGCCTCCCGAGCAGATGGTGGGCTACCTGGTAGCCGCCTGCGCCGAGCAAAAGAGCGACTTCCCGGCCGTGTCGGCCCTCCGCTCGGACCGGGTGGACCCGCTGGTGGACAGCGTCCGCGAGCTGGCCGACAGCCTGCTTGCGACCAGCCTGCCCGAGGCCGAGGTGCGCCGCCTGATGGCCGCATCGCGCGGCTTCTCCAGCCCCGAGGTGCGCCCCTACGGCGACTACCGCGACCTGGCGGACTTTGCCCGCAAGCTGGAGACCGTCGCTGACGAGCGGGTGGCCCAGGCGGCTCGCGGCGTGCAGGCCTCACTTTCCCAGGCCGTGGTGGCCGAGGCCCACCAGGGCGAGCGCCCCGCCTCGGGCCTGACGGTCTACCTGCCCCCGGCCGGCTTCCGCGAACGGGAATCGGGCTTCAAGTATCCCGATCACACCCGGCCCGAGCAGTACGAGTCGATCTACCGCGGACTGGAGTTCGCCCGTCGCACGGGCTGGGATCGGGTCATCGAGCGCTTCGGCGGGTAAGCTCTCTCAAGCGGAGAATGGGTGCTTCCAACGCAGGCCCGGAAACCGAGCGAAGTCCGAATCGGTCGTGATCAGCACAGGTCGACCAGAATCCCCCAGTGTCGCTTCGAAGGCAAGAGAAGGACGGAAGAGGCCAGTCGATCAAGCGCTGGCCGAGCTCCAGCGCCCTCTTCATCGGCGTGGGGGGCTCGAAGATCCTCCGATGGGTTGCGAGGCGCAGAAACGAGCTGAGGACATAATCGGAGAGGGCAAAAGGCTCGGGTCCGGCTGTAAGCTGCATGAGCCAGCCAGCAACGGCCTCATGCTCGGGGGGCATCCTCGCGGCCTCGACAGGCAGGCCTGCTCCCCTTCCGCGTCACAAGATCAGGCCATGGCGAAGACAAAAGCGAGCATCCCGGTGCTGGTGACCACCGGCAGGAAGGGCGTCTTCTTTGGCTACGTTCCGGCCGGGACAGACCTGACACAGACCACATTGCGCCTGGAGAAGGCCCAGAACTGCCTCTACTGGAGCGCCGAGGTGAGGGGCGTCTTCGGGCTGGCGGTCACCGGACCGACCGCCAACTGCCGGGTGGGCCCGGCCGTGCCGGCCCTCACGGTGCACGAGATCACCTCGGTCTCGGAGGCCACGCCGGAAGCGGCCAGGGCCTGGGAGGCGGCGCCTTGGAAGTGACTCCCCCGGAGGCCGAGGGCATCGGCTGCGGCTTCGGCTACGGCGACTACGCAGACGCCTCCGGCTCGGGCTGTGGCAGCGGCCTGGGTTACCAATATGGCTACAGCTCCGGGGATGGCTGGGGCGAGGGCCAACAGGTGGGCTCGCGGGACGGCGGGTCAAGCGAGAAGCGAGTAGACGGCTCCGGGCATGGCTACGGCTTCGACCTCTCCGGGGGGACGTCGGGATATGGCTCCGGCTCTTCTGATGGCTCCGGCTCGGGCTACGGCAGCGCCACGAGCGAGGGCGACGACGAGAGCTATGGCTCCAGCTCCAGCCTCGGGTCCGGTAATGGATACGGCTCGAGCTCCGGCGAGAGTTACGGCTACGGCTTCGGCTCCAGCCGGGGCGACGGCAGCCTTTGTGGCCAAAGGCTGCCGCCTGGCTATGTCCTGGCCGTGGCCGATGCCTATCCGCCCGCTGTCAGGGTCAGCCAACGGCTCTTGCAGCAGCTGGGGGTCTGCTCGGAGCAGCTCGAGCTCTTCTCCCCTGCCTTCCCGGAGGGCGCCCTGCCGACCGGCGAGAACCTGCGCCGGGCCCACGGGGTGGGGGTCAACCTCGACTGGCTCCTCGACAAGGTCGGCCTGTCACTCTGGAAGCCGCCCTCAACGAGCGAGCGAATCGTCCCCAACCAGGAGCAATCGCGATGAAACGGGCGGTAGTCGGCGTCATGGGCTCGGCGATCGAAGCTCCTCCGTTTGCCGAGGCGCTGGGGGCGGCCCTGGCTCGCGAGGGCTGGAACCTCCTCACCGGGGGCGGCCAGGGGGTCATGGAGGCGGTCTCGCGGGGATTCGTGCAGAGCGGGGTAGCCACCCGTGGCCTGTGCATCGGGGTGCTGCCCGAGGCGCGCGAGGAGAATGACTGGGTGGAGCTGGTCATCCGCACCCCGCTGGGCATCTTCGACCCGGCCGACCCCGAGCGGCTGACCCGCAACCACATCAACGTGCTCAGCTCGGATGCGCTGATCGTGCTGCCCGGGCGTACCGGCACCCGCAACGAGGCCGAACTGTCGCTGCGCTACGGCCGACCGGCCGTGCTGCTCGGGCCAGGAGCCGAGTTCCTCGATTTCCCACCTGGCCTGGAGCGCTTCGAGCGCCTCGAGCTCGCCGTGGAGGCGGTTCGAGAGCTACTTTACAGAGATCCCTCCGCTGTGTAAAATAACCAGACATGCAAGCGAAGCGCGCAGCGAGCTTGCGAGCGTAGTCCAAAGGAGCAAGCGAAGCGCGCAGCGAGCTTGCGAGCGTAGTCCAAATCCTGGAGTGGTGGCCGAGCGGCTAATGGCGCACGCCTGCTAAGCGTGAGGGGC
>CAZWUN010000070.1:0-15595 GCA_964637145.1 uncultured Burkholderiales bacterium
ACGCCGAACAGTGCTGCCAGGAGGTTGGCTCTAAGCCCGCCCCCTGCTGGCACAGGCTGGCGCACGGGAGCCTCGGCGGGAGCGGGGGCGGACGCGGGCGCCAGAGGCGTGGCCGCGACGCCACAGTGCAAGCAGAAACTCTGGTCGTCGGTCATGGCCTGACCGCACGCTGTGCAGTGCTTCATCCAGTCGAGAGTTCGTCGCTGCCTTCCGGATAGTCTTCCCAGTAGTCGACATCCGACTGGACGCGGTACTTGTTCCAGCTGCGGGCCTGGTTCCCCTGACTCACCTTGGGATGCAGGGTGCGCGAGCCGGTGGAGCGACGTTTCTTGCCCAGAGCCCGCGACAACTGCCGAGGAAGAGGACTGAGCTGGCGAGCCAGGTCTCGGGCATAACCGAGCACCTCCTCGTCATCGGGGTCGATCTCGACGGCGCGCAGCAGCTCCTGGCGAGCCTCCTCCAGGCGATCGAGGCTGGCCAGGGCGGCCGCCCGATGGGCTCGGGCGAGCCCCATGGATGGATCGAGCGCGATGGCCTGCTCGAACAGCGCCAGGGCACGGAGTTGCTCGCCCTGCAGAAGGTAGACCCAGCCCAGCGTGTCCAGCACGTCGCTCTCAGGGCCCCTCAGCTCCAGACACTTCTCGAACAGCACCAGGGCGATCTCGGGCTTGCCTTCCTGCAGATAGAGCCAGCCCAACCCCGAGTAAGCTTCTACACACTCGGGATCGAGCCGCAGCACGCGGTTGTAGCGCTCGCGAGCCACCTCGAAGTGGCCCAGGTTCTCCTCCACCCAGGCGATCTCGAACTGGGTTGCGCAAGACTCGGGATCGAGCTGCTCGGCCACCCGCAGGGCTTCCCGAGCGCGCTCCCACTGCTCTTGCGCCATCATGACCGTGGCCAGCAGTTGGAAGAGATAAGGATGCGCCCCCATCTTGTCCAGGCAGCCGTAAAGGCATGCCTCAGCCTCCTCGTTGCGGCCCAGGCGCGACAGGCAGACCGCCAGACTCGGCTGCAGGGAGAGACTGCGATCGGGCTCGATGCGCTCGACTTCCCTCCAGTGCTTGAGGGCAGAGCCGTGGTCGCCCTGCAAGGTGCAGCACTCGGCCAGGAAGCGGTGAGCCTCGGAGAAGTCGGGCTCGCGCCGACAAACCTCGCTGAGCACCTCGTGACACAGGTCGAGCGATCCCCGCTCGAGGTAGAGCCGGCCCAAGCTGAAGCGAGCGGCAGCCCAGTAGGGGTCGGACGGTTCGTTGGCGGCCGAGAGAAAGTCCACTTCGGCCCGGTCCAAGAGACCGAGGTGGTAGTGGCACCAGCCCAGCTTCAGGCGCGCTTCGGGAGCCTCGTCATCCTCCTCCAGGCTCTTGTGCAGGTAGGTGGCCGCCTCTTCCAGGCGGCCCTGCTCGAGGAGAGTCTCGCCCATACCGACCAGGGCGATGGCCAGGTGCTCATCCCGACTCAAGGCCTCGGCGAAGGCAGATTCGGCTGGCTCGAGCTCGCCCAGGCGATAGAGGGCAGTGCCCAGTTGAGCATACAGAACCGGAGCCCGAGGCTCGAGCCGGATGCCCTGCTTGAAAGCCTCCACCGCCTCGTCGCAACGACCGAGATCGAGCAGATGGGTGCCCATGAGCAGATGGAAGGCGGGGGTATCGGGCTGGTGGCGCAGGGCCCGCCGCAAGACTCCCTCGGCCTCGGCGCTTCGGTTCAGCTGGCGCAGAACGGCCACCAGGTGTTGCGACGACTCCACGCAGCCCGGATCGAGGGTGACGGCGTCTTGAAGCAAGGGCAGGGCGTCCTCCACCAGACCCATCTGGGCAAAGAAACGGCCGCTCTCCATGAGTCTGGATTTCTGAGCTTCACGGGCCTCGGCCGACTGGGGAGCTCCCCCGGCCGGGACCGGCTCGGGGCCGAGCAGGTGCTCCTCGAACCGAACCCCTCGCTTGCGCAGCAGCTCGCGCACCAGCCGCTGACCGTCCGACTCGTGGCGCGGGTAGCAGATCAAGAAGCCCTGCTGGGGCGGCTCGAAGGCAGCCAGCGGCTGAACCCGGTCCGGATCGATGTGCGGCAGAGCCGAACGGATCATGTCGATAAGCCCGAGCAACCTGCGCTCGGGCTGACTGGCCTTTCTCCGGTAGAGAAGACGGTAAAGAACGAAATTCAAGGCGCCCTCCAGCAGGCTACCGCCAAAACAGCTTAGGAGAAGTATAGCAGCTAGAGAATTATTCAACAATCCGAACGTTGAAAAAAATTTAAGGACCGTGAACGCCTGTAAGGACGGTGTTTCTCACGAGAGCGAGGGGGCGAACAGAATCAGGCCCCGACCTCGATTTCATTTTTCGGCTCAGCATCAGACTCGGCCGGGTCGCTCTCGGTCGACTCGGGCGCGGCCGGCTTCTCGCGAGGATAGAACGGATCGGCGTACAGGGGCGAGATCCCGCTATAGCGGCACTTCACGTTGTTCTGGTAGCAGTTGACGATGTTCTCGCAGTAAATCGCACCCTCTTCACCCTTGTGGTGCGGCCCCTTGTAATCCGGGTACTCGACGAGAATCGACACTTCCTTGTCCAGAATATAGCAGTGACGCTTGAGCGGCTCGAGAGCCTTTTGCCGAAGCTGAGTGGCCTCAGCCTTCTTTTCCCGTTTGATGATGTGGATCGCTCTCACCTCTTAAGTCAGTCGGCACCCCAGCGTCATTATACAGGAAGCTGTTGTCGGGCACAATCAATTCAAGTGTACGAAGTCCGTTTGCGCCACCGGGATCCCATGACGGTAACGTCGCCAACTCCTAGAAAGTTCCCTCCCAGGCAGCCTTCAGAGCCTGACGGAAAGCCTCCACCGCCAGGGTGGCCCCGTGCTTCTTGCTGGCAGGCAGACCTCCCAGGGCCTTGAGCAGGTGCTCCACATCCACCGACTCGGCCTCGGCAAACGAGCGCCCCTCCACCAGATCTCCCAGGCAGCTCGCGGCAGCGATGGCTGCCACGCATCCGAGCACCCGAAAGCGAACCTGCACCACCTTGCTCCCTGGCCCCAGGCGCACGAAGAACTCAGTCACATCCCCGCAAACCGGGTTCTCCAGCCGAGCTCGCCCGTTGCAATCCTCCAGCTCTCCCACGCGGCGAGGGTTGCGAAAATGGTCCATGACGGTGCTGGAGTAGGTCATGTCCCTCGCAGGTCGGCCGGAGCAAGCTCACGCAGGCGTTCCACTGCCAGACGGGTGACCCGGGCGACCTTCATGATATCGGCCTCGGTGCTCGAGCGTCCCAGAGAGAATCTCAGGCTGCCGTGGGCCCGGGCCAGAGGCACCCCCATGGCCCGCAGCACGTGGGAGGGCTCGAGGGTGGCCGTCGAGCAGGCCGAGCCGGTCGAGGCCGCCACTCCGGCCTGATCGAGCTCCATCAAAAGGGCCTCTCCAGCCGCTCCCTCCACGGCCACACTGACGATGGCGGGATGACGCTCGGTGGGGTGCCCGGTGCGATGCACTCCGGGTATGGCCAGCAGGTAGTCGTACAGCTTCTCCGAGAGCTTCTCCAGCCGAGCCGTGCGCTCGACTCGATCGGCCAGGGCCAGTTCGAGGGCCCGGGCCAGGCCCACGATGCCGGCCAGGTTCTCGGTGCCCGAACGTCGCCCCCCTTCCTGTCCACCCCCCAGAAGGCGCGGCGACAGCTCCAGGTCGGGTGCCACCACCAGTGCCCCCACCCCCTTGGGACCATAGAACTTGTGGGCCGAGAGCGAGAGCGCCTGCACGCCCAGGCTCTCGAAATCGCAGTCCAGCGTGCCCACCGCCTGCACCGCGTCGGTGTGCAAGAGCACCTCCTTCTCGCGGCAGCGACGAGCGATCTCGGCGACCGGCTGCAGGGTTCCCACCTCGTTGTTGGCCAGCATCACCGATACCAGGGCCGTGTCGTAGCGAAGGCAGGAGGCAACCTGGTCGGGATGCACCCGACCGTGCTTGTCTACCGCAAGGTAAGTAATGTCATAGCCGCGCCGCTCGAGCTCGCGAGCCGGCTGCAGCACGGCCAGGTGCTCGACCCTGGTTGTGATGATGTGACGGCCCCGGTAGGCGAGCCCGAAGATGGCCAGGTTGCCGGCTTCGGTGCCGCCGCTGGTAAACACCACCTGCTCGGTCCGCACGTTCAGACAACTCGCCACCCGCTCGCGCGACTCCTCCAGCACTTGCCGGCTCTGGCGAGCCAGGCGATGAACTCCGGACGGGTTGCCGTAGACCTGCTCGAAATAGGGCAGCATGGCCTGAACCACCTCAGGGTGAACCGGCGTCGTGGCGGCATGATCGAAATAGAGCATCCCCTGAGAATATACACCAGACTTGCAGCAAAAAACCCGAGCTTTTTCAAACTCGGGTCCAAGAAAATTCCAGCCCGGGCCGCCCGGGTCAGGTGGTGAAAGAACTCCCGCAGCCGCAGCTTCTCTTGGCATTGGGATTGTGGAACTTGAATCCCCCACCGAGCAGGTCTTGCGTGTAGTCGAGCTCGACCCCGCGCAGGTAGAGGAAGCTCTTCATGTCGATGGCAACTTTCACGCCGTCAAAGTCGAAAATCCGGTCATACTGGCCGGTCTGAGGGTCAAAGCCCAGAGTATAGGACAGACCCGAGCATCCCCCGCCGCGCACCCCCATGCGCAGGTAGTGACCCTCGAGATTGTTCTCGGCCACCAGACGCTTCACTTCGTTCCGCGCCTTCTCGGTCAAAACGATATCTTGAACGGGGTTCTCCGCAACTTCAGCCATGAGCAGACCTCCTATCGAGCTCCATTATAGCACAACGGGTCAGCCTACTTTCAAGACGGCCAGGAAGGCTTCCTGAGGGATGTCGACGTTGCCGATGCGCTTGAGCCGCTTCTTGCCTTCTTTCTGTTTCTCGAGCAGCTTGCGCTTGCGCGAGATGTCGCCGCCGTAGCACTTGGCCAGCACGTTCTTGCGCATGGCCTTGACTGTCTCGCGGGCGATCACCTTGCCTCCCAGCGAGGCCTGCACGGGCACCTCGAACATCTGGCGAGGAATGACCTCCTGGAGTTTCTCCACCAGGGCTCGTCCCACCGTGGGAGCCTTCTCGCGGTGCACGATGCAGCTCAGCGCATCCACCTTCTCGCCGTGCACCAGGATGTCGAGCCGGACCAGGTCGGCCGAGCGCTTGCCACACATTTCGTAGTCGAGCGAGGCGTAGCCGCGCGAGCGCGACTTGAGCTGGTCAAAGAAGTCGGTGATGATCTCGCCCAGGGGCATCTCGTAGTGCAGCATCGCCCGGCCTTCGCTGGGATACTCCATGGTGGTGAAGGTGCCCCGCTTGCTCTGACAGAGCTCCATGATGGTGCCCACGTATTCTTCCGGGGTGATGATGGTGGCCTTCACCAGGGGCTCCTCGATCTCATCGATCTCCATCACCGAGGGAAGGTCGGTGGGGTTCTGGATCTCCAGCACCTCGCCTTTCTTGGTGTGGATGGTGTAGACCACGCTGGGGGCGGTGGCGATCAGGTTCAGATTGAACTCACGCTCGAGCCGCTCTTGCACCACATCCATGTGGAGCAATCCCAGGAAGCCGCAGCGAAAGCCAAAGCCCAGAGCGATGGAGGTCTCCGGCTCGAAGATGAGCGCGGCGTCGTTGAGCTTGAGCTTGCCAAGCGCGTCGCGCAGGTTGTTGTAGTCCACCGAGTCGATGGGATAAAGACCGCAGTAGACCATCGGAGTGACCTCTCGATAGCCAGGCAGAGCGTGGGTGGAGCCGTGCTTGGCCAGGGTCAGGGTGTCTCCCACCCGGGTATCGGAGATCTCCCGGATCTGGGCCACCAGATAGCCCACGTCACCGGCCCGGAGCGTGTCCACGGCAGTGGGGGCCGGGCGGAAGACGCCCACCTCGTCCACCTCGTAGGTCTTGTTGGTGCCCATCATGCGCACCATACTCCCTTTGGTCACGGCCCCGTCCACCACCCGGAAGAAGGGCACCACTCCGCGATACTGGTCATACTGCGAATCGAAAATGAGGGCCCGCAGCGGGTCATCTTCCTTGCCCCGGGGGGGCGGAATCTGCTTGACGATGGCTTCCAGCAAGCCCTCGATGCCGATGCCGTGCTTGGCCGAGATCAACACCGCATCATCGGCCGGCAGCGCCAGCACCTCTTCGATCTCCTGCTTGACCCGGTCAGGGTCGGCCGCGGGCAGGTCGATCTTGTTGATCACCGGGATGATGGTCAGGTTCTGCGCGCTGGCCATCATGTAGTTGGCCATGGTCTGGGCCTCCACGCCCTGCACCGCGTCCACCACCAGCAGGGCGCCGTCGCAGGCGGCCAGCGAACGGCTGACCTCGTAGGTGAAGTCGACGTGGCCGGGGGTATCGATCAGGTTGAAGGTATACTCCAGGCCATCCTCGGCTTTGTACTGAAGGGTCACGGGAGTCATCTTGATGGTGATCCCGCGTTCGCGCTCGAGATCCATCGAATCGAGCACCTGGTCGGCCATGTCGCGCTCGGAAATCGAGCCGGTCATTTCCAGCACGCGGTCGGCCAGGGTCGACTTGCCGTGGTCGATGTGGGCGATGATGCAGAAGTTGCGAATGCGGCTCTGGCGGTCGCTCATGGGTTGTGACTGCACAGTTCGACCAGCACCCCGCCGGTAGAGCGCGGGTGCAGGAAGCCGATGGTCTTTCCCCCCGCCCCTCGACGCGGTGCTTTATCGATCAGCTCGTAGCCTCGCTCGGCGAAGGCCACCAGCTCGGCCGCCACGTCCTCGACGTGGAAGGCGACATGGTGGAGGCCCGGCCCCTTTTTGGCCAGGAACTTGCCCACCGGAGAATCTTCCGAGAGAGGCGAAAGCAGTTCGAGATGGCAGTTTCCGAGTGGCACCAGAGCCACCCTCACGCCCTGATCGAGCACTTCCTCGAAGTGGGCCGGACCGGTAAGAAAAGGAGACAACTTCTGGAGGGCGGTCTCCAGTTCGGGAACCGCTATGGCGACATGATCGAGCATCGTCGCCAGAGTTACTGTTCTTTCGGGCCTGATTCCTCCTGGAAGGAGTCTTTTGCCGGCCCAAGGAAGTGCCCGCCCTGATGAAGTGCCCCAAAGATAAGGTGGACATGAGCCCGATGACCATGCTCAACACGGTCATCGACATCTGCCCTCTGTGCAACGGTTGCTGGCTCGACAAGAACGAACTGCAGCGGATCACCCGCTCGCGTAAGAACGCGCTGGAAGTGAAACTACAGAAGAAGCGCAAGACCGAGAACCTCTGCCCGCGCTGCAAGGGAGTTCTGCACGAGGGGGCTCACCAGAGCATCGAGGACCTGATGCTCGATGAGTGCGAAAAGTGCGGTGGCCTCTGGCTCGACCGGGGAGAGCTTCCTCGCCTCCTCTCCAGCCCGCAGTAAAACGTTAACGATCCGGTTCCAACCCGGTGGGGTGACCCTGCTATAGTCCACCCCATCATGAACGTACAGATGCTTTCCGCCCCCGCCCTGGCGCGCATTCCGCGCAAGGCGGCTTCTTCCAAGAATCAGCCCGCGCCGGCGCCAGCGCGCGGCACTCCCGGCCCGGTCTCGGATCGACGCCTTGAGTCGAATCCTCTCTTCCGAGAGGGCGTAAACTACGACGAGTTTCCACTCAGCACCGGCAACATTGACTTTGCCGCCCGCCAGTTCGGACTCGACCCCGCCTTTGTCGACCTGGCGCGCTCGCCCGAGATGAAGGACATCCGCCTGTCGGTGGTCTACCACTCCGATGCCAACCAGGGCCTGGTGGTGGATGCGCTGCGAGCGGCCGCCCCGGCCGGTCCAGGCTCGGTGTTCTCGGTTTACGACGTCAAGAACGCCGACTTCGACCCGAACGCCGTTTACCGCAACGAGCTGATGACCCCGCTGGGCAACAACCGCTACTTCGGCACCATGATCGTCAGCAAGCGGCTGGCCGTGCCCACCACGGCCGACCCCAACATGACCAGATGGCTTACCGACAATGGCTTTGAGGCTAAAGAGACGCTGCCGGTGAGCGAGATGCTGCTGCCGGCCCCCTTCAAGCAGGCCTTCGGGCTTCCCGACGAGCTGGGGGTGCAGATGTACGACTTCCGCAAGAAGTCGTTCGCGGAGAAGTTCAACGTTTTCTACGATCTCTTCAAGGAGTCGCCCGAGTACCGCGCTCTCAAGGTTGGCGACGTGCTCGACGAGGTGGGAGCGGCCATGGTGCTGGGCGTGATCACGCCCGAGCTGTGGAAGCAGGGAACCGCCTACGGGATCGCCTCCACCATCAGCTCCATCGGCAACATCGGGAGCCCGGCGGTGGGCATCCTGGGGGAGAGCATGCTGGGCAGCGTGGTGGACAACGCCGTCAACTCCGATCGACCGGTGGAGAGCCTCAAGAAGATCGGGCTGGCCACGGCCGGAGCGCGGGCCGTGCGGGTCGGCTGCACCCTGGGCCTGCACCCCAAGCTCATCGGAATGATGGGCCCGAGCCCCGGGACAGCCTTCATCGGGCTTTACTCGTCCATGGCCGTCATCGGCGCCCTGACGGGAGTGGTGAGCGGCAAGGCCGACCTGGCCGTGCGCGATCAGCTCATCAACAAGTCCAACCTCAAGGGCGCCGCCGAGTATTCCAAGAACTTCTACCAGATTCTGGGGGTGGAGGCTTCCATCAGCCGAGCCCTCTATCTGGGCAGCTACTCGGCCACCGTGGCTGCGGTGTCGGCCTTCCCGGCCGCCTCGCTCCCGATCGCCGCGGCCGGTGCCGCCCTCTGGGGTGCCTCCAGCTTCGTCTGGCCTCTCTACCGCGAGAAGCCCGAAGCCCGCGCCACCATCGAGGGAGGCGCCTACGTGCGCCAGGGTGACCGTTACCTCTTCGACTCGGGCTGGGAGGTCACGTTCAGCGGCGGGAAGGGCAAGATCGTGCGCGAGGACGACCAGACCTTCTCGGTCTCGGTGGATTCGGGCGACCTGACGATCAAAAACGACCAGGCCGTCTCCATGAGCCATACCCGCCGCCTGAAAGACTACCTTCCCACCTCGCTCAAACCCAAGATGCTGGGCGAGAAAGAGCGCTGGAGCCTCTCGGACGGCAACGACCAGGTGGTCATCTCGCGCTACGGCAACTCCGGTTACGGCGTGCGCCAGGTGAATGACCACGAATTTGTGCTTTCGCGACCCAACCCTTAAGGAAGCCTGAAACCATCAGGCCGTCTGTTAACACCCTGGCAAACATGCCCGACCCGAAGCTCACTATATTGTCCTCGACCGAGACAAAAAAATCTGGAGGCTGACCCCAAATGGTTATCACAAACGCACCGATGGCGCGCACGTTTCGCCCCAACTCCGCCAACGCGCAGCAGCCGGCGCAGCAGGCCCAGGCCCCCGAGCAGCAGGCTCAGGGTCAGTCGCCCGCCAAGCCGAATGCCGAGAATCCCGATGC
Organism: uncultured Burkholderiales bacterium; assembly: GCA_964637145.1. Classification (GTDB taxonomy): domain Bacteria; phylum Vulcanimicrobiota; class Xenobia; order Xenobiales; family QWHO01; genus QWHO01. Next base: position 9,397 of record CAZWUN010000070.1, read on the forward strand.
TGCCGCTCGCATCCTGGAGAACCTGACCTCTTCGCCTGAGTTCACCAAGAAGGTGCTCAACAAGATGGGCAGTGGCGACCAGGTGACCATCACGGTCAACGGTGAGCAGGTTCTGCAGATCAAGAACGAGAGCCCGGGCATCATGTCCCGCTTCATCAAAGGCAGCCAGATGTTCATCACGGCCGCCGCCGAGGAAGCCGCCAACCTGGTCAAAGCCGACCCGGCCTTCGCCTTCAAAGAGGCCGCTCTGGGCGTCAAGACCCAGGTCTACAGCGGGCTTCCCGACAGCGCCTCCCAGTTCGCCGAGAACGCCTTCCTGCCGATGCTGCGTATCACGGCCCTGGTGCTCGACAGCAAGAAGGCCGTTGACACCTGGAAGAACAAGGATGCCGACCGGGCCACCAAGATCATCGACACAGCTCACGTGGTCACCGACGTGATCGGCGTGGTGGGAGCCCTGGGAGACAAGTTCATCCCGGCTCTGGCCAGCGTGGCCCCGACCATGACCGCCATCGGTCTGGCCGGCGACATCGCCGCTTACTCTTACCACGTGCTGCAGTACCTCCGCGAGCGCGGCCAGGTCAACATGCAGACCGACCAGCAGAACGCCCCTCCGCCGCCTCCCCAGGCTCCTCCGGCCGCTTCCACGGCCAACATCGCCGTGGCTGCCTAGCCCACCAGCGATTACTGACAGCCCCGAAAGGGGCTGTTTTCATTTTTGCCGGAGTCAAAGTGAGGCGCGGTCAAGCTTGACGCTCGACAGCCGACCGGATACACTGGCGACTCGAGCGGGAGCCAGTGGATTCGAGGCGGCTCAAACCGAGTTCTGGCAGCCCTTGCTTATCGATGCTGGGGGGTTGATGAAGTGATTTTGCTGGTGGAGGCCGACCCCGGGGTGGCCCGGCAACTGAGCCAGGCACTGCAGCCCGAAGCGGTGCTGGTGATGAAGGACGGCGAGGAAGCCCTCGACTATCTGCAGGGCAAGCCTCCCCACCAGGATCGTCAACTGCCCAGAGTGATCTTGCTGAGCCTGAGCTTACCCGGGCTGGGGGGCCTGGAGTTCTTGCAGCGGCTACGCGGCCAGGAGCAAATGCTGGGTTTGCCGGTCGTGGTCCTGGAGTCCAACCCGGAGCTGACAGCCACCGCTTACGAATCGGGCGCCAGCTCGGTTCTGGCCAGAATCGAGGGAGAGGACTTGAAGACCCAGATGGACAGCCTGAGCGCCTTCTGGGGGATGTGCGAGCGAGCCTGAAGAGATCAGATCGTCTTCAGCAGGTGAGCCAGGTCAAAGCGGGATACCTGGGCGTGGGCCGGCACAGCGGCCGGCAACGCCTGCCAGAGACGCACCATCGCTTCCAGGGAAGTACGGAAGTCTTCACTTCCACGGTACTCAGGCACTCGCTTCATGAGGGTCTTGAAGCTCAGGCCGACTTTGTTCAAGTTGCCCGGGACCTTACTGCGCTCCAGAGCCTCACCCAGCCTGTGCAGAGCGCGTACCAGCGTCGGCAGGCCCTGGTTGCCCTGGGTCTCTACCTCGCCCAGGGCATACACCACCGCCAGGGCCAGGAGAGCCCCGCGCAGCGAGCTGCGACGGTCAGCCGGCACGCGCATGGAAAGCTCGGTCAGCGCTTCCGCGTAGGCGCCCCAATCCTGCACCAGACGCGGCCGCTCGAGCAGGTGGTTGAAGAGCTCGGAGATTCCGGTGAGGAGATCGAGACACTCGTTGATGTCGCGCGTGCTGGTCACGGTGGCGGCAGCCTTGAGGAAGTGCACCGGGAATGAGGCCGGGAAATCGTGCCCCAGGCTGGCCGACTTGTTGACCACCTGAATGGCCTTGGTGAGGGCGGCAAACGCCTGATCATCCTGAGCCGGGCCGATGCCCAGCATGCTGCGAGCCACCAGGGCTCGTCCCAACTCGGGGGCCAGATCTTGTCGACCCCGCGACTCGACCAGATCGGTGTAGAAGCTGATGGCGCCCTGGTAGTCCTCCATGGCCGCCTGGGCGTTGCCCATGTGATGATTGAGAAGTCCACGAGTGCTCAATCCCGAGGCGACCTCAGCCAGGGCAGCGGCACTGGGCTCGCGGCGAGCATCCGCGATGCGCAGCTCCACAGCCCGGGTCATATCCGCCATCGCCTGGTCGTAGCTGCCCATGTCCTGGTGCAGCAGGCCCCGGTTCAGGAGAGCGGTGGAGAGGCGCAGGGACAGGTCATCGCGACCCTGCGCCACCAGGATGTTGTAAATCTCGATGGCATCCGAGTAGTCTTTGAGGGCGGGAGCCTGTTGTCCAGCCTGTTTGAGCGTGGTAGCCCGGTTGTTATAGGTCCAGGCCAGGGAGTCACCGTATTCGAAACGCTTCTCCTGGATGACAAGCTGCCCGTAGATGTCCAGCGACTGGGCGAAGTCCTTGAGGGACTCGTCGATCTGGCCCATGATGCTCCGGGTCCAGGCCCGGTTGTTGTACGCCTCGGCCAGGTCAGGACGATAGTCGGACGCGCTGTCTCGCTCCATGGCGGCCACGCACAGGTTGATCAGCCGTCCGAAGTCCACCATCGCCTCGTCGTTCTGACGGTTGTTCATGTAGATCTCAGCCCGGCGCTTGAAGGCCGCCAGCAGGTCGCGCACGGTTGTGTAGTCGGCCTCGGCCATGCGGGCGGCAAAGTAATCGACTGCATTGCCGGCGTCCTTGAGGGCGGAGCTTACGTCTCCCAGCTCTTCATGCAACTCGGTACGGAGAATCTGGGTGCGCACCAGCTCGATCTGGTAAGGACCTCCCTGGTCTCGCTTGACCGCCTGCTCGTAGAAGTTGACCGCCTGGGTAAAGTCCTCCAGGGCCTGCTTGGGAAACACCATTCGCTCGCTCGACCCGGTCGCTTGCTGCTTGCCCAACTCGAGCAGGGCCTTGGCACGCCGGCGGTAGGCCAGGGCCAGCTCATCGAAGAACTCGTTGCGGCCGCTATCCTCGATCAGCAATCGATACAGGTCGATGGCTCGACCCAGGTCGGTCAAGCCTTTCTCGAAGGCGTTGAGGCGGGTTTGAGCCGCGCCCCGGTTAGAGTAGGCCACGCCCAGGTGGGGCAACAGGTCGCCTCGACCCTGCTGCTCGATGAGGTAGATGAAGATCTCTAGTGCCCTTGAGCTGTCGTGCAGCGCTGTCTTGCCGTCGCCCAACACCAGCGCCACCCGGGCTCGATTGTTCTGAGACAACGCCAGGTCCCGCATGAGGTCGCGACGACCCTCGGCGATCAGGTGCGTGTAGGCTTCCACAGCCTCGGAGTAATCCACGAAGGCCGGGTGGAAGGCTCCGGCGCGACGATGCGCTTCGCCCCGGTTGTTGCGGGCCACGGCCCGATCCACGCGCAGCTCCTGGCCAGCGTCTTGCTCGGCCAGGCTCTCGTTGATCTCCAGAGCCCGCGTGCAGCTGTCGGCGGCCTTCTGCAACTCGCCCTGGTCGAGATAAATCAAACCCAGGCTGTTATGGGCCAGTGCCAGCTGGCGCAACAACTCGGGTGTCGGACGGCTCTCAATCAGTCTGGTATAGAGCTCGACCGCTTTGTTGTAGTCGATCACGGCGTCCTGAATGCGCTTCAGGGCCCGCAAGGTAGCGCCTCGATAGGTGTGCGTCTGGGCCAGGTCGGCGGCCAGGTCGTGGCGCTGCTCCACCTCGACCAGGGTGCGGCGCAACTCGATCGCGGCCGCATAATCGACCAGAGCCTCATCGCGTTTGCCCAGATAGTCGGTCAGCATCCCCCGGTTGGTGTGAGTCAGGGCCAGGTCGTTGCGAAGATCGAGCCGGCCCGCATTGACCAGATCGCGGCGAATGTTGATGGCCCGACCGTAATCGACCAGCGCCGTCTCGGCCTGGCCCAGGCGATGGTAGGCGCCGCCCCGATTGTTGTGGGCAGCCGCCAGGTCGTTGGCAAACTCGGTGCGACCCTGACGGTCGACCAGTTCGGTGAAGTGCTCGATGGCCCGACCCGAATCGAGCACGGCTGGCTCGCACTCACCCAGGGCCAGCGAGACCACGCCCCGGGTGTGATAACAGGAGGCCAGGTCCTGACGCACCCTGGGATTGGACGCCAGCAGTTGCTCGTAGAGATCGATGGCGGTGTTGCAGTCCCCTCGAGCCGTGGCCAGGTCGCCGTAGTGGCGGCAGATGACCGCGCGATTCTGGTAGGCCATCCCCAACAGGTTCTTGAGATCGACCCGACCGAACTGCTCCACCACCATGGTGTATTGCTTGATGGCCTGACCGGCATCGGCCAGGGCCTGCTCGAAATCACCCAGGTAACGACAGGCTTCACTGCGACGATTATAGGCTGCCGCCAGTCCGTTGCGCAGCTGGTCCTGTCCCTCGTCCTCGATGAGGGGCATGAACTGGGTGATGGCCTCGCCAATGTCTTCCAGGGCCCGCTCGAACTGGCCCATGCGCAGGTAGGTCAATCCGCGGCTGGAGTAAGCCCAGCCCAGCTCTTCGCGGTACTCCCTCTTGCTTTCGGTGTTGACCAGATACTCGAGCAGATTCTTCCAAGAGTCCAGAATGCAGACTTTCTGGTGGAAGCGCAGCTTGCTCTCCAACTCGTTCGAGCTGGAGATGCGCAGCCTGGAAAGCCCTTTGGAGCGAGCCACCGATTCGGCCAGCTCCGGGTCCCGGGCAGCCAGGGTCCACTCGTAAAGACGAGCGAACTTCGAACGCCCGACATCAGGCTCTCCCTTGCTCTCGGGGGCCAGAATGGACTCCACCATCCAGGCACTGAGGGAGCGATAGGTCTGGCGAGTCTCCTCCGGATAGCTCTGCCACAAGAATCTTCGCAGCGAATCGTGGGCCAGGGCGATTGTGGGGCCGGTCCAGTCGCTCTCCATCAAGAGCAAGCTGGGGCAGATGCGCAGTACGTCAAAGATGGTGTTGACCTCGACGCCCCAGCAAGCGAGATCCTCCAGAGTGATGGCGGCATAATCGGCCGAGAGAAGCAGGAAGAAGTGGAGGAACTGGGCTCGAAAACGCTCCGTTCCTGCGTGACGCTCGAACTGGCGCATCAACTCGGGGTAAAGGGTTTCCCGGGTGGGCAGTTCGGAGGCGTTGGCAAAGAACCCAGCCTGCATGAGGTCGGCCATCTGGCGAGCCACACCCAGGCGTCCCTGGGCCCGCACCAGGGCTGTCTGAAGCTCCTGGGGATTGGAGAGAGGCACATAACGAGACAACCAGGCCTGCAAGAACTCCTGATACGAGTTGTCCTGCATGGTGATGGAGAGGCGGAAAGGCTCCGCAAGCTCGCCCAGGCACGCTTTGATAGACTCGGGAATGCGCCCGCGCTCGTAGGTCAGGAGCACATAGACTCCCTGAGGCAGCGTGGACGGCAGGAAATCGGCCAGCTTGACCCTGGCCCCAGCATCGGGCACCACCTCGTCCAGTCCGTCCAGAATCAACATCAATCGTCCGCCGTTGACCTGGGCCAGCCCCAGGAGGAAAGCGGCAAAGCGCTCCCGTCGATCGCGGTAACGCACCTGGTAGTCACGGGTGACCTGGAGGTCAAGAGTTCGCAGGCCCGCATTGGCGCAGCGCAGGTTCAGGCGAAGGAACTCGTTGACCACCTCGATCAGGGTTGAGTAGTCGTCCTGGCCGCCGCGCTGAATCGAGTATCGGCCAACCGCCAGCTCGAAGCGACCGGCCGCGCGCTCGACCAGGATGGCCTCGGACAAAAGCGACTTGCCCACGCCTTCATCCCCGTCCACCACCAGGTAGCCCGAAGTGTGGGTGCGGCTATAATGCAGGATGCGCTCGATCCAGGTCTGAGCCGGCCCCAGGCCAGGATCGTAGATCTGCTGGCGAAGGGTGGTATCCACAAAAGCCCGATCTTGCTCGGACCAGACCCTCCACTCGAGAGAACCGGAGGATCCCGCAGGAGCGGCTGCCGCCAGTTCGGCATCCGGAACGGGAGCCTGCTCTTCGGGCTGAGGCTCGGAGATGACAAAACCCGGACTGGCTGTGGGAGCACTGACACTGGTCGACTCGAGCGTGTCTCCGTAATCGCGATCCAGCCCCTGGGCGCGCTGACTGGCCGACTCCTCCTCGGCCACGGCCGTTTGACCGGCAGCCTGCGGGGTAACCCAGGAAGCATCCACGACGTCGGCAGGCAGCTCCGGGGGGGCAGGCGGGGCCACGGCCACAGGCTCCGGGGCAGGCGGAGCGACGGGGGCC
>CAZWUN010000070.1:15695-18256 GCA_964637145.1 uncultured Burkholderiales bacterium
CGGGCTCAGGCTCGGGAGGCTCCACCTCCGCCACCGGCTCGACCACGGGCTCAGGAGGCGGCTGGACGGGCGATGGAGCCAGCGGGGGCAGAACGACAGACGTCAGCCCGGGGGGCTCATCAGGGAAAGCGCTGCCCTGCTCGCCCACCGGCAAGACGGGAAGCACCGGCAAGAGCAGGTCCCCCACCTCGGGGGAGGCTGGCCACTGGGGAAAGGGCGAGGCAGTCTCGGTTCCTGGTGCAGTCTCGGGCGGTACCGGCCAACTGGGGAAAGGCGAGGCGGATGCAGCGGGAGATGGCGGTGCCGGCCATTGCGGAAAAGGCGATGCTGTGGCCGCTGGCTGAACCGCTGAACGCTCTTCGGACCCGACTGGCCATGTAGGGAATGGTGAGGCATCGGGCAGAGGAGGCGGAACGGGGGCGTCGAGCGGCTTCTCTGGAGCCCCTTTGACCTCTGAAACAGCCTGGTCGACAACCTCCTCGGAAGACTCGGAAGGTCGCACTGTCCCCGCCCTGGGCACCGGTGCCGAGGGCTTTGGACCTGGCCGGGTGGGAGGAGCGGGACGAGCCGGAGTCTCGCCTGAAGAACTCCGCTGTACCGCTGGCGATTTGGGAGGACCTGGCTTTACGGGAGGTGCCGGCCGGGGGCCGGTTGGCGCAGTCCCGGTCGGCTTGGGAAGGGGGGGCGATGGTTTGGCACCGGTCGGGGGGGCCGGCCGGGGACCAGGAGGCTGAGGACGCCCCAGAGGAGGGCTCTTCGGGGGACCGGCAGAGCTCGGTCGCGGAGAAGTCGGTACGGGCCTGGCTGGCGCCTCTTGCGCCGCCTGCGGAGAAACCGGTGGTGCGGTCTCGAACTGGCCCGGTTCGGGCTCGTTCTTGGCAGGCACGACCTCGGCTTGAACCACGGCAGGAGCGGGAGCCGGAGCTGGCTCAGGCTCGACAGCTGGAGGGCCAGCAAGCTCGACCGCGTCGGACTCAGGCTCAGCCACCGGGGGAGCAGCAATCGCCTCGACCGGGGCGGACTCAAGCTCAGCCACCGGGGAAGCAGCAATCGCCTCGACCGGGGCGGACTCAAGCTCAGTCACCGGGGAAGCAGCAACAGGCTCAATTACAGGTGGCCTCTCGACTGGCGAGGGCTCGACAACTGCAGGCCGAGCAGGCTCGACCGCGCCCAGCGCGGGCTTGACCGGACCTGGCGGCCGGGGCGGAGCCACAGGACGGGAGGGCGGACCCGGTCGGGTGGGGGGCCGCGGCGCTGCCACCGGTGCCCTGGGTGGTTTGGCCGCAGGGGGTGCAGGTTTGGGAGGAGCAGTGCTGGCGGCAACGGCGACCTCGGACGACTCGCGTGACTCACCGAAGAGCAGGGGGGGGACCAGTTCGAACCGATGCTGGCGGTTCTGCAAGGTCACATGGATCGTATTGGCTCCGTTAGGCTGATACTGAGGCTTCCAGGTGGCAAAGAAGCGCTCCGAGGCGCGCAACCAGGAAGCCAGCACCGCCAAACGGTCCTCCAGGTCCTCCCCACCCGACAGCGGGGGGGCGGAGAGACCCAGCCAGCGGGTATGGCGACGGGGCACGGTCTTTCCCGTGGACAATTTGCTTACGGCAAAGAAAACCTCGGCCAGGTCTTTCTGGAAAGGATCTTCAGCCTTCTTGCTCCCCACCAGGTAAGCTCGCCGGAGCAAATCGAGGCGCTGCTCGGGGCCAGGCTGGCTGCGAGCCAGGTTGGTCAGTTCCGCGTCGGCTGTTCCAGCACGGATCAGTGCACCGGCGGTGGCCCCCGCATAATAGTTGACCAGCAACCCGAGAGCCTCTTCCAGCCTCTCACCGGCATTCTCCAGGTCGCCCTTCTGAAGCGACTCACTGAGGCTTTGCCAAAGCTGAAGCAGCCGGGGAGGAGCCTCGCTCGGCACAGCTGGCAATGGGTATTTCAACAGCTCACTGACCACAGAATACAAAAACGAGCAGCCATCCTGCTCGCATCCTCAACTCGCTGAGTCATCCCGAGTCACGGATGACACTATGGCATTCCCTGCCCCGCCACCAGATCCTTTCCCCGCCGAGGTCGCAAAACTCGTGTAGAAGGGGCAAAGAATAGAAAAAGGGGCAGCCGCAGCTGCCCCTCTCGGTCGAACCGAAAAGTTTACTTCACGGCGTCGCGCAGGGCCTTGCCCGGGCGGAAAGCCGGAACCTTGCGGGCCTTGATGTTGATCTTCTCGCCGGTGCGCGGATTACGGCCGGTGCGGCCCTTGCGCTCACGAATCTCGAAGCTGCCGAAAGGAATCAGGCGGACGCCTTTGCCCTTCTTCAGGTTCTCCTGGATGGTATCGAGAACCACGTTCAAGGTCTCAGCCGCATCCTTCTTCGAACGATTGGTCTTGTCGGCAATCGCCGCGATGAGATCGGACTTTCCGATGACCTTGGACTTGGACTTCGCCTTTGACTTGACCGCCATTGACGTGACCTCCACTTGATTTTTCTGCAATTTCTTGCGATGGTGCTGCTTTCTCTGTTCCCATGGGATCTCCTTCTTCCATCCCCTGTCCTGCCTGGATTTTTTTT
>CAZWUN010000071.1:0-18194 GCA_964637145.1 uncultured Burkholderiales bacterium
GTGTTCCCAGGTCGGCTCGGGAACCCTTCAAGCCGCTTGCCAGGCTTTTTTCAGGTCGGCGCGTTAGAGTCTGGCTTGTATGATCATCCCGCTTGGATTGCGGCCCGTTGCGGGCTGGTCCCGGCCGGTGGGCTCGGCGCGCTCGCCCGAGCCCGGGCCGGTCGATCAGCTCGAGCTGAGCCAGAACCCCGTCCCCTCCCGCTCGTGGTGGGCTCGGGTGCGCGACTGGGCCACCGGGTCGTCGCGCGAGACCGCGCTCGAGCAGACGGGCCTGCCCGGGGCGACGGCACGGGTTGCCGAACTTCCCCCTCAACCGGACTCGCTAGCCGAACTCGGCCCCGACAACTACGCCGGACAGGTGGCCCGGGCGATGCGGGACCGTTGCCAGCTGTCGTCCTCACGGCAGGCGCTGGAGCGAGTTGCCGGCGAGGCTCCGGCCGAGCAACGAGCCCAGACGGTTTTGGATCTGCTAGCCTCGCTCCCTGCGTCCGATGCCGCGCGAGCTCTGCCGGTCGCCTTTCGGGAGCTGGAGTCGGTGTGTCCCCAGCACGTCAAGCTGGCTCAGAAGGTCACTCAGTCCTCTCAGGAGCCGGCGGCGTTCGCGCCACTGGGGCTTGCGGTTCTTTCCCGGGGAGTGCAGGCCGCCTCGCTGGAGGAGGCAGCCCTGGAGGGGTTGGAGGCGGTACCCTCGAGCTACTCGGGCAACGCGGCCCGGATGGCGCTGGCCACTGCGGGCGCGCTCCCCTCGCAAACTCTTGCAGCCAGGGCTGCCGGTGCCTGCTCGGATGACACCATCAAGACTCTCCTGGTCAAAGCCGGCCTGAGGGCGCATCTGGCTGGCAAGGCTCCGGGACCCACCGCGCTGGACCTGATGGCGGCTGTCCCGTCCAACTTTCCGGGCAACCTGCGCCTGGCCACCGAGGCCATGATGGCCCCGCTATCGGGCGACGGCGAGGTGGGAGCCGCGGTGCGGACCGCTGCCAGGGTGGGCGAGGCCTGCTCGGATGAGAGTTTGCGACCGGGCATCTATCAAGCGGTCCTGGAGAGCCGCCTGCAGGGCGAGGGCAATCCGGGCCGCTTGGTGCTGGCCGGCCTGGGATCTATCCCGTCCAGTTTCCCTGGCAACCGGTCTGCGGCCACCAGGGCCGGATTGGAGATACTCAAGAAGGATCCCGATCTGGGCGGATATGCTCAGCTCGGCAGCCAGATGTGCCAGGCTTTGAGCGACCAGGCCCTCTCTCAGGGGATCGGCTGGAACGTGATCGAGAGCGGTCTGGCCGGAAAGACCCTGGCCGAGACAGCCCGGGCCGCCATGGAAACCATTCCGTCAGCCTTTCCGGGCAATCGCAACCAGGTCGGAACGACCGTTCTGGCCGCCCTGGCCGACTCGGCCGACGTGTCGCTGGCGCGAGAAATGGTGGCCGCCTCCGAGGATACGACCTGCCGCAACGCCATGATCCTGACAGCCCTGGAGATTGTGACCGGAGAGCAGAAGGACCCGCTGGTAGTGACTGGCCAGAAGCTGCTGAGCTCGATTCCCTCGGAGTATCCCGGCAATCGGGCCAGGGTTGGCGCCGTGCTGCTCAGAAGGCTGCGCTCGCACTACGACGAGCCCGAGGCTGCCGCAAAGATCGACGCAGCCCTGCAGCGGCTCGGAAATGGCTCGAGCGTGGCCCTGGACGAGCTGCTCGACGAACTGGTCAAGCACAGGTCCACCGCTCAGCAGGTGGCCGACCTGGCCGCGGCCGTGTCGGGCAAGAAGGAGAGCAGCGGCATCGAGGAGCGCGGTCAGGTGGTCGTGATCGGCGGGGTGCGGGTCAAAGTCAAGAGCTAGGATCCCTTTTCGTGCCCTGGCCCCGGTGGTATACTATAAAAATGAGAGTGCTGCTCGCCTTTATCACCCTTTCTCTCTGTCTGCCGGCCCTGGCCGGGACCGAAGGCGACTGGGAGGCGGTCAAAAGGAAGATCCTGCAGTCTCGCGACTACTGTTTCCGGTACCAGTACAAAGGGCCCTCGGGCCAGTATCGCTTCAGCTATGCCTACAGGGCGCCGGGCCTGATTCGGGCCGAGATCTTGCCGGGCAGCCAGCGCCACAGCGGCACGATCGTTTTGTATGACTCCGCCCTCTCGACCGACTACGTGACCGTGCGCAGCGGGATGATTCAGCTTCGGCGCAGCACCCGCTCCAAAGACGTGGCCGACACCTCCCTGGTGACCCCGTTGCTGCACCAGATTCTGGGGAAGGTGGAGGCCTGCGGCTGCCCCAGCCTGAGCCGCCTCGAGGGGCTGCAGCTCTATGAGTTCAAAGCCACCCAGCAGCACCATCTCTGGGTGGACGAGCAGAAGGACGTGCGCCGCTACCGGGTCAGCGAGGGCGGAAAGACGGTCGAGGAGCTCGAGTTCGAGTCGATTCAGTGGAACACGGGGGTCGTGCCCACCTTCTGATGGGTTGATTAACCCGCAGCCTGCTCCTCCTGCATCGCCTCCAGGTCCTCGGTGGCGGGGCCTTTGATGCTCTCCAGGCAGGTCATCGAGATGGCCTTTTCAAAGCGCTGGCGGGCTTCCTGAAAGCGCCTCAAATGCCACAGGGCCCGTCCCGCCCAGCGCTCCAACTCGGCCAGAGCCGGGATGAGCATCACGTTCTGGCTCTGGCTGGCCAGGCCAGCCAGGCAGCCGTCCAGGCTGGCCAGCCCTTCCTCCGGGCTGCCCTCGGCCACCTGAACGACCCCCACCACCCCTTCCGCCAGTTGCTTCATGAGCGGTTGGGAGATCTCGGATCGGGCCCGCTCGGCCAGTTCTCTAGCCTCGACCAGGCGCTCGGGGCGAAACTCAGCCAGCAGACGGGCAAGATCGAGCCGGAAGGCGGGGGCGTGCTGGGCTGGCAGCGGGCAGCGGTTGGTCTGCTCCATCTCCAGCAAGGCTGTGTCGATGTTGCGGGCTTTGCGGGCCAGGATGTAGCGCACGTGATGGCGCAGCCAGTCAGGGGTGCGCGGGCTGGCGACGATCTGCTCGGCCTCGGCAATCTGGTCGGCCTGGACCAGCGCCTCGGCTCGCAAGAACAAATACTGCTCTCGGTCCAGGAAGAAGCGCCACAGCCGAAGCCGAGCCGGGGCTTCCCGGGCCCGGTTCTCCAGGTAGCGTAACCGGTAGGTCTGCTCGAGGTGGCGCTGCAGGAAGGAGGCCAGTCCGGCCAGCACGAGCACTCCGGCCAGCGGGTACGTCCACGCGGGGAGCCCCAGCAGAAGGAGCGGGGAGCTCAACAGGGCCGAGAGCACAATGAGTCGGATCAGGATTCCCATTCGGGGGGGTTCGGCATCGAGCTCAACGATTCATCTGGATGCCCTGGAAACGCACGAAGGCCCAGCCGGGCAAGAGCACGGCACAAGCCAGGCCGGAGAAGAGGGCCAGGTGCTCGAGGTCGAGTGGCACCAGTTGAAACAGCTCGCGCAGGGGAGCAAAGTAGATGGCCGCCAGGGTCATCAGCCAGCTCAGGATGCAGGCCGCCGGGACGGCCAGGTCGCGCCAGAATCCCGGTGCCAGAAAGCTCTGGGGCAGCTGGCGGAAGTTCAGCGCGTTGAAGAGCCGGGCGGTGACCACCGTGTAGAAGCCAGCCGTGCGGGCATAATGGTAGTCGTGGTCGTGCACCGTGAACCAGCCTCCCTGGTAGGTGGCATCCAGGACCAGCAGCAAGAGGGCGCAGACCGTTCCTCCCGTCAGGAAGACGTAAGCCCACATCGAGCGGCTCAGAATGGGGGAGTCGGGCCGCCGCGGGGGGTCGAGCATCACGTCCTTCTGGGCTCGGGTGAGCGAGAAGGCGACCGCCGGCGCTCCGTCGGTGACCAGGTTCATCCACAGGATCTGGGCCGCCGTCAGGGGCAGCAGCAGCTCTACCCCCACCCGAAGGTTGAAGATGCCCGCCAGAATGGTGCCGATGAACATGGCCAGCACCACGCCCACGTTGCCCGAGAACAGGAAGGCGATGAACTTCTGCACGTTGGCGAAGACCCCGCGCCCCAACCGGACAGCGGTCACGATGGTGGCGAAGTTGTCGTCCAGCAGCACCAGCTCGCTGGCCTCCACGGCCACCGCCGTGCCGGCCTTGCCCATGGCCACCCCCACGTGGACCTTCTTAAGAGCCGGTGCGTCATTCACGCCATCGCCGGTCATGGCCACCACCTCGCCCTGGGCCAGCAGCCGCTCCACCAGCCGCAACTTGGCGTGGGGACTGACGCGGGCGAAGACGTTGGCGTGGGCCAGCCGCTCGTCCACCTCCTGGTCGCTCAGCGCGTCCACCTCCTGCCCGGTGTAGACGGCCTGGTGCTGCGGGTCGAGCAGACCGACCTGGTCGGCGATGGAGCGGGCCGTCTGGGGGTGGTCGCCCGTGAGCATGATGACCCGGATGCCGGCCTGACGGCACTCGGCCATGGCCTGAGGCACCTCGGAGCGGGGAGGGTCGCCCATGGCAACCAGCCCGAGCAGGCGGAAATCTTTCTCCTCCTGCTCCAGATCCTCCACCTGGTAGCTGTCGGGGATCTCCCGAGCTGCCACGGCCAGGGCTCTCAGGCCTCGCTCGGCGAAGCGCAGCTCGGCCTCGCGGAGGGCGGGGTCGGGAGCCACGCTGAGCTGCTCCAGGGTGTCCAGGCTGCCCTTGCAAAAGAGCCAGCGTGAGCCGCGGAATCGGCGCAGGCTGGAGGCCCGGCGCCGATCGGAGGTAAAGGGAACCTCGCCCAGTTGCTCGTTGTTTCTCTGAACGCCCTGCCAGTCGATGCCAGCCTTCTCGGCCAGCACCAGAAAGGCCGCGTCGGTGGGGTCGCCCAGAGCCTGGCGTCGCCCCTCGGAAACCTCCAGGCGAGCCGAGTTGGCCAGCGCTCCGGCCATCAGCAAGAGCTCGAGCTCGGGGGTCAGCTGCCCCTCGAGCTTCCCCTCGGCTTCATATCCCTGGCCGCTGACGGCCCGCTCCTGGCCCTCGCAGAAGATTGCGCTGACGGTCATCTGGTTGTGGGTGAGCGTGCCCGTCTTGTCGGTCACGATGACCGTCACGGACCCCAGCGTCTCGACCGCGGCCATGCGGCGCACCACTGCATTCTGCCTGGCCAGTCGCCGGGCCCCGATGGAGAGCGAGACGGTCAGCACGGCCGGCAACCCTTCGGGAACGGCGGCCACGGCCAGGGCCACGGCGAAGAGCAGCACATGCACCACCGTGCGCGTGTCGTGGGCCCCCTCCACCACCAGCACGGTGCCTCCCACCACCGTGCTGATCGCCAGCACGGCCCAACCGATCTGCTTGCCCAGCCGGTCCAGGCGGCGTTCCAGAGGGGTTTCCTCAGAGGTGGTGCTGGCCAGGCTGGTGGCGATACCCCCCAGTTCGGTGCGCGAGCCGGTCGCCACCACCAGGCCGGTGGCCCGGCCGCTGGTAACGGTCGTGCCGGCGAAGGCCGAGCCCAGGCGATCGGACACGGGAGTGTCGGCAGCCAGCGGTCCCACCCGCTTGGTCACGGGCAGCGATTCCCCCGTTAGCATGCTCTCGTCCAACTGCAGGCGATGGGCGTCCACCAGCAAGAGATCGGCGGGAACTTTGTCCCCTTCCTGGAGCACCACCAGATCGCCCACCACCAGCTCGCTCCGCTCCAGGCTGAGGGCGGCCCCTCCGCGCACCACCTGAGCCCGGGCAGCGGTCACGCGCTTGAGCTCTTGCAGGGTGCGCTCAGCCCGATACTCCTGGAAGAAGCCGAGAACCGCGTTCAAAATGACGATGGCGGCCACCACCAGGGCGTCGGAGGGAAGGCCGTTGGCGCCGTCGAGCCACCAGCTGATCAGCGCGATCACGGCCGCCGCGATCAGGATCAGCACCATCAGGTTGGCAAACTGGTTGACCAGGATGCGCCAGGCCGAGATGGGCTCGGCCGCCTCCAGCTCGTTGGGCCCGTCCCGCTCGAGCCGGAGAGCCGCTTCCTGGGGAGATAGACCGGCCGTCAGATCGGTTTTCAATCGCTCGGCGGCGGCCGAGGGGGTCAGGTCGTGCATGGAGCACGCTTCAAGCAGAGAGCCTGGAGCCCTACCTCAGAGAAAGCGTCCTTCCCCCTGGCTCTTTGCTCGGCCTGGCCCGCACCGCTGCGACGTCGATTGACAGCGCTGGACAAGGCACGCGAATGCTCGTCTCCCGCGCTCAGGCTTGGAGGCTCAACGGGAGCTGAAAGCGAAGTAACCGGTCTTGGGGAGGTGCTGCTGTGTCCGTCAATGACGTCGGTTCCGCTTCTACGCCCACGCGCCCTGCGGCCGCCCCGCCGCAGCGCGCAGCCACGGTTCCTCAGGCCCCGACCGGGGCCAACGGGCCTGGCGAGACGGCCACCACCGGAGCGGTGGCGCTCCAGACGCTGCGACAGAGCCCGCCCCAGGCCGGGAGTCCCGTCACGCAGCAGTCCGTCGGCCGGATGTCCGACATCGCCGGAGATGCCCGGGGCGTTCTCACCGACCCGCGGGCGATCGTGCAGCACGAGCTGGAAGCCCGGAATCTGACCGGAACCTACCAGCAGCTCAGCGCCGGCCAGCGGCGGCAGTTCGACCTGTTGTCGCGGGGGCTGGTGGCGGAGGGGACACGGCTGGACACCAGCCTGCCCGCCGGTCACCAGGGCCTGGGAGGCTTTGGGGGAATGGCTGGCGCCACGGCCGATCCGGCCGCGATGAAGCGCATGCAAGAGCAGATGCAGGGCGGGTTCGACCGCAACAGCCTCTACAGCTTGCTCCAGCAGGGCAGGCTGGGCGACAAGGACAGCCAGGGCAATACGCTGCTCACGAACCTGCGCGGCCTCCAGACCGCGGACTATCCGAACGCTCGGGCCACCCTGAGCACCGCTCTGGGAGCGACCCAGCCCAGTCCGTACGGAGGCCAGACCCTGAGCCAGCAGTTCGCCCAGGGGCAGCCCGCCGAGTTCGCTCGCGTGGCCAACGGACTCATGCGCGACGGGGAGGTCAAGCTGGGCAACGGCGAGACGGTGCGCCGAGCGACCGTCCCGACCGGGACAGGAGCCGGAGTCGGGATGGGGATGATGGGAGACCCGAACGCTCCCTTCAACGTCACGGAGCAGGCTTTGAAGGGGTATGCCGACCAGAAGCTGCGCGACCCGGCCATGCGCGAGCGGGTGGATGCGGCGACCGAAGCTCGATTCGCCAACGATCCCAGCCTCGGTCGCGCCTTCGGCCGCCTGAACGAGCAGCAGCAAGACCAGTTCAAGTCCCTGGCGGTCTCCGAGCAGGGGCGCCAGGGAACGGCGCTGGCGCTGGCCACCGGGGGGAAGAGCGAGCCGCCGGTCGACCAACGCCTCACCGGGCTTCTCACGAGCGGCAAGCTGACCTCGGTCGACAGCCAGGGCGACACCCTGCTCACGAATCTGCAGCAGTTGCGGGGGCAACGGTCCGGGAACGGGTTTCAATCCGAGGCCGTCTACAACGATGTCCTCAGCAAGCTGAACCCGATCCAGCCCCCGGCATTCGGGGGGCAGGCCGCCATGCCCATGCACCGCTCGCGCGATTGGGGCGTGGGACTCGAGCGAGATCTCAACCCGTCCGAGTACACGCGCGTCATGGCAGGCCTGACCGGCTCGGAGGGCCGGGTCACCGTGGGAGGACGCACGTTGACCACGCCCCCGGCTCCCCCGCAGCCGGCGGGAGCGTTCGGAATGATGGGCCGCTCCACGAACAACCTCTTGCGAGATGCGGCCTTCGCCGACGCCGTGCGCACCGGCCAGCCCATCGACATGATCAATTCCGATGGCCAGCGGCATGAAGTGCAGATCTCGCGGATGCCGGGAACCATGTTCGGCAATAAGTCGGACGCCTACCGTATGCGGGTCGGAAACCACACGCTCTCCTACCAGGCCCCCCAGGGGCTGACGCAGCCCGGCAACCTGGCGGACCTGGCCAACTACTGGAGCATGACCCCTGCTCATCTGCGGGGCGAGCTGAGCTCGATCAAGGTCAACTCCGGCCAGAACGCAGCCGACTCCTTCTGGGCGAAGGAATTCAACATGCCGGGCTTCCAGTCGGCTGCCACGGCTGGCAACAACACCATCAACTTCTACAGCGGCACCCGGACCATCAATGAGGGCACATTCAACCACGAGATGGGCCACTTGATCGGGCAGCGCAGTGCTCGGGAGACCGGCTCCACGGACGTGGATCGGGGCGTGCCCAATGGCTGGACTGCCCTCGGCCAGAAGGACGGCAACGCCATCGAGAGCCGTCACGGAGGTCATTCCCACGACCCCGCCTACAGCACCCGCTCGGTGCGGGAAGACTTCGCCGAGTCTTGGCGGGCGTACATGACCGCTCGCGACGAGGGTACGCTGGCCGAGTTTCGCCGGGAGCACCCGAACCGCGCTCCCGGGCTGGACCGCATTTACAGCAACCAGGGGTGGCGCTGAGTGCGCACCATCGAGTTCTTCGACGGCAATCGCAACCAGGTGACGTCGCGCCGCCCGTTCGACGAAGTGCCCCCGGCCAATCGCGAGGTCTACCTGCTCGACGGGGTGCGGCTGGACGACTTCCAGGAGGGCTGCCAGGTGGTGCCGATCGCCCGCGTGGTGAAGCTGGCCGTGGACGAGTCGGGGAACGCGGTTCCGGATGAGCAGGCCTGCCGGGTCATCATCGAAGAGTTTGCCGAGGATGGCCAGTTGCTGCGGATCTCGACCCTCGTGCGAAGCACGGACTAGATTCTGGACCATCGACTGCGCAAACTGCAGGCGGCCCGGGATGCCGGCTCAGAAGCTCCGAGCCGCCCCCGTACCCCCGTCTATGTGCCGCTCGAGGCTCTGCGAAGCTACCGCGCTCTCTCCCTGGGCTGGGAGCAATTCCGGCAGGCCGCGGAGGAGACGACGCGCGATCTCGAGGCGCTCCTGGAGAGGCAGGCCGAGCAGGAGGAGCCCTGGTTCGAGCTTTGCCGGGGCAGCGCGGAGACGCTGCGCGAGTTCCTGGCCCAGGCCAGCGAGGAGCAGCTCGACGGCCTGGAGCGCCAGTTGGAGGAGCTCGAGAGCTCCTTCCTGGAGCATGACCTGGGCGAGTGCTACCGCCAGCTCGAGCTCGGGCACCAGTGGGCCAAGCTGAACCTGTTGCTGGACGAGGATATCGAGCAGGCCTTGCTGGTGGAAGGTTACTACGGACCGCTCGAAGCCGACTGCCAGCGCTGGATGCGGGGTGAGCTCTCAGCCGAGGGCGCCCGGCAAGCGCTCATTGAGCAACTGGCCCACATCGAATGGCAGATCGAAGAGCATGAGGCGACCTACCTCACGCCCGAGGAATGGACCGTGGAGGTCTTTCTGGCCGACCGATTGCTCAGCGAGGGGTTGAGCGAATGGAGGGAAGGACTGCTTGACCTGCTCGCTCGTGTCGACCGCTCTCACCGCGAGCTGCGGCCCGGCCTCGAGCGCCTGCTGGAGGCCAACCGCAAGCTGATCCAGGTGGACCGGCTGAATTCAGCCAGTCGTCTGCAGTCGGGTCTGGTAGCAAAGCCCGAGACGGTCGAGTAGCGGGACGTCAGGCTCTCGGCCTCCTCGGCGAGTGTTCTCCCGGCGAGTGGAAGAATTGCCTGAAACGCCACTTCTGGAGCGGGAGCGTCCATCGAGAAGCCAGATCAACAGGCGTCAAGGCTGGTCCCCCGCGTGCTGGCCTGATATAATGAAGCCCAGACCTTGGAGGTGATCTCTTGCGCTACTCCGAGAACCCGGCTCGAGCCCTTTTAGAGATGCGCGAGCGGCGTATCCTGCGCTGCTGGCCGCGACTGGTCGGACTTCACCTGGTGGCGGTCACACCGGCCTGGGCCTTGACGCTGGCCCTCGTCCCCCTCATGGACCACCCGTCGCTGGCTTACTACCTGGGAATCGGCTTGATGGGGAGCCTGATCTGGTCGACCCTGTGGCTGGCCTTCCACCAGCCTGCGCTGACGCTGCTGAGGCAGGTCAACGACGAGCTGGGCTCGGGGCAGCTGCAGGCATCCGAGTTGTGCGACACTCTGGCTCGACACTCCCTGCGCCGTAGCTTGCAGGCCAGCACGTTCTTGCTGGTTCCCCTGGCAATCGGCCTGGGCTGTGTCCCGGCTGACTATCGCCTGGCCTGCCTGGCGATCTGGCTCAAGACCATCCTGGTCTTGCTGGTCGCCGTGCCGCTGGTGTCCTACTCGGCGCAATGCGCTCACGTGTGGACCTTCGGACGCCGACGCCAGCTCGCCAGTCTGGCGTTGTTGGTGGTGCTGCTGCCCATGCTGGCGGGATTGTCCCTGTTGACTCAGCTTGAACTGCCGGCCAGCAGCCTGGTCGTGCTGGGGATCCTCCTGACCGGGGCCTGTTTGATGCGTCAAGTGACCCTGCTGGGCCTGCGCCGGGGCCCCGACCTCAGCCTTCGCCTGCACGACTGGTGGCACGACCTGGTCCGCTGCAACCGGAGGGGTGCCAGCGGCTGGCGCCGGCTCACTTCCAATCCCGTCGCGCTGCGCGAGTTCGACCGGGAAGCGGGGCGAGTGCCCGGCGGACCGCTGAGCCAGCTGATCTGGGTCTACGGCCCTTTCGTGATGCTGCAGGCGCTGTTGTTGCTGACCTGGCGTCCGGATGATCCCGACCAGGCCAGCGCCCTGTATCTTGTCTTGCTGGTTCTGGTGGCCACCATCACCGGCCTGCGGGCTGCGATTCGTTGCCACCAGACCTTGAGCGAGGATCTGCAGCCCGCGTCGCTGGCAGTCCTGCGCCAGACTTCACTCAGCTCGGCCCAACTGCTCGATGGCGCCGTCCTGGCGGCCGCCCTGCCGCGCACCGCCGAGGCGCTTCTTTTGACTCTGGGGACCATTCCCGTGGCCCTGGCGCTCCAAGTCAGCCCGCTGCTGGTCGTGCCCCTGGCCGGCTTTGTCATTCTGGTGCCCGTCTGCCTGGCCTATGCGGCCGCCGGGGCCGCGCTGGAGGGGCGCTTCGGTCAGCTGGCCATCCTGGCCAGCCTGGTCAACTGGGCCTCGCTGGTGGCCGTCTACACGGCAGCGGTCATGGCCATGCGCAGCCTGGCGATGTGGAGTGACTCGGTGAATCTGGCGCTCGACCTGGGCTGCCTGGTCTTCTGGCTGGCGGTGGTCTCGGTCCCCTTCGTGCTGGACACGCGCTGGCGGGCTCTGCGTCGCCTCAAGGGCTGAAGGCAGGTCTGAGCAACCGCGGCGGATAACCCTTCGGGGTGATCCTGAGACTGCTGCTCGGCCTGAGCCTGCTGATCGTGCCCGCTCTGGGGGACGAGCGGCAACGTGTCCAGCTCTTTTACATCGAGCCCGAGCTGGAGATACGGCTGTCGGTCGCGTTGCAGCGCGGCGGCTTACCCCTGCCGCTCTTGCGGGTCGGGGTAGCGCGCGTGCAGAATCGTGCCTACGCTCAGCTCCATTTTCAGGCCCTGAACGCTTCTCGCGAGATGGTCCAGCGTCAGGCGGCCACCCTCTGCCGACGAGCTTTTGCCCATGATCCCGAGCTGGTGCAGATCGACCTGGTGGGAGTCGATCGCCTGGAGTTCAAGAAGCCCTTCGGTCGACCGGGCGTGCTCTTTTCAGCGGCGGTCCGTCGGGACCGGTTTCTGGCCCTGCCCCGGACCTGGTCGCCGGGCCAGCTGGTCAACTCGGTGGGGGCGGCCTATTACAGCCCCGATTGCACGGTTGGAATCGGGCCGCGGGAAAGACTGGAGAATGCGGTCTATCTCGCCTGGCAGCGCAGTCGCCCTCGGGCCACCCCGGGCAGGAAAGCCTCCTCCAGTCCCAGAAAAACAGCACCGAGATGAGCTTTTGTGGCACCTGCGCGCGCTGTGAAGGGCGCCTCTTGCGCGAGAGAATGTATGACCTGCCGCGCAAAATTCAGGAATACTTCTGTCTCAATTGTGGCGAGCGCTTCTGGCTCCAGATCGATCCCCCCGCCCGGCCCGCCGAGCAGGCTGCCAGCGAGGCGGCCGCAGTCTCCTTGAACTGAGGTTCCCACCAGGAACTGGCCCGTCGTTGCGTAACCACCTCTAGTCGGTTATACTCGCCACGATTCAGCGACGACAGGAGCGGTCGACCACGTTCCAGCGACGACAGGAGCGGTTGGCCACGATTCAGCGACCACGGTCGACCAATATTCGTGCAGTAAGGATAAAGAAACGATGTCACAGCAAGGAACCTTTCAAGTCAAGACCGGTCTGGCCCAGATGCTGAAGGGTGGCGTGATCATGGACGTCACCACGCCCGAGCAGGCGGTAATCGCCCAGGAAGCGGGGGCTGTGGCCGTGATGGCCCTCGAGCGCGTGCCGGCCGACATTCGGGCCGAGGGTGGCGTGGCCCGCATGGCGGACCCCGTCATCGTGCAACAGATCATGGACGCGGTCACCATCCCCGTGATGGCCAAAGCGCGCATCGGCCACTTCGTGGAGGCCGAGATCCTGCAGTCGCTGGGCGTGGACTACATCGATGAGTCCGAGGTGCTCACCCCGGCCGACGAGGAGAACCACATCAACAAGCACTCCTTCACGGTGCCTTTCGTGTGCGGAGCCCGCGACCTGGGCGAGGCCCTGCGCCGCATCGCCGAGGGTGCAGCCATGATTCGCTCCAAGGGCGAGGCCGGCACCGGCAACGTGGTGGAGGCGGTGCGCCACACCCGCGCCGTGATGGCCCAGATTCGCCAGGCGGCCTCCATGCGCGAGGACGAGCTGTTCGCCTTTGCCAAAGAGCTGCGCGCTCCCCTGGAGCTGGTGCAGAAGGTGCGCGAGCTGGGCCGTCTGCCGGTGGTCAACTTCGCCGCCGGCGGCATCGCCACGCCGGCCGACGCTGCCCTGATGCTGCGGCTCGGTTGCGACGGCATCTTCGTGGGCTCGGGCATCTTCAAGTCGGACGACCCGGCCCGTCGGGCCAAGGCCATCGTGGACGCCGCCGCCCACTATCAGGACGCGGCCAGGCTGGCCGAGGTCTCGCGCGGCATCGGCCAGGCCATGAAGGGCCTGGAGATTTCCAAGATCCCCCAGCAAGAGCTCTTGCAGGTGCGCGGTTGGTAACCATCGGCGTCCTTGCTTTGCAGGGCGCGGTGGAGGAGCATCTCACCGCCCTGACCCGGGCCGGCTGCCAGCCTCGCGAGGTTCGTCGCAGCGAGGATCTGGCGGGACTGGACGGGCTGGTCTTGCCAGGGGGCGAGTCCACCACCATCGGCAAGCTGCTCGACCGCTACGGCCTGCTGGAGCCGATTCGCCGGCGCGCGGGCGCCGGGATGGGGCTGTGGGGCACCTGCGCCGGCATGATCTTGCTGGCTCGCGAGGTGCGCAACGCTCTCCCTGGCCAGCCCTTGCTGGGCTTGATGGACACCGTGGTCGAGCGGAACGCTTACGGGCGGCAGGTGGATTCTTTCACAACCGAGCTTTCGGTGGCATGCCTCGGCTCCGAGCCAGTTCCAGCGGTCTTCATCCGGGCCCCGCGCATAGCCGAATGCGGCCCCGAGGTGGAGGTGCTCGCTCGCTTTCAGGGCGAGGTCGTGGCTGCGCGCCAGGGCCGACTGCTGGCCACGAGCTTTCATCCCGAGCTGACCGGCGATCGTCGCTGGCACGCTTATTTTGCTCAGCTTTGCGGCCAGCCGGTCGCGCTGGCCTGCTGACTTGCCCCTCGTCACCCTGCTGAGCGATTTCGGCCACAAGGACCCCTACGTGGGCATCATGAAGGGCGTCATTCTGGGCCTGTGCCCCGAGGCGCGCCTGGTGGATCTCACCCACGAGGTCGCCCCTCAAGATGTGGCCGAGGGCGCTTTCCAACTGGCCGCCTCCTGCCGCTGGTTTCCCGAGCATACGGTGCACCTGGCCGTGGTCGACCCGGGAGTGGGCGGCTCGCGTCGCCCTCTGGCGGCACGTGGCCGGCGTTTCAGCTATGTGGGGCCGGACAACGGCCTGCTCTCGCTGGCCTGGGAGCAGGACGAGCCGGTGGCCGTCCACCAGATCGAGAACTTCACCCTCCAGACCCCCAGCCGCACCTTCCACGGCCGCGACGTGTTCGCCCCGGTGGCGGCAGCCCTGGCCCGCGGAGTGGAGTTGGAAGAGATCGGCTCCCCCGTGACCGATGCGATGAGATTGGTGCAGGAGACCGAGCCCCAGATCCTTCACATCGACGGCTTCGGCAATCTGGTGACCAGTGTGCGCCGCGAGCCGGGACGCGAGCTCGAGTCGGTGGCGGTGGGTTGGCGAACCGCTCCCGTGAAGGAGACCTTCAGCCAGGTCGGGCCGGGCGAGCTGGTGGCCTACTGGGGGTCGCTGGGGTTTCTCGAGATCGCCATGAATGGCGGGAACGCGGCCGAGGACATGGGGGTCGAGCGCGGCACCCAGGTGCGCCTGAGCGACAGGAAATAGGCCGAGCGCGCCAAATGCCCGCCCCGATGCGCTCGCGAGAAGAGATCCTCAGGCAGTTCCCGGAACGCGATCTGGAAGGCGTCTGGGAAGTCAGCCCCGACGCCGACAGCCGCTGGCGGGCTGCCGTTCTGGAAGTGCTGCTCGACATCCGTGATATGCTGGCGGGCCAGATCCAGGCCCGCTCCAGGGAGTAACCATGTTGACCCATCCTTCGGCCCGAGAGCGGGGTTACACCCGCAATCAGCAGGCCACGCCCTACTTTGACGCCCTGGAGGAGTACGTCAATACGGGCGTTTTGACGTTTCACGTCCCCGGTCACCAGCAGGGCAAAGGCTCTCCCGAGCGATTTCGCAAGTTCATCGCCGAGAACGGGCTCAAGGCCGACATCACCCAGGTGCTGGGCATGGACGACATCCATCGCCCCATCTCGGTCTGCAAAGAGGCTCAGGAGCT
The DNA here is from genome assembly GCA_964637145.1 of uncultured Burkholderiales bacterium. Lineage (GTDB taxonomy): Bacteria > Vulcanimicrobiota > Xenobia > Xenobiales > QWHO01 > QWHO01. The sequence goes on from CAZWUN010000071.1 coordinate 14,818, forward strand.
GGCGGCCGACGCTTACGGGGTGGACCACAGTTACTTCCTGGTGAACGGCTCCTCCTCGGGCAACCACATCATGATCCTGGCCGGGCTGCGCCCCGAGGATGTCGTGCTGGTGCCGCGCAACGCCCACCGCTCCACGGTGGGGGCCCTGATCCTGTCGGGAGCCCGCCCGGTGTTCTACCTGCCCGAGTACGACCGCGAGATGGTGGTCGACCACGCTCCCACGGTGGAGACCGTGCGCAAGGTGTTGGACGAGAACCCCGAAGCCAAAGCCCTCTGCTTCACCAGTCCCACTTACTATGGCGCCGCCGCTGACGTGGAGGCGCTGGTCAAACTGGGCCACGAGCGCGGGGTGATCGTCATGGCTGACGAGGCCTGGGGAGCGCACCTGCACTTTCATCCCGACCTGCCCATGTCGGCCGTCGAGGCCGGGGCCGACCTGGTGATTCAGAGCACCCACAAGCTCTTGAGCAGCATGTCGCAGGCCTCCATGCTGCACCTGACCGGTAACCGGGTCGATCAGGGGCGGCTGGAGTCGGTGCTCAAGCTCTTCTTGTCCACCAGCCCTTCGTGCTTGTTCCTGGCCTCGCTCGACGTGGCCCGCCACCAGATGGTGACCGAGGGCCGCGAGCTGCTCGGGCGCACCATTCGCATCGCCAACAAGGCCCGCCGGGCCATCAACGAGATCCCCGGCCTGCACTGCTACGGCGAAGAGCTGCTCGGTCGTCCGGGCGTGCACGCCTGGGACCCCACCAAGCTGGTCATCACCGCCCGCGAGCTGGGCTTCACAGGCTACGAGCTGGAGCGCTACATCCGCTATGAGCACGGCCTGCAACTGGAGATGTCGGACCTGTTCAACACGGTGGCCATGGTGACCATCGGCCACCGCGAGGAGGACGTGGACCGGCTGGTGGAGGCCCTCAAGGGACTGGCCGTCTATCCGCGCGAGTTCGACCTCAACGAGCGCATCCGCATGTTCGAGCAAAAGCGCGGTAAGCCGTTCGAGCTACCCGACTTCCCCCCCCAGGCCATGACCTTGCGCCAGGCCTTCGATGCCCCCTACGAGACGGTGACCCTGGAGGCTTCGGCCGGGTGCACCTGCGCCGAGATCATCACGCCTTACCCACCCGGCATCCCGGTGCTCTGCCCGGGGGAGATCATCACCCCCGAGACGGTGGACTACCTGAAGATGGAGCTTGCGGCCGGGGCCAACATCCAGGGACAGTTCGATCCGACCATGAAGACCATCCGCGTGGTCTCGGGGCAGGGGCCGATCCTGCGCCGCCTCTGAGGCGACGCTAAAGGCGATTGAGGCACTTTCGCGCGCCTGAGAGGATCGACTCGGCCACGCGCCGGGGGAACCCGTCCGGGAGGGCCCTTTCGCATCTCTCGAGAGCCGCCGGCAGTTTTCTGGTCAGATCGTGCAGAATCGCTTCGGGCTCCCGAATGCCGCAGCTGCGCCCCGTCTGGATCCAGTGACGGCCCTGAATCTGCCTCCAGCTGTAGTGGCGACTCTTGCCCCAGGCGGCCATGGCCATCTCGGCCTTTTGCTCGGGTAGTCTGTCGGGTCCTCGGCCCAGGATCGGGTAAGCCGACAGCACGTCGTAGCGGGGGGTGAGGCGAAACCTGCCTCCGCTTTCGAGAAACAGGCTGTAGTTCTTGGCGTGGCCGTCGATGGCGCAGAGGAGCCAGTAGACGACCTGGGTGCGAAAGAAGTCCGAGCGGTCCAGCTCAGGCTGTTGGGAGGACAGCAGGAGATCGAGACAGCGCTTGATTCCAGGACCTCCCTCGGTCTCGTATTTTCGGCCTGGAGCTGTTTCGGTTGCCTGGCAGAAGTCTTCCTGGGGCAGGCGCATCAACCAGGTGCCATCTCGCGAGAGCCGCCGGTCGAATCGCTCCACGACCAGAGCTTTCTGGCGGCCGAACTCGAGCATCTCGCAGGCCGCCACCGGAATTTCCAGCTCCCGGAGCAGAAGATGGCAGAGCCACTCGTTTTCGACCGAGGTGCTCAGATCGAAGGTGCGGTCCAGGGTGCCCATGGGGAGCTTGAAGATGTGGGTGGTGGGCGTCGAGTCGAGGGGCTCCATCCACTGCCCCTGGTGCCTGAGGAACGCGAGCTTTTCCTGGGCGCCAGCCAGGCTGATTCGCAGGGTTCTGGAGAGAGCCCCTGGGTAGCGGATGCTCCTCAAGCGCTCCTCGAGCTCGCGCTCTTCGAGCACGGTCCCGCGGATGGTTTTCAGGTCCACCGGCTCCTGGCCGTCCGGCAACAGCTGCACGGCACCCACGCAGTCGCGGCCAACCTCAGCGAGCAGGTCGAATGCGTCCGTCGTGGCGGTGCCGTAGAGGGCCTGCAGGCGGTTGCGAAGCTCCCTGGTGTCGGGCAGGAGGTTGTCGAAGAAGTTGTAGACCACCTCGCCCTGGTAGGCTGTCTCTCGCAGGGGCATCGACAGGGAGAGCGGGCGGGAGCCTCGGGAGATGAGCCAGGCCGGCTCGTACTGAAAGACGCTCTGGCGCTGTCGCACCGACCAGTTTCCGACCAGGATACCGTTCATCCAGACGTTCAGGCTGCGGCGCGGTCGAGACAACTATTTTCCCTCTGTGGAATGCTCTACCATTCCGATGGCTCGGGCGCGGTTCGGTCGCGCAGTACGAGCTCGAGACCCAGTCCCGACAGCAGGCGAAACAGTCTCTCGGTGGTCATTCTCTCGGGATGGCCCTCGGCTCGTGCGACGGCGCTCTGGATGAGTCCCACCCGGGAGCCCAACTCTGCTTGCGTCAATCCGCGTTGCTTGCGGCGGTCTTGAAGGATCGGCCCGAGTTGGGAGGGGGTGGCAATGAACGCTTCCATGATATGCAAGTTCAGCATTATCTAAAATTATCCTTCCTGTGCATAATTTAACAAATGCACATTGTGAATAATGCTGCTTTATGCAAGATGTGCATAGGGGCTTGAAAAATGCGTGCGGACCCTGAAGACGCTTACCGATGCGCCCAGAGCACACCCCTGGGAAGTCTATGCAGCGCAGGTTTCCTCGAGAGCCAGAGTCCGTGCAGCGGGTCGGCGTCAGGAACGCGTGCGAACTTTGAGCCGCGTTCCGCCGATCTTGACCGCGTCGGTCCCCACCCCCACCGCGTTGCCCCGGGCGGCCTGCTTCAGGCCGAGCTGCATGATCTGCAGCGCCGTGAGGGGATCATCGGGTTGGGCCTGCAGGCCCTCCACGAAACGGTCCCAGGCCTGAAACCGGTCGAGGCTGCTCTGCAGCAGACCCTGCAGGGTCTCGGCTCCCTGCTTCCAGAGTTCCTCGGGCAGGCTCTGCTGGACCAGAGCCTTGCTGGCCGCCAGCGCGTAGCTCGGCTCCGGGCGGCCCAGGTCGTAGCGG
>CAZWUN010000072.1:0-18189 GCA_964637145.1 uncultured Burkholderiales bacterium
GGAGACCCGCTCAGCCCTGCTGCGCGAGCTGACCGCCGAGCTGGCGGCCGAGCGCGAGCACCGCCAGCTGGCCGACGAGCAGGTACTGGCCCTGGAGCAGGCCATGGCCGAGTTGGAAACCGACCTGGCCGCCGCCCGGCACGGCTCGGCCGAGCAGGCCGAGGTGGAGAGCGGCCTGCGCGCGCAGGTCAGGGAGCTGACTGCCTCGCTGACCCGCCTGGAGCAAGAGCGGACGAAAGAGCGCGAGGCCGCCGACCTCGAGCGCGAGCAGCTAAAAACCGTGGTGAGCGCTCGCGAGACGCGCATCAAGAGTTTGGAGCAGAAGACTCTCCAGGCCCTGGAGAAGCTCAAGCAGACCAACGCCCTGGTGCGAGACCAGGATTCCCGGCTCAAGGCCGCGGGCAAACAGGACGAAGCCCGCCAGGCCACCTTGCAGAAGCTGGAGCTGGAACTGGAGGAGCTGCGCCAGGAGCTCTCGCGGCGCGGCCATGAGCTCGAGCAGAGCCAGGAGCGCCTGCGCCAGGCCGAGAGCTCTCTCGAAAGCACCAGGGCCGAGTCGGAGCAGCTGCGCAGCGAGCTCACCAGCGAGTTGCAGAATCGCTCGGGCGAGCTGAAGGATCGGGCCCAGCAACTGCTCGGGCTGCAGACCGACCTGCGCCAGGAACGCGAGCAACGGCAGCTGGCCGAAGAGCAAGTGCTGGCGCTGGAGCACGCCCTGGCCGACACCGAGGCCCAGCTGCGCCGAGCCCAGGGCCTCAACCGCGAGCAGGAGACGCGCCAGCAGGATGCGCTGGGCGACTTCGACCGACAGCGCCGCCAGTTCGAAAGCCGCCTGCACGACCTGGCCCAGGAGCGAGAGGAGCTGCAGTCCCGCCTGACCGAGCTGGAGGGCGAGCGAGCCGGGCTGGCCGCACAGCTTCGTCAGGGCCAGAGCGAGCGCGACCAGCTCCAAACGCGCCTGGCCAACCTGGAAACCCAGGTGAAGGCGACCTCGGACCAGTTGGGCGAGTTCTACAAGCTGACCCAGGAACAAGAGAAGCAGCTGGCCGAGCGCGACTCCCGCATCAAGACGCTGGAGCTGCGCGGCAGCGAGATGGAGACGCTCAAGAAGCAGAGCAATCAGCTGAAGGCGCGCCTGGTGCAGGCTCTGCGCGAGCTGAAAGAGACCCGGGCCGAGAGCGACAAGCTGCAGAGCGAGCTGAGCGAAACCCGCCGGCTCAGCGCCGAGCAGCGCGTGCAGCGTCAGAAGCTTGAAACCACGGGAACCGAGCAGCTGACCCGGCTCGAGCAGGAACGCGACCGCTCGCTGGCCCGGGTGCAAGAGCTGGAAGAGGAGGTCGCCCAACAGACCCGTCGGGCCGCCGAGCTCAGCACCGAGCTGAGCCGGCGCAATGCCCAGGCAGCCGAGCTGAGCGAAGAGCTGCAAGAGCGGCTCGGCCTGCAGGCCGAGTTGGAGCAGGCCCGCGAGACGATCAAGCTGATGAAGACCGAGCAGCGCGACCTGCTCGAGGCCCGGTCCGAGCACGAGCGCGAGCAGGTCGAGTTGGAGCGACGCGTCCACGAGCTGGCCGACCGGTTGGCCGACCGTGAGCGCCAGCTGGAGCGTGTGGAGGTCGACCTGAAGCGACTCAGCCAGGCGGAGGACCGGGAGACCGTAGCCCTTGGCCGGGTCCTGAAGCTCGAGAAGGCGCTCGAGCAGGTCAACCGCAACCTGGCCTCGAGCAACCTGCGGGTGCGCGAGCTGGACGGCACGCTGACCCAGCGCCAGCAAGAGCAGCTCGAGCTGGAGGCCCGCCTGAGCGAGCGCCAGCGGGAGGTCAACGATCTGGCCAACCGGCTCAGCGAGGCCAGTGAAGCCCGCCTGCTCCTGGAGGCCGAGCTGGAGGAGCTGCGTCACCAGTCATCGAGCGCGCGCGAAGATCTGTCCAGGAGCTCTTTGCTCGAGCGCCAGCTGAGCGACCGCGATCTCCGACTGGCCAACCTCGAAAAGCAGCTCCGCGAGCGTTCCAGCGAGCTGGGCGAGCTGCAGGCCGAGATCTTGACCCTGCGCTCGCAGTCAGCCGGAGCCCGTAACAAGCAGCAGCAGGTGGAATCGGCACTGGGCGAGCGAGTGGACGAGCTGCAACGCCAGGTCAGCCGTCTGCGCAACCAGCTCGACGAGAACGAGCGTGAGTCGCGCGATCGGCTGGAGAAGCTGCACACGGCCCAGAAGCGCGTGAACGAGCTGGAGCGCCGTCAGGAGGAGGCCACGCGCCTGGAGTCCAGCGTGGGTGCCATGCAGACCAAGCTGCGCACAGCCGCGCAGGCCCTGACCCAGGTCAAGCAGGAGCTGCAGAGCAAGGGTGAGCAGCTAGACGACTCGGAAAGGGCCCGCCGAGAGCTGGAGCAGACTCTCAAGCGCCGCAGCCAGGACGTGGAAGAGCTCGAGAAGCAGGTGTTGGAGTTGACGGAACGAGCTTACGCACTCTCGGAGCAAGAAAGCGACATTACCGGGACGCGCGAAGAACTGGCCGCCCTGGAGAGCGAGCTGGCCGCCACCCGCGAGCGCGAGGAGCGGCTGAAGGAGCAAGTGGAAGCCAGCCGAAGCACCGACATGGTACCGCGGCAGGAGCTGGAGAATCGCGACCGGCAGATTCGGGTTCTGGCAGCCAAGCTGCGCGAGACCATGAAGCGCAACAAGTAAGCCGGAGGGGCAAATGGGCTACGCTCCCGAATTGCTGGAAGCTGTCCGCAAGATTCTCAACGAGACCCGCCAGGACCGCCTGTGCCGCGAGTATCTGGCCGGTCATCCCAGCCCCTCCGGGCTGGGTCCGTTCCTGGGCTCGATCGAGCCGGCTTTCCTGTTCCTGGGCCTCAACCCGGCCGGCTATGACGTGGCCGAGTATCCGTCCGCGGCGGAAGACTACCTGGATTTTGCCACCCGCTACTTCAAGCAGAAAAACACCGACAAGGCCAGCTTTGCGGCCTATCTGCCCTATGCCTCCATCAACACGGCCGATTACGAGACTTTCGGCGAGGTGGCCATGGCTGCTCACGTGGTGCCCATCCCCACCAGGCGAGCCAATGAGATCCCGCCCCGCCTGCTCCCCCCATGCTGGGCGCGCACCATGAAGCTGGTGGCGGCGGTGCGACCCAAACTGGTGCTGGTGCACGGAGCGGCGGTGTGGAAGTTCCTGGCCGGCGTGGAAGAGTCAGCCGGACCCCAGCTCACCCACCTGCCCGAAGGCCATCAGGTGGCCCTGAACACGCTGATCGAGACCGTGGAAGCGGACAAGCTTCCGTTCCAGAGCGGTTTCGTTGGCGCCCCCGACGACTTCAAGCCCTGGTGGGTGGCCCTCCCCCACCTCGGTGGCGCGGGCGGCGCCAAGGCCCAGCGCGAGAAGCTCGACCGGGCCGTGCGCGAGGCCCGCCGGCTGATGCACGGCGTCAAGGCCGGGGTGCGCATCCGCAAGCCGGTCTAAACGGCTGGCTTCAGCGCAAGCAAGCATCGAGCATTTCCAGGACATCGTCCAGGAACTCTGGTGGGGCGGGCTCGATCAGGCGCACACCTCGCTCGAGATAGTCCAGGGATTTGATCTGCTCCACCATGACGAAACCGGTCAGGCCTGATGCGGCAGGCACACCGAGGTGAAAGGGGAAATCTCGGTTCGTGTGGGACACACGATAGCGAGTCCAGTGTGGCGATTGAAGAGAGTGTTGCTGACGACGAGAGCGGGACGACGACCCGTCTGCTCGTGACCGGTCTGCGGGTCAAAAGATAACGAAACGAAGTCCCCCTTTCGAGGTACATACCTGGACACTACCAGAACTCGTTGCCTACCGGCGGGCCGCAGTCCACTTCTTCTGCCTGGTAGTCGCCCGGTATCCTCGAAACGAGATCGGCAAGGTCATACTTTTTGACCTTTCGAAGAACGATCTGTGAGGGGCTGACTGTTATCTCGACCTCGTCTCCTATTTTGAAATGGGCGAGCTCGAGAACGTCCCGGCTCAGCCGGAGTCCCTGGCTGTTGCCATTTGCCAATCGGTCAACAAACGGCGGCGACTCTGAAGCTCTACAGTTCAAGGGCGCGGCCGAAAGCCCAGCTCGACCAGGTAGCCCGGCTTCCGCAAGGCCTCAACCATTTTCGCCTCAAAGGCAAAGAACCGATTGCTGTTCGGGTGCATGATGGCCAGCACGTCGGGCCCGGCCAGCTCGGCCATGAGCAGGCCGACCCGGGCGTAGGCGGCTTCCTCGTCGGCGCCCGGCGGACGCTGCAGAACATCCACCGAGAGCCAGGCCTGGTGGGACTCGAACAGCATGCGCTGCTTCGGATCGCGGATACTGGTGAGCACCGCCAGGCGATCTTCCTTGCTCATCGGCTCGAGGTAGTTGGAAGGCCGGTGAATGAAGGCCAACGTCCAGCCGTCCTCGAGCTCGATGGTGGTGTAGCCCGGGTCGTCCTCCTGGATCAGCTTGCCCTCCAGGCCGAAGGCCCGCTTGATCAGAGCCTGAAGCTGCGAGGGGGCGTCATCCCGGGCGCCTTCCAGCAAGTACATCAGGCTGATCAAGGACTCGTCGGTCGAGGAACTGGGAGAGGAGGTCGGCGAGGCTGGAGGAGACGGGGCAGGCGACGCTGTGCCCGCCGGGGTGGAGCCGCAGCCCCCCACCAGCAGCGCCATCAGGAGCCAGGCGGCCAGGTATCTCACGACATGAAGCGCACGTTGACGTAGTTGACCATCGTGTCGCTCAGCACCCCCTCCAGGCAACGCTCCATCCAGAAATAGCTCTTCATCTGCAGAACGTGGCCCTGGCTGCCCTCCCTGAGAATCTTGCTCTCGACCGGGGCGGTGGGCTTGGCGCGATCCAGCACCAGCTCCACCACCTGGTCGCGGAAGCGAGCCCGGTTGGCGGCCCGATCCACCTCCAGGTAATATTCCTGGCCGCCCACGCGGCCCCACATCCTGTCCGTGCCGTTGTGGCGCTCCACGAAGTAGCCGTCGCGCTCGTTGTGGCGCTGGTAGGTCTCCAGCGTTCCGAAGAACTTGGGCTTTTGCATGAACGGCCCGCCATCCTCGGGGCAGTAGGTATCGCAGTTGCCGCACTCGTTGCAGAAGTCGGCGTAAACGGCCCATTGCTTGTCTTTCTTGACCCGCAGCACGAAAGATTCCTCGGGCAGAACCTGGCCATGCAGCACCTTGAAATTGCGCCCCTCCACTTCAAAAGGCTCCACCGGATAGGTGAAGTTGGCGTCGTTGGGGCAGACCGGCACGCACTTGTCGCAAGCCAGGCAATCGAACAGGTAGAGGGCCGAGCCCACCTTCTTGGGAGCGGTGTTGTTCTTGGAGACGTGGTAGCGCGGATTGGCCCGCGCCTCGGCGGCATAAAGGGGCGTGTTGCGCAGAGCAGCGGCCCGCACCAACCGGTGCTGCAGCGCCTCGGCCTCGGCCTGGGGCAGCTTGCCGGCCAGCAGCGACGCCGTGTCGCTGGAAGCCGCTTCCAGGTCGGCGCGCAGCGCGGCCCGCAGGTCAGCATCTCCGACGCACTCCTCGAGCACCTCTAGTCCCTGCTTGCGGGTCTTGAGGATGAAGTCGCCCATGGTGGCCACGCCCAGCTTCTTCATCTGGCCCTCCAGGTTCTGGAGGTAGGTGAACTGGCGGGCGTAACCGCGCGTCTTGAGCAGATCGGTGCAGGAGGTGATGGGGGCCAGACCCAGCGAGGCGGTATCGGGGAAGTTCTCTTTTTCGATGCCGGCCGCGAAGGTGATGGGGAAACGGTCGCCCACCAGCTTGCGCCACTCCTCCACCAGGGTTACGGCGATGACGTGGAGCGGCGGGCCGCTCATGTACATCACCTCGTCGGAGAAGTAGCCCTGGTTGTTGATTACCTCCAGGGTATTGGAGAACTTGACCCCCAGACCCAGCCCGCGCTTCTTGGCTTCGGGCTCGAGACGGTCCACGATGCCCACCGCCTCTTCCAGGCTGAGCGAAGTCTGGATGGCCTTAGGGTTGATGGTCAGGTGGTCGTAACCCATCACGTCGCGCAGCAGGCTGTTGAGGTATTTCTCCTCGAGCTGGGTGGGGTTGAGCTTGATGATCGTGCTGACCCCCACCTCGGTGAGCAGGAAGTGGACGATGCGCTCGATCTCGTCTTTGGGGCAACCGTGGAAGGTGGAGAGGGTGATGCTCTTGACCAGGTCGGTCTTGAACGGGATGTCGCGCAGATGCTTGAGCTCGTCGGGGATCAGCTGGCGCAACTCGGCGATCTTGGCGCTGGCGTCCTGGGTGGACTGAATGAACGATCGCACAGGCTGCGAGGAGATGCCTTTGAGGTCGTAGCCGACCGACAGGTCGAGAATGGTGTCGGTGGCCTCCAGGTTACGCTCTCCCAGGCCAAGCACGTCGAGGTGACGGAGCATGTCGATGATCATCGAGCTGGCCACGTACTCGGTCAGGCTGTCGGCCAGGCGCAGCTCTTGGGACCACTCCACGTTGAAGCCGACGTTGCCGGCGTAAATGCAGGGGCGGCTGATCTTCAGCTCGTCGAGAATCTGAACCGTCTTGAGCTCGATGATGCGCGAGCCCCCCAACCAGGACAGGATGATGTTCTGAATCAGCTGATCTTGAGGTCCCGCAGCCGGCCCGGTCACGGTCGAGGCGCGCATGCCGTGAAAGCGAACCGACAGATCCAGCCCCTCGGCCGGTCTCCAGAACTTGTTGGCGGGCAGATCGTAGATCTGCTGATGGGTTTTCAGCTCGTGAAAGATCCGCCGCAAGTGGAGCGGGAGAGGGAGTGGATACAGTTCCGCCATTCAGCCTCCTCGGGTCAGTGGTCGCGTGTCTCGCGCATTCGAACTGCGTTAGAAGATTGCCTGCGACAGGAGCGGTCGACAGGAGTTCGGCGCCAGGAGGGCATACATGGGCAGGTCCCAAACCCGAAACCGGAGGAATCACAGCATGACCACGCAGACCGCGCCCTTTTCCGTGCCCGCGCTGGCTTACGCCTTCAACGCGCTGGAGCCGCACATCGACGCGCAGACCATGGAGATCCACCACGACAAGCACCATCAGGCTTACGTCACCAACCTGAACAAGGCTCTGGAGGGCCACGCTGACTGGCAGAACAAGACCATCGAGGAGATTCTCAAGAACCTCAACAACGTGCCCGAGGCCATTCGCATGGCCGTGCGCAACAACGGTGGCGGACACCACAACCACACCCTGTTCTGGGAAGTGATCGGCCCCAACGCCGGCGGCGAGCCCACCGGCGAACTGGCCGAGGCCATCAAGGCGACCTTCGGGGACTTCGCCTCCTTCAAGGAGAAGTTCGGCCAGGCTGGCATCACCCGCTTCGGCAGCGGCTGGGCCTGGCTGGTGGTCAAGGGCGGCAAGCTCGAGGTCACCTCCACTCCCAACCAGGACAGTCCTCTCACCGATGGCGCCACCCCCATTCTGGGGCTGGACGTGTGGGAGCACGCCTACTACCTCAATTACCAGAACCGTCGCCCCGACTACGTCGCCGCCTTCTGGAACGTGGTCAACTGGAAAGCCGTCGCCGAGAAGTACGCGGCCGCGAAGTAGTCGGTGAGGGCCGGACCTGCTCAGGTCCGGCCCTTTTTCCCTTCGCGCCTGGGAACTCTGTCCACTGGGGGTGAGCCTGAATGAACCTGGTCAGCAGCTTCTACGCCGGCCAGTGCGCCATTCTCGAGCTGGTTACCGGTGGGGCCCCTTTGCCCCGGGTGCTGGAGGCCATCGTCGAGCTGATCGAGGAGCAGACTCCCGGGGCGGTCTGCTCCATTCTTCTTTACGACGAAGAAAGCCGGACCGTGCGCCACGGAGCCGCCCCCAACCTGCCCCCGGCCTACTCCCAGCAGATCGACGGCCTGGCCATCGGACCCGCGGTCGGTTCCTGCGGGGCCGCGGCCTATCTTCGCCAGCGGGTCATCGTGGAGGACATCGCCACTCACCCCAACTGGGCCCCCTTCAGCCATCTGGCGCTGCCCCACGGCCTGCGCGCCTGCTGGTCGAGCCCCATCCTGTCCCCCGAGAAAGAGCTGCTGGGAACTTTCGCCATCTACTATCGCGAGACGCGCGGCCCCCGCCCGGAGGAGGTCGACCTGGTGGATACCGCCACCCACCTCGCGGCCATCGCCATCCTGCGCGAGCGGGCCGAGCGCTGCCTGCGTGAGAGCGAAGCCCGGGCCCACCGCCTGGCCCGCCTCTACGCTGTCTCCAGCAGTGTCAACGAAGCTCTGGTGCGCATCGGCGATCAGCAGGAAGCGTTCGAGCTCGCCTGCCGCATCCCGGTGGAGAAGGGTCTGGCCCAGTTGGCGTGGGTCGGGGTGGTGAGCCAGGGACGTATCGAGCCCCAGGCCGGATACGGTCCGGCCTCGAGCTACGTCAAGTCGATCGAGCTGCGGCTCGACGATGAGCCCGATCGTCCGGGCCCCGCGGTCCGGGCCATGCTGACGGGGCAGGTGGCGGTCTCCAATGATATCGAGAACGATCCCTATTTTCGCTTCAAATCCGAGGCGCAGACCCACGGCCTCCGTTCGTGCGCCATCTTCCCCATGCGGCTGGCCGAGGGCCGAAAGGGCGTCCTGGCTATCTATGCGGGAGCAGCCGGCTGCTTTGGAGAGGAGGAGATCAGGGTGCTGGGATCGGTGGCCGACCACCTGTCCCTTTGTCTCGAGTCGCTGGAGCGCGAGTCCCAACGCCGGCAGGCCGAAACTCTGCTGCGCATCGCCGGCCAGGCCGCCCGCCTGGGGGGGTTCTCCCTGGAGTGGCCGGACGGCCGCGTAAGCTGCTCGGACGAGATCTGCCACATCTACGATCTGCCATCCGGCACCGCCCCCACCGTGGAGCAGTTCGAAGCCGCCTGCGGCCCCGAATTTCGCGAGCAGGTGAGAGCCAGGCTGCAAGAGTGCGCCCTCCAGGGCACCTCCTTCGATCTGGAGGCACCCATTCGGACGGCCACCGGTCGACAGGTCTGGGTGCGAATGGTGGGCCAGGCCGAGCGCAACGCGGCCGGCGAGATCGTGCGCGTGCAGGGTGCCATTCAAGACCGGAGCGACCACCGCAAGCTGGAAGAACAGCTGCGCCAGTCGCAAAAGATGGAGGCCATCGGCCTGCTGGCCGGGGGAGTGGCCCACGACTTCAACAACCTGCTGACGGTGATCTTGACCTACACCGACCTGATTCGGGGCGAGCTCAAGGAGGGTGACCCCCTGCGAGCCCACATCGAGGAGATCGACCGGGCCGGCGAACGGGCCGCCCAGCTGACTCGCCAGCTGCTGGCCTTCAGCCGCAAGCAGGTACTGCAGCCGCGCGTGGTGGATCTCAATGTGGTGGTCACAGAGCTCGAAAAGTTGCTGGGCCGACTGCTGGGGGCCGACATCGACCTGAGCCTGGCCCTCGAGCAGTCGCCCGTCAAGGTGCTGGCCGATCCGGGGCAACTCGAGCAGGTCATCGTCAACCTGGCCGTCAACGCGCGTGACGCCATGCCGTCCGGAGGCTATCTGACCATCGAGACCTCCAGGGTGGCGCTGGATCAGTCCTACGCCGCCGACCACCACGGGGTGACACCCGGGCCTTATGTCATGCTGGCCGTGACCGACACTGGCATCGGGATGGACGCAGCCACCCGCCAGCGCATCTTCGAACCCTTCTTCACGACCAAGGAGACCGGCAAGGGCACCGGCCTCGGACTCTCCACCGTCTACGGGATCGTGACCCAGAGCGGCGGCCACCTCTGGGTCTACAGCGAGCCGGGGTGCGGCACCACCATCCGGGTCTATCTGCCCAGGGTGGACCAGGAAGGCCAACCTGGCGGCCAGGAGACGGTCACGCCCGACTCGCTGCGGGGACACGAGACCCTGCTGCTAGTGGAGGACGACGAGCAGGTCCAGAAGGTGGTGCGCACGACCTTGAGCCGCCACGGCTACAACGTTCTGACGGCCCGAAACGGGGGAGAGGCGTTCTTGATCTGCGAGCAGTACAAGGCCCGCATCCATCTCTTGCTGACCGACCTGGTGATGCCCCGGATGAGCGGCCGCGAGCTGGCCGAGCGCCTGGCGCCGCTACGCCCCGAGATGAAGGTGCTCTATGTCTCGGGCTACACTCAGGACTCGATCGTGCGCCACGGCGTGCTGGAGGCGGGGATCTCCTTCCTGGCCAAGCCGCTCACGCCCGATGCCCTCTTGCGCAAGGTGCGCGAAGTGCTCGATCGCTAAACTTCATCGCATTGACCGTGCCACTTCACTTGGGTGGTATCAGGCGTAACGCTCCTTCAGAGTCTCGATCACGTAGCTGCCGAGCAGTTTGATCTCGGGGGTCTCATAGCCCAGAAAGCGAATGCCGTGGCGGTCGCCGACCCCATCGGGATCAGGCCGATTGGAAACCACCCGGCCATTGATCGCCAGAGCCGGCAGCTTGCGATAAGGGCCGAGCGAAACTCGCACCAGGGTGCCGGGGGCAAGCTCCTCGGCGGTGCGACACAACAGTCCGCCCACGCCCAGGTTGAGCAGCTCGCCCTGCCGGTCGGCTCCGCCTTCCAGCGGCCGCAGCACCACCGGTAGCTGCAGGTCGACGCGCAGGGCCCGGCGGCGGTAAAGGCGGCGGTCGTCGAACCCCAGCTCTTGCAGCAAGACCTGGACCCAGGAAAACTTGAGATTGTCGTTGTTGTCGTCATAGGCCAGACCGAACTCGACGAGGGCGCGGTTGCGCTGCCGCCGCGTCCAGATCACCCGGCAGCGAAGTCGCTGCCTTCCGGTGGGCACCCCGCCCGGTCGATAGGAAACCAGCACCTGCGAGTCCTTACGCGGAGGTCGCTCCACCTCGGGAACAACCAGCCGCAGTCCCTGCGAGCTGATGTCGGTGACCCTGGCGGCGAACATGGCCTCGCCCAGCTTGACGATCACCGGGTAGTCGCAACGCATCCGCACCAACTGGCGACGGTCGTCGAGCCCGGGCAGATCGCGTTGGCGACCGAGCACGAGACCTTTCAAGCCTTGGACCAGGTGCTTGAACACCACTAAATCTTCAAGTTTCTGGCAAACCTGACCTGCCATCTCTGCGCAAGTGTGAGCCAGATCACTTCCGCCCGAGCCCGGTATCTGTTACAATGTTGTTAACAGCAGCCTGGTCGGGTTCACCGCAATACTACCTTCAATACCCCGTAACAAGGAGGAGGACGCGATGGAAACCCCGGTCACGGCACAGTCAGCGACCAGCGAGGAGCCTACAATGCAGGTTTACGCGATTCCGAACAACTGGATGTACTGGGTTGCCGGGCTTTCCACATCAGTTCTTGCCACGCAATCTGTCCAGTTCGGGTCGCCCCAGCAGTTGGCCTACCTCGTCTTGTCACTGCTCTTCATGTGGGGCTTCGTGCGCCAGTAGCTCGAGCCAGGTAGCTGACAGAGTTGGGCCGGTTCTCCGGCCCCCGAGGCGCCGACAGGCGCCTTTCTCTTTTCCACCAGAGTCCGGGCAAAGGAAACTGCGCCCGGTCACGAAACTTCCAGCCAGCGACAGTCCCGCCCAACAACCTTCGACGCGGACTGAAGGCCAATAATGTTGAACGGCGCCGCGCTGCTTCCTGAACAGTAAAGCGCGCGGCGCCTCAGACGCGAGGAGCGATTCGGTATCAAGAAGCCAAAAGGCCATACTCTCGGCCTGAAACCCAGCCAGATTCAGCGGCTCCAGAAACTTGCCCAGAGACGCATTCCGCCCGACCAGGTGATATCGGTCGAGCTGGCCCGCAGTCTGTGCGAGTTGTCCCGAGAGCTCGGACGCCAGGTCGGCCTGCTCGTCGACCGGCGTGGACGCATCGAGGACCTGATCGTGGGCGATGCCCGCCAGATCACACTGACCGAGATGGGCCGCTACCGGGTTGGAAAGTCTCGTTTCCGGGGCCTGCGCTTCCTGCACACCCATCTGCGAGGCGAGCCTCTGAGCCACGATGACCTCACCGACCTGGCCCTGCTCCGCTTCGATCTGATCGCCGCGGTGGAGGTCCAGGAAAACGGGCTGCCCGGCCGTCTGCACTGGGCCTACCTGCGGCCCGGAGCCGAGGACGCCGAGCCCTGGGTGGTGGAGGCTCCCACCACGGTGCATGAGCTCGAGCTCGACTTCACCCAGTTCATCAATGACCTGGAAGAAGAGTTCTCCAGCCTGGTGCACCGCTCGCGCAAGGTCGGCAGTAGCAGGAAGCGGGCCGTGCTGGTGGGAGTCACCACGGACCGGATCGACCAGCTCGAGGAAAACCTGGAAGAGTTGCGCGATCTGGCAGAATCGGCCGGACTCGAGGTGGTGGACGTGGTCGCCCAGCGCCGGCCGCGCCTGGATCCCAAGTTCGTGGTGGGCAGCGGCAAGATGAAAGAGCTGTACATCCACTGCATGCAAAAGCGGGCCGACATGATCGTGTTTGAAGGCGAGCTGTCGGGCTCGCAGGTGCGCGCCATCTCCGAGTTTGGCGATCTGGAGGTGTGGGACCGGACCCAGCTGATTCTGGAGATCTTCGCTGACCGGGCCCAGAGTCGCGGGGGCAAGCTGCAGGTCGAGCTGGCCATGCTGAAGTACAGCCTGCCCCGCCTGGTCTTACGCGATGATTTCTTGAGCCGGCTGACGGGCGGAATCGGGGCGCGCGGTCCGGGCGAGACCAAAATCGAGGAGCTCAGACGTCAGGTACGCGATCGCATCGCTCGCCTCGAGCGCGAGTTGGAGGGGCTCTCGCGCGAGCGCTCGCTTCGCCGCAGCCAGAGGCGTCGGGCCGGGATTCCGGTGGTCTCCATCATCGGTTATACCAACGCCGGCAAGTCGACCTTGCTCAACACGCTGACCGGCAGCAAGGTGCTGGCTGAGAATCGGCTTTTCGCCACTCTGGATCCCACCTCGCGGCGGCTCTGGCTGGCCCCGGGACGGGAAGCCATCCTGACCGACACGGTGGGCTTCATTCGCGAGCTACCCGAGGAGCTGGCCCGGGCCTTCCGGGCTACGCTGGAAGAGCTGGGGGAAGCCGACCTGCTGCTCCACCTGGTGGACATGTCCAACCCCCACTTCGCCGACCAGGTCATGGCGGTGGAGCAGATCCTGGCCGACCTGGCCCTGGACAATCTCCCCGTGCTGATGTGCTTCAACAAGGTGGACCGGGTCTCGCCTGCCGCGCGGGCTGACATCCAGGCCACCTGGACCGCCCCGGCCATTTCGGCCCGTGACCCGGACTCGCTCCGTCCTTTGCTGACGGCCCTCGAGCAGGCCCTGGCGGCCTGCTCGGCTCCCCAACCCGAAGAAACCCCGGCTTGATGGCACCGGAGGGGACCGCCCATCGGACGTAGAAACCTGAATGTGCGGGAGTAGATCGGCCGGGCAACTGGCCGAAGGCTGGGGCGAAAAGGGGTAAAGAGTTCCGGAATGTCTTGGACCTCCGGGTTACAACTGAAGGTGGTCGAAGGGCAGGAGCGCGGACGCACAATCCGCCTTGACCACCCTGAAGTCACGCTGGGGCGCGCGCAAACGAAAGGCGAGCGGGCCCCAGGCTGGATTTTCTTCAATGAGCCCACGGTCTCTCGGGTCCACGCGATTTTGAGCTGGGATGACAGCCGCAAGCACTACATCCTGAATCATCGCTCCAAGACCAACGCCAGCCTGGTCAACGGCTCCCCGGTCGACCACCACCCCATCACGATCGGTACTCGGCTGCAACTTGGCTTGCTGGTGCTCGAGATGCAGAGTGCCGAGGCAGCCAACGCCGCCCGCAGCGGGCGACTCGGCGACGCCGTCATGGGCCCCGAGAAGAAAAAAAACGAATCCGTGGTGGGCCCGATCCTGGAGGCACTCTCGAACCTGGGTGAGGAGAAGCCCGCTCCCAGCCGGCCGAGCACTGGCTCCGGGCTGCTCAAGCCCCCCACGAAATCTGCCGAGGGGCCTGATCCCTGGTCGAGCTTCAACAGCAACGCCAGCGCCAGTGCCAACCCGTTTCGGACGCTGGCTCCCCCCGCCCCCGCCCCACCCGATTTTACAGTGCTCGAGCCTGAGTTGGAGGACGCAACCGAGGCCGACTCGGAACGCCCGGCCGCTTTCCGCCTCATCGTCGCTGAAGGGCCCGACAAGGGTCGCAGGTTCCCCTTGCTCGAGAGCGTGCTGGTCATTGGCCGTTCGCTCGGCTCGGCCGACCCCCGCATGGATGTCGGCGTGTTGCTGCAAGACGACGAGCTACCCTCCGAGCAGGCCATGCTGGTCTGGCAGGGGCGCGAGCAGGCCTACGGCATTCTCCAGGCGGACGGAACCACGATTGAGATCAGGGTGCGACGCACCGTGAATGGCTCGCCTCGCGAGCTGCGGGTGGGCCGAGACACCCCTGTCCTGCTGCAAGAGGGAGACGTGCTGCAGATGGGCAAGTCGGTGCTCATCCTGCGCCGAGCCGATGGCCAGGGTTCTCGACGCTCGCCCGCTCCGGCCCCGGCCCGTTCCCCGTTCCGACCTTCGGTCCAACTGGCGGGTCCGCAGAGCAGTTCGCCCGCCGAACTGGACGCACCCGAAGAGGACGAGCCAGGCTGGGAGGCCTCCGCTGGGGACGACGTGCGCACGCCCCACACCCTGGTGGGAGACGGTCCGGCCTACCCGGGGGGAGTGCCCGCCTTTTCGCCCGGCTCCGACGACCCCTGGTCCAACGCGGCCAGCATCCGTCCCCCGGCGCCGCCAGCACCGCTCTCCCCTCTGCCCCCGGCCCCGGAGGCCCGGCCCGTCCCGCCGCGCACCGCTCCCGTGTCGCCCCCGGCTCCCCAGCCTGACCTGCCGGACGTGCCCAAGCGTCCTGCCGAACCGACATTTCTGGGTCCCACCCGCCCCGGCAGCCCGCGTCGACCGGTTTCTCTGGCAGAGACGGCGGTGGGGGCCGCTTCGGCCGCCCCGGCCGAGCCTCCCAAGCCTCCCCGCCCCATTCCCCCCTTGAGCACGGCCATGCGCGAGACGGTGCAACCAGGGCAGGGAGCCTCGGCCCAGGTCGACCTGGCTGAGCTGGGAACCATCGGAACCAGTCCCAGGCGAACCGCTCCCGAAGCAGCGGCACCGACCCAACGCGAGGCTGCGGGACCGCCCCAGCGCGATCCCTCAGGGACGACCCAGCGCATTCAGCTGGGCAGCCTCATGGAGTCGCCCATCGGCGAGGATCTGCCCGATCTGGGCGCCCTGACCTGGCCCTGGCGCTTCCGGGCCGACTACGTGTTCGACTACCTCAAGGGAACCCGCCGGGGCTGCCAGATCTCGCTGGTCGGAGCCGAGATGACCGAGGACCGCGTCATCAACATCGGTTGTCCGGGCGAGCGCCTCAACGACATCGAGGTGAGCGGCCCGAACGTCACCAACTCCCAGGCCCAACTTCGCTTCCGCACCGGCCGCTTCAGCCTGCTCAACCAGGGCCCTCCCGACGTGGTCTTCATCAACCGCGTGCCGATGAAGACGGGGGATCAGGTCGTGCTGGTGACCGGTGACCTGATCGAGACCGGCGACACCCAGGTGCGCTTTCTCGAGCGTCGCGTGGTGGAGACCTTGTCGAGCTACCTGGTGGAGGTGGAGAGCGGCGTGGACGCCGACCAGGGCAGGCAGTTCCACTTCAACAAGCAGCGCGTGCTGATCGGTCGGGGCAAGAACTGCGACATCCACCTCAACGATCTCGAGGTCTCGCGACTGCACGCCTGCCTGGTCTACCGCGACGGGCGCTTCTACCTGCAGCACCGCTCCGACACCAATCCCACCTTCGTCAACGGCATGTCGGTCTTGCCCGGCTCCGAGCGGATGATCACTCCTGACGACCGCATCCGCCTCTCGAGCCTGACCGTGCTGCGCTTCGTCTTGAAGGGCATGCCGGCGGGGCCCAACGAGAAGAGCCAACCGGGGAGCCGCGGGCTGACCCGCAAGTAGATGCCCCCGCCCCATCCCCACCTGCTGGCCGAGCCGGAGCAGGCCATGAACGGCCTGATTCGGGGTCTGGCCGGCTCGGTGGTGGGCAGCGGCGGCCTGGGCGACGAGCATCCCGGCCTGGCCGGGCTGGCCCTGGTGAACGCCCTGGCGCCCCACTTCTCGCCCCAGGATGAGGATCCGGTTCCCAGCTGGGCTCCCTGGCTGAGCTCGATCCTGGTGCGCCGGGGCGAGGCCCTGGGCGAGTATCTGCGGGTCACCTGCGGAGGAGCCCAAGGGGCCAACTTCCCCGCCGCCCTGGCCTCCGGGCGGCTGCTGGCCACGGGCATGTCCGACCCCGCCTGCGCCTACCCCCTGCAGGCCTGGCTGCAGAGCCTGCTGGCCCGGCCCGATGGCGAGAGGCTGGACCAGACATGGGATCTCTTCACCGAAGGGCTGCGCGAGCTGGAAACCGACCCCGATCCCCTGCGCGTGCGCCGCGGTCAGCAGGCCTGCCGGGACGTCTTTCACGGCCTGCAAGAGCTGGAGAAGCCCGATGTCGAGAAGGCCGCGGGCTACTTCCGGGGGGGCGCCGACACGCTGCAAGAGGTCTTTCTGGAGAGCCTGAAGTCGGCCTTCCAGGCCGGACCCACCGGGGCCACGGCGGTGAACTGGACGGTGCACGCATTGGTGGCCGTGGCCGACGGGCTGGTCACCGCTGACGCGGCCACCATGCCCCTGGACTGGCTGGAAGATCTGCACGTCCGCGCCTACTACGCCTTCGAGCGTGAGGTTGTAGCCCTGGAGTCGGCCGACTCGCTCTGGAGCGGCGTGGAGCAGGCTCGCCAGGGGCTCGACAGCGTGACCGAGGCCCTCACCGCCTGCCGGGTATCGGCTGGCGAGCGGGCGGCGCTGGGGGCCGCCCTGCAGCAGCTGGCCAAAGGAGGGCGCGAGTTGGCCGCGGCCAACCGCCTGTTTCGGGAAGCACGCGACCGGCTGGGCTCCATCCCCTGCGTGAGCTGCGGTTCCAGCAACCCGGTCACGGCCCGGGTGTGTACCTGCGGCTCGGCCCTGGTCATCCAGGCCGGCACCATCACCAGCCGCCAGCTCTCCTTGCAGCTCAAGGGCTTGCTGCTGGCCTGCGAGCAGCTCCAGAACGAGCTCTCGGGGCCGGAGGAGTTTGCTCCCAGCCTGCAACGCGCCTACCGGGTGCTGAGCCGGGCCGAGTACGGTCTGACCCGCCTTCCCCCCCTCGAGACGGTGGGGTTGGAGGCCTTCGGAAGCAGCGAGATCTTGCGCTCGGCCCTGGCCGAGTATCGGGGTGCTTTGGATGAGCTGCAACGCTATCTCGCCGAGCAGCGCCCCGGCCGGCTCTTTTCTGGCATCAGGCAGCTGGTGGCGGCGGGACGGCGGCTCGAGCAGTTGCGCGATCTGGGCGGGCCGACAGAGGCTGAAGCCGTCTTTGGCGAAGAAGCTGTGGGATGAAGACGCACGTCTACACCATCGACAACCTTTGCTGCGCCACCGAGGAGCAGCTGATCCGCAACCGGCTCAGCCGCATCCAGGGGGTGTCCTCGCTCGACTTCAACCTGCTCGAGCGCCAGCTGACGGTGCACCACGAGCTCGATGGGGACACACCCATCCTGACCGCCCTGACCGCGATCGGGTTGCCGGCCCGCACCACGCAGACTCCTCCGAGCGCCCCCGCCTGGCGCGTCCACCTGCCCCTGGCCCTGAGCGGGGTGGCTGCCATGGCCTCGGAGGTGGTGGCCTGGACCACGGGCGTCGAGCGCAGCCTGCCAGTGGTTGCCCTGGCTCTGGCCTCCATGGCCCTGGGGGGCCGCGAAACGCTTGTCAAGGGCTGGGTGGCCCTCACCAACCGCACCCTGAACATCAACTTCCTCATGACCATCGCGGTCCTCGGGGCCGCCTGCCTGGGCCAGTGGCCCGAAGCGGCCATGGTCACTTTCCTCTTCGCCCTGGCCGAGCGCATCGAGGAAGGCTCGCTCAACCGGGCCCGCAACTCCATCCGGGCCCTGATGGAGCTCTCCCCCGACAAGGCCCTGGTCAAGAGCAGCTGCTGCTCGGACTGGCACGAGGTACCGGCCGAGGATGTGCGGGTGGGCCAGCGGGTCCAGGTGCGGCCGGGGGGTCGCGTGCCGCTGGACGGAGTGGTGGTGGCCGGCTCGTCCTCCGTCAACCAGGCGCCCATCACGGGCGAAAGCCTGCCGGTGGAGAAGAATCCCGGCGACCCGGTGTTCGCCGGCACGGTGAACGAGAACGGCACCTTCGAGTTCGAGGTCACCGCCAACCGGGGCA
>CAZWUN010000073.1:0-5078 GCA_964637145.1 uncultured Burkholderiales bacterium
GGACGAGGACCGGCGGGTCCGCTTGCCTTTCACCCTGATGCCTCCTTGGTTGACCACGAGAGCGTTGAGAGCAAGCCCTGCGGCCCGGATAATGCCTGAATTCGAATCAGCGCGCGGTAAATCCTGCTCGTCTCGAACGTTTGTTTGAAAAGTGCTCACTCCGCCTTTTTTCGGAAGAACAGCGCCATAATGGCGGCGGCGATGATTCCGATTACGGCTCCGACGGGCCCCAGGATGCCCCCGCCGATCATGTACCCGAGCTTGTCCTGCAAGGGTCCCTCCGGGATTTCGAAGCCGGCCTCGAAGAACGGCTCCCAGTAGTGGGGCAGCTGGTAGACCACCACGGCCAGAACGGCCAGCAATACGAACTTGATGCCAAAGCCCTTGAGGCCCCGGATGGGCAGCAAGCCCAGGACCAGAAAGATCGCCAGCGTTCCAATGCCCAGAGCCACCGTGCCCCTCCATCTGCCCGCCATCCCGGCTAAGCTTGAGAATTCGTCAAGGCTCAGAACTTCACCGCCAGCAGGACAAGCTCCTCTGGAGAGGGGTCAGACCACCGCTCCCCCGTCCACCGAGAGCACATGGCCGTTGACATAGCTCGCTTCGTCCGAGGCCAGCCAGAGATAGGCGTTGGCAACCTCTTCGGGCTCTCCCATGCGGCGCAGGGGAACCCGCTCGTTGATCTTTTCCACGACTTTCTCGGGAATGCCGGCCGTCATGCGGGTCTCGATGAATCCGGGGGCGACGGCGTTGACCCGGATTCCCTTGGGACCGAGCTCGCGGGCCCACACCCTGGTCATGCCGATGACGCCCGACTTGGCGGCCACATAGTTGGACTGGCCGAAATTGCCGTAGAGCGCCACCACGGAGGAGGCGTTCAGGATCACTCCGCTGCCCTGATCCACCATCCGGCGAGCCACCGCCTGGGTGCAGGTGAAGACAGCCTTCAAATTGATGTCGATGACGGCGTCGAAGTCGGCCTCGCTCATCTTGAGCAGTTGGGCGTCGCGCACGATGCCGGCGTTGTTGACCAGCACGTCCAGCCGACCCCAATGGGAGATGATGCGGTCGAGCCCGGCCTCGAGCGACTCGCGCGAGCTCACGTCCAGCTCCAGGGCCAGGCCCTGCTCGCCCAGCTCGTGGGCCACTTCCGCAGCCACCTGCAGGTCGACGTCCGCCACGGCCACGCGCGCGCCCTCCTGGGCGAAGCGAATGGCGGTGGCGCGGCCAATCCCGCGTCCCCCCCCGGTGATCAGGCAAACCTTGTCTTTGAGACGCATAGAACCCCGTTCTTCCAGGACAACCTGGTCTTGCAGTTGCATGGCTTTCAATCCTCCGCCCTCAAAGTAGGGCGGAGATGTTGCAAATGCGTTACTTCAGGATGTCGCGGGGAACCGAGAAGGTGAACTCGGCGACTTTGCCTTCGTTGGACTCGGAGTTGCCGGGCACGGCCACCACCAGTTTGAGGTCCTTGCCGCCCTCGTCGCGCAAGGCGAAGCTGCGGTCGACGATCTCGCCCAGGCCGTCGCCGTGGTCGAAGAGCGAGCCAGCCGGCACGCTGGCGAGCTG
Source organism: uncultured Burkholderiales bacterium (assembly GCA_964637145.1). Classification (GTDB taxonomy): domain Bacteria; phylum Vulcanimicrobiota; class Xenobia; order Xenobiales; family QWHO01; genus QWHO01. The sequence continues at coordinate 1,570 of CAZWUN010000073.1, forward strand.
GCCGCGGATGCTGTTGAGCACGTGGCTCTGCTGGCCCTGGCTCAAGAGGGAGCTGAGCATGACCCGCTGGCCTTCCACGTGGTCGAAGGTCATGAACTCGGCGGTCTGGTTGGGGCTGCCGCCGGTGTAGACGTCGGAGGTGACGGCGATGGAGGCCATCGTGGCGGCCCCGCCGGCCGGGCGCACGCTGGTCTTCACGTGCCAGTTCTCGCTTCCCTCGTTGGCAAAGGCGTCGAGGTACTCCGGCATCAGGCCTTCCCGGGCGTCGTAAACCTTGACGTCCTCGGTGCCGCCCCGGGCGATCAGCTGGGCACCCTCGTAGCTGAAGGTGAAGCCGTTGGCCTCGGTGCTCAGGCGGTCGGTGCGAAGCTGCACGTAGTCGGCCGAGGGGCCGAAGCTGGTGGCCGAGAGCGAGGTGTTGAAGCGGGCATTCTGCAGGGCGACGCCGTACTGGGCCTTCTGGACTTCGGTCTTAAGGTCGGCCTTCGTTTCCCGGGCTTCCTTCTGCACCGTCACGGCCGCCACCGGCGCGGTGGCCTCGTGGGTTCCGGCTGCCATCGGGCCAAGCGTCGTGATCCCCACCCCCAGGGCCGCCGTCAGGCCAAGCAGGCCCAACGCCCAGCGCGGCACGCGGCTCTTGGCAGGCCCTTCGTTGCTGGCCGGGGGGGTGTGGATGACGGGCGGGGTGGCAAAGTCGCCGCTGGCCACCGTGTCTTGCGGCAACACGCCTCCGCTGGAGCCAGGGGGGGCATTGCTCTGCAGGTTGGAGCGGGTCACGCCGACGTGCGGAGTGTTGAACTGCAGGGGGGACGTGTTCATTTTGCTTGATTCACCGCCACGGAAAGTCTTACCTGTGAGGTTAGCCGGGGCGGCTGAAAGAAGGCTAAAACTCGACCAGAACCCGGGGGGAGCTCAGCGGCTGCGCGCCGGTCTTGCCGGGGGCGAAAGCCAGCGGCATAGCAGACCCCGGGCCGCCGGGCGCGAAGGCCAGCGGCACGGCCGGGCCCGAGTCGCCATCGGCCAGGGGCTTGGAGGCGGCCTCGATGGCCTGCTCGATGACTTTCTCGGGAACCCGCTGGGGGTTCTCGTCCGCCAGCACGTCGGCGATCCACTGCTGGCCCTGACGGTCCGAGACCAGAGACTTGTGGTTGAGGTGCAACACCGACTGGGCGATCAGCTCGGTGCCCCGCGGCATTTTCAGGGCGCTCTCGAGGTAGAGCAGTCCGTCCGAGGGCCCGCCCCTTTCGTTGACGATCCCCTGGATGTCGGCCTTGTCTCCGGCCAGCACCGCCACCTGGATGCCGGGCAGGATGGGAGTCTTGTGCAGGCGCTCGACCAGGTTGCCGCCTTCCTGGATGTAGTGGTCGATACCTTTGGAGTAGCTCACGAAGCCCTGGCCGCCCTCGTAGGTGGTGTGCCAGTCTGGCTCGCTCATTGGCACGGGGAAGCGGTGGGCCCAGCGGGCCAGCATCTGGCGCTGGCCGGGCCAGTGATCGGGGCCTTCGGAGCTGAAGCCCATGGCGCTGGTGTCGCGCATGCTGCCCCAGGCCACCATCCGCTCCCAGGACATGGGAGCGTTCAAACGAGGGCTGTCGGAGTCGCCATAGAGGACGTAGTTAGCCGAGGGGTGTCGGAACATGGTGTCGATGCCCCCATTGGGGGCGGCCACCAGCACCAGTCGGCGCACGTCGCCCTGGCTCCTGGCCATCCAGTCGTGGGCCACTCCCGAGCCATACATGCGGGCGGCCTGCCCGCCTTTGCTGTGACCGACCAGGTCGATCTGGGGGGCGCCGGTGAGGGTTCGGATGCGCTCGGAGGCGTTGGCGATCTGCTGGGCCCAGAAGAACTGATCGTCCTGGTTGTGAGCGAAGCTGACCGCGTAGACCTGGAAGCCCTGCTCGCGCAGCAGTTGGGGCAATCCCTGGTTGCTGCCGTCCTCTTTCGGATCCCACCAGAACTCTGCACTCTTGCTGGCGCCGTGCACGAGCAGCACGGGGGTAGGCTTGACCGCCACCCCTGGAGGAGGATCGCCCGCGTAGTGGAGCAGCGCATCGCCTGAATGGGGCTTGTCGGTTCCGAAAGCGGCGATCACCTCGGGGCTGCGCTGGGTGGTGCGGGGGTGGAAATTCCGCTGGATCAGGTTGGGGTTCTTGTCGCGCAACAGCTCGATCCAGCCGCCGTGACGGGAGGGGGTGCGTTGCACAACCTGCACGCGCTCGGCCTGACCGCTCAACACCACCTGGTCGGAAGGGCCCGCGGGCGCGGCGGCGGCCGCCGCCGGACGGCGTAGGGAGAGCGTTGGGGGGAGGTGCACGGGGGAAACTTGCATGACGCTGAAAGCATCCTACTGCGCCTTCTTGTCGGTGGTCTTAACAGCTTGTTAAAGTCCCTTCCGGGGGATCAGGGTAGTTAAAGGCGAGCACCAGGCGGTTCACAACAAGAAGGCGGCCAGAACCGCGCCCGGGAAGCTTTTCTCCTCGGGCTCGGTCGTCACGGCATGTGCAGGCGCAGCCACTCGGGCAGGTACTGGAGGTAGCCGTGCACCTCGAGCCAGTCGGCGATCTCGTGACCGAACAGGAAGTAGCTCCCTCCGGCCACCAGCGTGCCCAGAAAGAGCACCAGGAGAAAACAGCCCGCAACGGAGCCCTTCTTGCGGCGGGGATGATCTTGCTCATCGTCGAGGTGGTCGGTGTAGGAGTCATACTCGGCTCGGCGACGACGCGCGGGAGCCAGCCCCTGAAAATCTGACTTTTTTCCGGGCGTGCGCGGAGGCAGTACCTTGCTCCACGAATCGATCACTTCGACCGGCTCTTCTTCCACCCGAGAGCCTATGAAGGGAGTTTCCAGGACAGGCTCATCGAGCCATTCGTCGGGCTCCTCCGGTTCGTCGGGCTCTGGCTCGGGCAGCGGCCTGGGAGGCGGCTGAGCGTCGCGTTTGGGCACTCGGGCCAACTCCAGCTTGGCCGGGCCGGGAGCCGGCTCGGCCAAGGGCGACGGCGGCCAACTTGACGCAGTGGTTCGAGGCTCGAGCTTCAAGGCAGGCTCGGGCTTGGGGAGCGGCTCGGGCGGGCGTAGCGCCGCCGGTGGAGTGGCCAGATCGATTTTGGGCGCCAGCGACGGCGGGGGTGGAGTCGGTGGCGGTGGCGGTGGTGGCGCCTCGAGGGGAGGCGGGGGCAGGCTGAGATCGATCTTGGGAGGTGGGACGCTCAGATCGATGCGCGAGGCATAAGAAGACTGGGCCGGGCGGGATTCGACCCGAGGCCCGAGCGGCGGCAGGGCCGGTGGGGCCGGCGCGTCCAGGGGACCAGCCGGCTGCGCAGGTGGGGGCCAGCTTTGCTCGGGAGGGGCAGCCGGGGGCCAACCCTGTGGGGGCGCAGGCTGGGCCGGGCGGGACCAGCCTTGCGCGGAAGGGGGGGGCCAGCTTTGCCCGACGGGCGGGGGCGGCGCAGCCGGGGCCGCGGGGGGCCAGCTTTGCTCGAGAGGGACGGCCGGGGGCGGCGGGGCAGCCG
>CAZWUN010000073.1:5178-17814 GCA_964637145.1 uncultured Burkholderiales bacterium
GGGGCCAGCCTTGCTCAAGAGGGACGGCCGGGGGCGGCGGGGCAGCCGGGGGCCAGCCTTGCTCAAGAGGGACGGCCGGGGGCGGCGGGGCAGCCGGGGGCCAACTTTGCTCGAGAGGGGCCGCCGGGGGCGGCGGCGCAACCGGGACCGAGGCGGGCCAGCCTTGCTGGGCCGGGGGTGGCGGTGCCGGTGGGGAGGGTGAGGGCCAGCCCTGCTGGGTCGGCGCGAGCGCGGGCCATCCCCCGCTTGCTGATGGCGAGGGAGGGGGAGGAGCAGCCGGGGGCCAGCCCTCGCCCGGAGAGTTGCTCAGGGGAGGAAGCGTGGGCGATGACGGAATGGGCGGAGGCGGGGCGGGCGACCAACTCGGACCGGACGACCCGCGGGCGGGAAGGGGCGGCAGGGGGGGCTCCACCTGCGCGGGTGCCGGAGGCTCCGGCTCGCGTGGCTGAATCGTTAGCGGGGCGCTGGCTTTGCTGCCTTCCAGGGGAAGAGTGATGCCCGCGTCGGCTTTCGGATCGCGACCCAGGAAGGCGGGCGATTGAATTTTTCCCGAAGGCGGATTGCTGCGGGTAGGCAGCGAGAGCGGGGGAATGACCATGGAGGCGTTCTGGGGCTGGCGGGGGGGGCCTCGGCCTGACCAGTGGCCTGACGACCGGGACCAATCTTGGACTCGGGCATGGGATGCAGGTCTTGAATGACGAAGCCCCTGGCTTTGAGCTGCTGCTCAGCCTCCTTCTTGTTGGCGACGTCCAGGGTGCCGGTTTTGACCCGACCCTGGTCGTCTTTTACCTTGTAGATGAACTTCGCCACATCAAGCTCCCACCCCGGAGGATATTTCCCGTGAGATGGCTCGGGCCCTCTTTCTTCGGCCTCTCGGAGCAATGGCGGGGGCTGGAATTTTTTTAAAGATTCAGCGGTGCTGATCGAGCAGGGCTGCGGTTGCCGGTTCGGGATCGACTCCCAGCTCTTGCTGCAGGCGCTGGCGGCACTGCTCGAAGATGCGGCGGGCCAGATAATCGTGCCCGGAGCCGAGCTGCACCCGCATCAGCAGGCGGTAAGCCTCCTCCAGGCAGGGGTCGAGCTCGAGGGCCCGACGGGCCAGCTCTTCCGCCACCGTGGCCTGGCCCGAGGCAAGCGCGGCCTCGCCCGATTCCATCAGGACTCGAAGGCTGCGCACCCGCACCGCCTCTCGTTCGGCCTGGAGCCACTCGGCATAGGGGTAGTCGGCCAGCAGCTCGCCTCGAATCAGCTCGGCCGCTCCCCGAGCGCTTTGCTGCTCGAACTCGGCCAGATCCAGGCTGACGGCCTCGAGATCCAGCTGGTAGGACTCCTCGCGCCGCGTCACGGCGCGCGAAGCAGCCCCTTTGGGCTTGTCCGGCTCGAGCACCTGGGTGAGATTGTGCAACACCACCCGGAAGTCGCGTTCGGCCGCATCGGGCATGGAATCAGGAAAGAGCTGGTCGACCAGGTGCTCCTTGCCCACCGGTCGGCCTTTGGCCAGGGCCAACATGGCCAGGAGCTCGCGTGCTTTGCGGCGCTTGAAGGCGCGGGTTGGGATCTCCTCGCCGGAGCGCCACACCCGCATCGGCCCCAGCACTTCCACGCGCAGCTCGGTGCGGGGGGGGCTCTGAGTCGGCGGTGGAAAAAGGCAGCTTTTCTCGAGCACGAAGCCAAGACCTCGTTCACGCAGCCGGTCGCGCGCCTGGCTCGAGCCCGGCTCCAGCCAGAGCTGGGCCAGTGAGCTGCCGAAGACGTCATGGCACCGCTCCAGCTCGGCTCGGGCGGCCCGCACCAGCTCGACGGCCCCGGGATGGCCGCCCCGGGTGGCTGCCATGCCCGCAACCAGGCGCAACCAGGCCGCTAGCCACGCGTCCCCGGCCTCGGATGCGATAGTCAGACCCTCGGCGGCGCAGTCGTAGGCGCGGGGTGTGTCCTGACGGCCGGTGTAGAGCAGCGCCAGGCCCATGAGAGCTTCTACCCGCAAGCGAGCCACCCCCAGCTCGGCCGCCAGCTCCAGGGAGCGCTTGTAGGCGGCTTCGGCCTCGTCCGAGCCGGCCACCTGGCGGGCGTGGCCCAGGCGCATCCAGGCCACTGCTCGCGTTTGCCGGCTGTCGCCGCGACGGGCCTGCTCCAGAACGGCCGTGGCCGCGCGTTCGGCCGTGTCAGCGTCGCCCATGACGGCGGCCACGTAGGCCAAAACCAGCTGCTCTTCGGCATGGGCGGTGAGGGGGCGCTCCTCCCCCGAGCCGGCCGGACCCTCCAGAGCTCGCAGGGCGGCGGGAAGCTGGCCGCTGCGAAGGAGGATGCGCGCGTCCAGGCTGCCGGCCGGCGAGCGCCCCTCCAGCCGGGCGACCCAGCGGCGGAATCGAGCCGCGGCTCGGTTCTGGCCCAGGTTGACCGCGTTCTCGGCCAGCATGGACAGCACTTCGCTGCGCTTTTCCGCCGGAGCCAGCCGATAGGCCTGACGGAGCAGGCCGCGGGCGGCGGCCGGCTGAACCGTGTCGAGGTAGACGCGGGCCTGACCCAGCAGGGCCTCTAACTGGTGCTCGTCGTGCTTACTGGCCCGAGTGAACTCGGCCAGGGCCGCCTGCCAGTCGTTTTGCTGGCGCAGAGCGTGAGCGCGATAGAGGCAGGCTCCCGGACTGACGTGGCCTTCCAGCAGCCTGAGCAGCTTGCCGTGGCGCCCCTTGCGCAACAGCTCGGGAGCCACCTGCAGCACCAGCTCCTGGCCCTGCTCGGGGTCGAGCCATTCCAGGGCCTCCAGAGTCAGGCCTCGGCGCAGGTAGCTCTGAGCCAGTCTCTGCCGACCGGCCTGGTAACGCTCGGGCTGGCTCTGCAAGCGAGCCAGCAGGGGCTCTCGAAAGAGCGGCTGCAGTCGGAACGAGCCCTCGGCCAGCGGCTGCACGGCCGGGCCCTGGGCCGCCAGCCGGGCCAGTCGCTCGCTCTCGCCCGTCAGCTCGGCCGCCTCGGCCGCGGTGAAGAACTCGAGCAGGCTCAGCTGCTCGAGAAAACGGAGATCGTCCGGGTCGAGCTCGTCCAGCACCAGCTCGGGAAGCTCGGAGTCGGCCTCCATGCCCAGCTCGACGGCCAGAGGCCAGCCGCCCGTGCGCTCCCACTGGTCCGGGTCGCTCAGCTCGGCCTGAGAGTATGCCAGCTCGCGGCTGCCCAGCACCGTCAGCCGGCGCCGCAGCTTCAGGCTTTTCCAGGCGGGGAGATTGGTGCGCGTGAGCAGCACCGCCTGCGAGCCGGGGGGGAGGTAGTCGAGTAGATACTGCAACAGCTCGGTATCGCGGGGGCGGTGGGCGTCGTCGAGCACCAACCGGCGCGGGGCGTCGGCCAGACGGTTGAGCAGGGCGTCCAGAGCCCAGCGGGGCTGGCCTTTTTCGAGCCACTCGTGGGCCTCGTCCAGCTCCAGGCCGGAGGCCTCACCGGCCGCCAGCAGAAGGCCGGCCAGCTGGTAGGGCTCCTCGTCGCCCTCCACCAGCGAGGCCCAGAGCACCGGGGGTTGCCGTCGCGCCGCCCAGGAGGCCACCAGGGCGGTCTTTCCGTAGCCCGGGCCGGCCACCAGCGCCACCACGGGCGACTCGATGGCGTCCAGTCGCTCGAGCAGGCGCGGCCGGTCGCGCTCGGGCGATTGCGGCGGCGGGCTGATCCGAGAGCGGGCGACGGGAACACTCATGGCGTCCTGCTTTGCCCGCCGTCGGGCTTAACCTTCCGGGGCCAGGCGCAGAGCCACGGGGCGCCGTCCCGTCTCGGGCAGCAGCCAGCCGGCCAGAGCCAGCGAGGCCGAGCCGAAGGCCACCACCCGCAGGCCGGGCAGGAAGCTGCCGGTCACCTGCTCGAGCCAGCCCACCATCGTTGGGGCCAGGAACGAAACCGCGTAGGCAGTGCTGAAGACCACCCCGGACAGCAGCGCCACCGATTCGGGGCGCATTCCCTTCAGCTCCATCGGGATGGTGAAGAGCGGTGCCACGTAGAGGAAGAAGGAGGCGCCCAGGAAGGCGGCCGAGAGCAGACGCAGCCAGGATTCCTCGGCCTGGATCATCCCCAGCGCGGCCACCGGCATCATCAGGCCGGCGGTCATGATGAGGGGACGGCGCAGACCCAGGCGCGCGGTCAGCCAACCGCCCAGCAGGGCGACCGGGATGCCCACCAGGTTGAACATGCCGGTGGTCTGGGAGGCGGCCGCCTTGTCCAGGCCAAAAGCGGCCTGGTAGTAGGTGGGCAGCCAGGTGTTGAGGGAGAGGTAGAGCGACAGCGGGCCGGTAAAGGCCAGGGCCACCAGCCAGGTCTCGCGCCGCCTGAGCACGCTCATCCACTCGCCTTTGGGGGCGGCCTGGGTGGAAACCGTCAGCTTGCCGGCGTAGAACCACCACCAGGCCAGGGCCAGCACCAGGGAGATGCTTCCCATGCCCGTCAGGGCGGCTTTCCAGCCGATCAACCGGGTCAGCGGCACGGTCGTGAAGAGGGCCACGGTGATGCCGCAGTTGACGGCCACGTTGTTGAGCCCGTTGACCATGGGCAGCTCGCTGCGCTCGAAGAGCCGCATGGTGACGGCCCCCATCAAGGTCACCACCACGGCGCCGCCCACGCCGAAGAAGAAGCGCAGCACCAGCAGGGTGTTGAAGTCAGAAGCCAGGGGCACCAGCACCGAGAGCGAGGCCAGCACGGCCCCGATACCCAGGGCGCGACCCAGTCCCAGTCGGGTGGCCAGAATGCCGGCCAGGAGCGGCACGAAGGCTTTGCTCACCGAGACCAGCGAGATGATCATGGCTCCCCTGGCATGGGTGACGCCGAAGAGCTTCTCGAGCTCGGGCAGGAGCGGGGCGTAGGCCAGCCAGCTGATGCCGAAGGCCAGGTAGATGGAGAAGAGGAGAAATTCCAGGCGCCACTTAGACATTGGCCAGCTCCCGTTTGAGAATCTTGCCGGCCGAGCTCTTGGGCAGGGCCTCCAGGAAGACCACCTCTTTGGGGGTCTTGTAGCGGGCCAGGCGGCCCCGGCAGAAGTCGATCAGGTCGTCGGGGGTCAGACGGGCGCCCTCGCGGCACACCAGGTAGGCCCGCCCGACCTCGCCCCAGCGGGCGTCGGCCACGCCCACCACGGCCGCCTCGCGCACCTCGGGGTGGGCCAGCAGCACTTCCTCGATCTCGGCGGGGAATACGTTCTCGCCGCCCGAGATGTACATCTCCTTGCTGCGACCGCAGATCGTCACGAAACCTTCGGCATTGCGGCGGGCCAGGTCTCCCGTGCGCAGCCAGCCGCTGCCCAGCACCGCCTGGCTCTCCCGGGGGCGCTGCCAGTAGCCGGGCATCACGTGACCGCCCCGGATGTGCAGCTCGCCCACCTGATCCGGCCCCACCTCGGCACCGTTCTCGTCGAGCAAAGCGATCTCGACGTGCGGGAGGGGACGGCCGACGGTGCCGAGGTGGGTCTGGGCCTCTTCCAGAGTGATGCCGAAGTTGTTAGGCCCTGCCTCGGTGAGGCCATAGCCCTGGCGCAGAGGCAGGCCCAGCTTCCAGTAGCGCTCGAAGAGTGGTTGGGGGCAGGGAGCGCCGCCCGAGATCATCTGGCGCACGCTCGTCAGTCGCTCGGCCGAGAAGCTCGGGGTATCAGCCAGCATGGTGAACATCGTGGGCACCAGGAAGAGCAGCGTGCAACCCTCTTTCTCGATCAGCTCCAGGGCCTTCTCGGGCTCGAAGGGGCCGGGCAGCACGATGGTGCCGCCGATGGAGAGCAGCGGGGTGGCCATCACGTTCAGGCCTCCGGTGTGGAACATGGGGGTGAAGATGGGGGCCACGTCGTTCGGGCGCAGGCCCCAGCCCTCCACGGTGTTGCGGGCGTTCCAGTGAATGGTGTCCTGGGTCAACAGGGCGCCTTTGGGAACCCCGGTGGTGCCACCGGTGTAGAGGATGGCCACCGGCTCGGAGCCAGGCGCCGGACGGGCCGGCTCGGGCGCTCCCGTGACCGGACCGAGGCTCAGCAGGCCGGGATGCTCGGGGGCCTGACTCAGGAAGGCATCCTCGGCGAAGAGCAAGCGCGGCTGGGAGTCGGTCAGGATGACGTCCCACTCGGGACGGGTGAGACGGGTATTGAGGGGCACGAAGATGGCTCCCACCCAGGCGCAGGCCAGGAAGAGCTCCCACAGCTCCACCCGGTTGGCCGACAGGGCCGCCACCCGTTCGCCCCGCTCGACTCCCTGCTCGATGAGCTCGCCGGCCCGAACTGCCACGCGCTGGCGCAGTTGGCCGTAGGTAAGCCGCAGATCGCCCTCGATCACGGCCAGTTTGTCCGAATCCGCCTGTTGGAGCCACTGCACCAGATGCATCCCCGACCTCCACAAATTTTCTTGCAGCCGGAAGGTAAACGCAGGCTGTTGCATGCCTGTTGCAGAACGGGGCTGCGTGAGTATCGAGTTCGAGTCGGTGGCCTGCTACCTGTGTGGGGAGGAGACCGACGTGCGTCGGCTGGGGCGCCTGGAGGCCCAGGGTCCGAGCGATCTCGACGGTCGACCCGGCCCACCGCTGCGCACGGCCATCTGTGACGAGGTGCAGCGCTGCTCGACATGTGGCTTCTGCTCACCCGATCTGGGCAGTTCCCCTGGACTCCCCCGTGGGCAGGCCCGGCAGGTGCTCGAGACCCCCGGTTACCAGGGTCAGCTGGTGAACCCGCGTCTGAACTCGGCCGCCAACAACAACCTTTGCTGGGCCTTGATCTGCCGCGAGGCCCGACGCTACGAGGCGGCCGGGCAGGCGGTGTTGCGCGCGGCCTGGCTCTGTGACGACGGGGGAGCCGTGGAAGCCGCTCGCTGGTGTCGCGAGCGAGCCCTGGAACTCTACCTGCAAGCCCCTGCCCTGCCGGCCGTGCAGGCCATGCAGGTAGAGCTTTTGCGTCGCCTGGGCCGCTTCGAGGGGGCCCGGACCACCAACGAGAGCCTGCTCAAGCAGCGCCTGCCCGCCGAGCTCTCGCGGGCGGCTCGCCAGCAGAAGATGCTGATTCAAAATCAGGACTCGGGCAGCGCTTCGCTGGCCACGAATGCCAGGTAGTCCACCCATATCAGGAGCGCAGCCTTTACACGATTTTCCGGCTCAGGATCGGGTTCCTAGAACTTGAGCTCGATCCGCTCGACCTGCGGGTTGAGCGAGCGGATGAGGGGATCGCTCGATTCCAGCCGGCCGGGCTTCTCCAGCGCCTCTTTCTGTTCGCCTGTCAGCGGCCCGTAGCCGGGCACGTTCATGGTCAAAGCCAGCGTGATGCCGGGCAGGGCTCTCTGGAGGGCGCCGCCCTGCCAGTCGAGCACCTCGCCCCAGCGCTTGCCCGAGAAGGTGCTCATCACGAACGGCTCGCCGTTGAGCTTCTCCAGTTCACTGGCCGAGGTCCCCAGCGTGATGCCTTCGCGCGTTTTGTAGATCGTGGGCGGACGACCGCCCACCAGCAGGCGCAGAATGCTGCCCTGCGGCCCCCAGAAGATGGTGATCCGGCGCTCCGGGTCCATGGCCCAGAGGGTGGTGGAAGGCCAGTGGTCGGTGTTCCCGTCGAACAGGGCCTCGGCCGGCGCCACCCGGTCCAGGTCGGGCCGCATCATCGAGCGCCGAACCGGACCGATCCCCTGACCGGGCTCGATCAGCTCGCTTTGAGCCAGGACCATCGCCGTCAGCAGCGCGAGCAAGACCAGCCTTCTCACCATGAGCCTCCTTGCGGCTCGCGGGCCTGTCCCAGCGAATCCCAGAGCGGCGACCAGTGGTCCGAGGCGGGCGCCGTCCAGCGCGAGCGGTCCACGTACTCCAGCCACGAGCTCTGCATCACTCCCGGCACTACCACGAAGCGGTGCTGGTTCTGCCGGCAGAAAGCCCGCACCACCCGGCGCTCGTCCGACGAGATGGGGTTGTGCTGGCTGCCGACGGCCGCATCGTACAGCTCGATGCGGTCGGGCATGCGATCGGAGCGCACGATGGCCCGCGCTATCACCGATCCCCCGGCCGAATGGCCGCTGACCACCGTGCTCCCGGCCCGGGCCGGGTCCAGGCGAATCGCCTCCACGGCCTGACGGGTCAGCTCGTCCAGGTTGCGGACATTGTTCCAGTCGCTGCGCGGGGCCGCGCTCTCATTGCGGGCCTCGGGCAACACGAAGACCAGGTCGGGATTCCCCTGCCAGGCGCGGGCCACCGTGTCGCCGATTCGCTGCTCGTAGCCCACCTGCTGGTCGTAGAGCTGATCGCCGTGAAAGTGGGTGTGCACCTGGAAGCCCTCGCTGGCCCCTCTCTGGTTGCGCAGAACGACTACCGGACGACCCGACGAGGCGGGGCTGGCCGTCACCGCGATCTGGACGCCCTCGATCGAGCCGAAGCGCCGCTCGGCCCGGCGACGGGCTTCCTGCAGGGGGTCGGAACGCAGCTGAGAGCACGTAACGGGCAGGATGCGCATGGAGTCATGCTAAGCGCTCGAGCTGACAGGGTCATGAAAGGTCAGGGAACGGTCTCCACCACGGCCGGGGGCGGGGTGGGCGGGTGCATGTGACGCAGGATCAGCCCCACGTTGCAGCCGGCCAGGTAGACCAGCAGTCCCACAGCGATCGAGATCACCAGTGAGGGCTTCTTGGGCGCCGCCTGGGCCCAGTAGGGCTTGGAGCAATGCTCGCAGGCGGTGCTGGAGGATGGGTTCTGGCCGCCGCAGTTGGGGCAGGTGATCGAATCGCTCATCAGGGCCTCCCTGTCAGGATGCTTCCTTTGTCGCCAGAGGCAGGCAGCTTCTTCCCGACGAAATCGGCCGGGTGAGACTGTTTCCCCTGCAGCCCGAGCACGCTGGAGCGGTGGCCCGTCTGGCCGACCAGCTGTATCCTTCGGGCTTTCCGCTGGACGCCCTGGCCATCGCCGACAACCTGGCCCGGCTCACCCCCGAGGAGAGCTACTGCTACGGCGTCGAGGTGGACGGGGAGCTGGTCGCCTTCATGATGGCCTGGCTGGATACCAGCCAGGTGGAAGAGTGGGAAGAGCAGCCGGTGGTGCTGGTGGACGACCTGTGCGCCCTGGCCAGGCATCGTCGCCATACCTATACCTTGCTGCGCAAGCTCGAGATCGAGTTGCGCGCGCGGGGCGTGCACGGAATTCCTCTGGAGGGGACCCATCGTTTGGAGGCTGACCGGCTCTTCACCGAGCACGCCGCCGTGGTGCGGCGGCTGGGCTACGAGCGGGTAGCCCAGCACACCTTCGATTCCGAGCACGGCGAGCGGCTGGTCTGGACGCGCTACGAAGGGGTCAGCTGAGTTGACAGACCAGCTCGAGCTTCTTCAGAGCCTCCAGGATCGACTCCAGCGACTCCAGGTAGGTCAGGTCTTCTTGCTCCATCTGCTCGACAGGCGCCATGGTCTTGTCCTTTCAAAGAGTATCGTTACGGATAGAACCCGGTCGGTCTGAAAAAAATCTGAATTGAGCATTATTCAACTATCCGGAAGGGGAGTCCTGCTTGTCTCACCGGCAAAGCCAGTCCAGCGCCAGTGCGGCCGTCCAGGTGAACTGGCTGGCTCCAAGACCTTCCCCGGTCAGCGGGTTGAAGTACTCATGGAAGCCACTGCGCTCGATCAGCTCCAGCGTCCGCTCCTTCAGCCCCGGCAGAGAGTCCGCCAGCAGCCAGTTGACGTTGACCCAGGTGGGCCCGCGCCAGTAACGCACCGGGTCAAACTCCGGATGGTCGGGCCCCGTGGAGGGAAGAGGCCATTCGGTCCAGTAGCCCTGACGCAGGCGAGCGAGCACCCGAGCGCTGACCGGCAGGTCGAGCATGGCCGGGAGGTAGGCGCCCACCACGTCCACCTCCAACCGCTCTCCGGCCGCCGCATCGTAGAATGAGAAGCGCTCCAGATCGGGGTTGTAGAGCTTGCTCAGCAATCCCCCTTTGAGCTTGGCGGCGCGTCCTCGCTCGAGCTCGTCATAGCCGAGCTGGTCGGAGAGCCACTCCAGGTCTTCCTCGGCCCGGGCCAGGATCGCCGTCATCATCGGATCGTAAACGGCCATCGGCCCGGGCCCGAAGTCGGAGTCGGCGATGGCTTTGACCAGCACCGCGTAGCGCTTGTAATGGTCGTCGGTGGGGCGCTGGGAAGGATCCCCCACCCGCTCTTTGTCGACGCGCTGGAACGGGGGAGCCAGAGTCGGATCGATGGCCGCCATGGCGCTATCCCAGGCGGGGCTGTTGTCCAGCCCGCTTTCCCACGGGTGCGCGACGGCCACGGCGTCGTAGCCCAGCGGATCGCGGGCGGAGTGGAAGAACTGGTGGGAGCGATCCATGGCCGGCAGGAGGGCTCGCAGCCTGCTCGGATCGCCTCCTCGCTCGAGCAGCCGGCGGGCGGCGCTGGCCCACACCGGGGGCTGGGTGATGGACGAGCGGTCCCGGGTTCCCCAGAAGTCTGGCCCTGGAAAGTAGTCGGCGCTCAGCTTGTGAAAGCGGATGTGGGGGATGCGCCCGTCCTCCCACTGGCCCTGCATCAAGAGCTCGAGCTCGGTCACGGCCCGATCGAGGTCGACGTGGGCCCAGCCGATGGCAGCGAAGGCCGAGTCCCAGGCCCACTGGTGGGGGTAGAGGCGGGGCGAGGGCACGGTGTATCCCCCCCGGTCGTTGGCGCGCAGAAGGTCGATGCAGGCCTGCTCCAAGCTCATGGTCGGGCCTTCGCAGTCGAGCCCGATTCGCCCTACGGGAGCGGTCGCACCTCGGTCTCCGGCACCGTGCCCCACCTCGCCTCGCGAATTACCCGCGAATTCCGGGGTACCCGGCCTGTGCCGGGGTATACGCCGGATCGGAGCGGGTACCCGGGGATTCCGGGGTACCCGCGAGTTCCGGGGTACCCGCGAATTCCTGGGTACCCGGCCTGTGCCGGGGTATACGCCGGATCGGAGCGGGTACCCGGGAACTCCGGGGTACCCAGCCTTTGCCGGGGTGTACGCCGGTTCGGAGCGGGTACCCGGGGATTCCGGGGTATTCCCGCTCCGGCGGGGCGGGCTGGGGAGGTAAGCCGAGGCACCGCGGGCTCCGGTAGGAAGCCGCCCCCTCCCGGATGAACAGCATACCATCTTGCGCTTCCTCGGATCGGGCTGAGACCGTGTTCGTCTTGCGCGCTCTGTTATGGGTGGGATTCATCGTTTTCCTGGCTAACCTGACCGTGCCAGCACCGCCGCCCTCCACCAGCGCCACTTTGCGCACGGCTCCCCCGCCTGTGCCTCTCCCCGACCGCCGCTGGGCGGGCACCACGCTGACCTACTACGGAGAGCGTCCCGGCTTCGGGATGGCTTTCGAGCGCGCCCTTCTCGAGCAGTTCGAGCAGGACACGGGCATACAGGTCAACTACATCCCCCGCCCCCTCTCGGCCAGCGAGTGCTACGCCTCCTACCAGCGCGTCTTCCAGGCCCGCAGCCCGGACGTCGACGTGATGATGGTGGATGTGGTCTGGCCGGGGGCGCTGGCTCCGCACCTGGTGCCCTTGAGCCTCCCCACCGCGGGCTTTCTGCCCCAGCTGGTGGAGAACAGCACGGTGGACGGCAAGCTGGTGGCCATGCCCGGCTACCTGGGAGCGGGGTTGCTCTACTACCGCACCGACCTGCTGCAGCGCTACGGCTTTGAGGGGCCGCCCAGGACCTGGGACGAGCTCGAGCAGATGGCGACCCGTATCCAGGCCGGTGAGAAGCCTGCCAACCCTCGCTTCGTGGGCTTCGTCTGGCAGGGCTACACCTACGAGGGGCTGACCTGCAATGCTCTGGAGTGGCAGGTCAGCCAGGGTGGGGGGCAGATGCTCGACCGGGTGGACGGTCCAGAGGCGTTGCGCGCGTTCTCGAGGGCGGCCGGCTGGATCGGCACCATCTCGCCGGCGGGCGTCACCGGTTATCAAGAAGAGGACGTGCGCAACGTGTTCGAAGGCGGCAACGCCGCCTTCATGCGCCACTGGCCTTACTGCTACGCCTCCGGCAATGCGCCCGGCTCTCCCGTGAAAGGTCGCTTCCAGGTCGCTCCCCTGCCAGGGGCTTCGGTGCTGGGGGGCTGGGAGTGGGCCGTTTCGGCCTACAGCCGCCATCCCCAGGCGGCCGAGCAGCTCGTGGCCTACCAGACCTGTCTGGAGGTGCAGCGCTGGCGGGCCATCGAGGGAGCTTTCCTGCCCACCCGGCCGGAGCTTTACAAAGACCCCGAGTTGCTCGCGCGCATGCCGTTCTGCGCCATCATGCCCGAGGTCTTCCGTCAGGCCATCACCCGCCCCAGCACGCGCTGTCGCGATCTCTACAACGAGGCCAGCTCGATCTACTTCCAGGGGGTGGCCACCGTGCTCCAGGGCGGCGACCCGGCAGCCTCCATGGGGCGCGTGCGCCGTGACCTGAGCGAGCTGATGCAGCCGTGAAGGAGCGTCGCAGGCTGGCCTGGCTGCTCCTGGCTCCCACCCTGCTGGTGCTGGCCGTGGTTGCCTTCTACCCGCTGGCCCAGACGCTGGTCTACAGCTTCACCGACGCCCGCCTGGGCTCGAGTCGCCCGGTGCACTTCGTGGGCCTGCGCAACTACCTCGACCTGCTCTCCGACCCCCGCTTTTACTCCAGCCTGAGCCTTACGGTCCGATTTGCGGCCGTCACAGTGGTGTTCGAGTTCACGCTGGGGCTGATCATCGCGCTGGT
>CAZWUN010000074.1:0-10188 GCA_964637145.1 uncultured Burkholderiales bacterium
GGATCGAAATGCTTGCCGCGCCCCTCGACGATGATCTCGACGGCTTTCTCATGCGGAAAGGCGGGCTTGTAGCAGCGCTTTGAGATGAGAGCGTCGAGGATGTCGGCGATGGCCATGATGCGCCCCGCCAGCGGGATCTCAGAGCCCTTGACCCCATCCGGGTAGCCGGTCCCGTCCCATTTCTCGTGATGCGAGTAGGCGATTTCCCTCGCCAATTGCAGAAATGAGCTGGTGGAGCCGAGCATCTGCTCGGCCCGCAGGAGAGCATCGCGACCCAGAGTCGGGTGTTTTTTCATCTCAGCGAACTCTTCGTCGGTGAGCTTGTCCGGCTTGAGCAGAATGCGGTCGGCCACTCCCACCTTTCCGATGTCGTGCAGAGGAGCCGACTTGGTCATCAGGTCGACCGTGCGCTCGTCGAACTGCTCGTAGCCGGGCTGGGTGCCCAGGTAACGGGCCAGGGCTCCCACATACATCTGGGTGCGCCGGATATGCCCGCCGGTCTCGTTGTCGCGAGTCTCGGCCAGCGAGGCCAGGCTCTGGATGGTCACATCCTGAGTGAGCTTGAGCTCGGCCGTTCGCTCGGCCACCAGACGTTCCAGAATCTCGTTCTGGTTCTTCATATAGTCGCGGGCCAGTTTAAGCTCCAGGTGGTTCTTGACCCGAGCCTTGACGATGGGGGGCGAGATGGGCTTGGTGATGTAGTCCACAGCGCCAAGCTCCAGGCCCCTGGTCTCGTCTTGAACCTCGCCCATGGCGGTGACGAAGATGACCGGGATGTCGTGCGTCTTCTCGTCCGCCTTGAGTCGACGGCAGACCTCGTAGCCGTCCATCCCGGGCATCATGATGTCGAGCAAGACGAGATCCGGCGGCGGGGTGTCGGCCACCCGCTGAAGCGCCTGCTCGCCATTCTTGGCCACCGCCAGCTTGAACTCGGCTTTGAAGAGCTCCACGAGAACGTTCAGGTTCAGGGGCTCGTCATCCACGATGAGCAACTTGGAGCTCTGAGTCAAGATCCCACCTCCACACCGAGATTCAGCTTGCGGACGATGTCTTCCAGGGTCCGGGCCGCTTCGTCAAAGTCCAAGTTGTCCACCTGCCGCTCGAGCAAAGTCAGCCTGACCTCATCAGCCCCGGTCAGAAAGGTCCGGACCTCCTCCAGACAGGGCCCCGCGCCCGGATCCCCCTGGCGCAGGAGCGCAAGGAGCGCTCGCACCTTCTCCGCAGGATCGCCCACCGGGCCCGAGGGAGGGCTGGCAACCGGGGCTTGAAGACCTTCCAGGGCCGGTAAGACAATCGAAAGCGAGGCCTCCACCGTCTCGACCAGGCTCTGCTCTACCGGACCCGCTCGGGCCGCCTTCTCGAGCTCTCGGGCGGCCCGCTCCACGCCGGTGATGCCGAGGTTGGCCGAGACCCCGGCCAGAGTATGGGCCTGCTGGGCGATCGACTCGGAGTCCTTCTGGCTGAGACCGGCTCGAAGCCTGTCGGCGGCCTGGCTGAAACGCTCACGAAAATCCCCCAGCAGCTTGCGGTAGAGCTTGACGTTGCCCCCGAGCCGCCGCAACCCGCCGGGCGTATCGATTCCGGGGAGAGGAGGCAGCTCCCCGGTGAAGGCCGTGAGCCAGCGGCTCAGGGTGGACCTCAAGGTCTTCGGATCGATGGGCTTGGCCAGATGATCGTTCATCCCCGCTTCCAGGCACCGCTCCCGGTCCCCGACCATGGCATGGGCGGTCATGGCGATGATGGGCAGCCTGGCCAGAGCTCTGTCCGAACGGATGCGCCGGGTGGCCTCCCATCCGTCCAGGACGGGCATCTGCAGGTCCATCAAGACCAGGTCGAAGCTCTCGCCAGAGAGCCTGTCCAGAACCTCCTGGCCGTTGGCCGCGATGCTGACCCGCATCCCCAGGTGCTGGAGCATCTCGCCAGCCACCTGCTGGTTGATCTCGTCATCCTCCGCCAGCAGGATGTGCGCCGTGGGGAGCCTGGCATCGTCTGGACTGCTGCTGGCGGCTCGCGACTCGCCGCCCACCACCCGGGCGATGGCCTCGAAGAGCAAGGTGGGAGTCACCGGCTTGAGCACGAAGCCGTCCAGGTCGTCGAGCCCCGCCTTGCCGTCGCGCATCTCGTCGCGACCGTAGTTGGTCACCATCAAGATGTAGGGTCGCCGGCTCCCCGAGAAGCGTTTGTGGATCTCGCGCGAGGTCTCGAGCCCGCTCATCCCCGACATCCGCCAGTCCATCAAGACCACTTCGAACGGCCCCTGCTCGAGCATGGCGAGCGCTTCGCCGCCGGAGCCGGCCGTGGCCACCTCAAAGGACATCGAAGCCAGCATCTCAGCCAGGATTTTCCGGGCGGTCGGTCGATCGTCCACCACCAGCACCCTGGTGCCCTTGAGGTCGAGCTGCACGCTCGGACCGCTGCCGGGCCTGCGCTCCTGAAGACGGCAACGGATGGTGAAGCTGAAAGTGCTCCCCTGGCCGGGCCGGCTGGCGACCTCGAGGCTGCCTCCCATCATCTCGACGAGTCGCTTGCAGATGATCAGGCCCAGTCCGCCCCCCTTCGCTCGAGCCTGGGTAAAGGGTTGGAAGAGCTGCTCGAGCTGCTTCTGGGTCATTCCCTGGCCTGTGTCCTGCACCGTGAAACGCAGCACCGCCGAGTCATGCTCGCGGCTGAGCAAGCTGCTTCGCACGACGATGTCCCCGTTCTGCGTGAACTTGACGGCATTGGAGACCAGGTTGGTGAGAACCTGAGCCAGCCTCAGGGGAGAGCCGACCAGATGCTCGGGCACATCCGCTTCGCGCAGGAAGAACATCTCGAGGCCCTTCTCGGCGGCTTTGACGCTGAAGAGTCCGAGCACGTCGTCGAGAACGGTATTGAGGTTGAAGTCGACCTGCTCGAGGGTGCGCTCCCCGGCTTCCAGCTTGGAGAAATCGAGCACGTCGTTGATCGTCCCGAGCTCGCTCATGATGCCCAGCAGGGACTGAGCCGAGCCCTGGATCTTGCTGAGGTAGTCGCGCTGGTTGGCGCTCAGCTCGGTCTGAAGGGCCAGGTGGCACAGGCCGATGACGGCGTTCATGGGGGTGCGAATCTCGTGGCTGATGCGAGCCAGGAACTCGGACTTGGCCAGGTTGGCCGCGTCCGCCTCCAGGCGGGCGCTGAGCAGCTTGTCCTCCATGGTTTTGCGCTCGGTGATGTCGGTGGCAAACGAGCTGACCGCATAGGGCTCTCCCCGGGCATCGAGCAAGGGCACCTGGCTGACCAGGTAGGTTCGAGTCCCCCCCTCTCGCGTGGGCTGTTGCTCCTCGTACTGGACCGGCTGGCGCGATGCGATCACCTGGCGCTCGTGCTCGCGACGCTGAGCCGCAAGCTCGGGGGGAAACAGCTCATCGTCGGTCTGGCCGACCACCTGGTCGAGCGAGCGTCCGACCCGCGTCGCGAAGGTCCGGTTGACCATCAGATAGCGACCGGCGGGGTCCTTGAGGTAGATCGAGTCGGCCGCATTGTCGATGATGGCTTGCAGGCGTCGCTCGCTCTCCTCGACCACCTCGCGGGCGAGCTTCTGCTCGGTGATGTCGAGCAGGATGCCGTCGAGCCACTCGGGGGCTCCATCCGGCCGGTCGATCGCCTGGCCGGTATCCTCGACCCAGAGCGTGCGTCCATCCCGGTGCTGAAAACGGTACTGCACTTTCCAGGGTCGATCGGCCCGAACGGCTTCATCCACGGCCGCCCGGGCCTGCTCGAGGTCGGTCGGCACAATCAAGCTGTCCAGCCTGCGGCGCGGTCCCTCCAGGAACTCGCTGGCCGGATAGCCGCAAAGCTCCTCGATCCGTTCGCTCACGAACTCGACCCGGCGCTGATCGTCGGCCTGGCAGCGATAGACGGCGCCCGGAAGGTTGGCTACCAGCACGTTGAAACGCTGCGTTTCGAGGTCCTGGATGTGCTCCTCGCGGTCGAGCAGAACCTCGCTCATGGTGTGAAACGAGCAAAAAAGGTCGCCCAGCTCGTCTTCCCGATTGGGGGGAAGCTCCTTGAGGGGCTGGCCCTTAGCGAACTGGTCCATCTGGTCGCGCAGCTTGAGCACGGGGGAGGTGATCCATCCCATCACCAGCCACAAGACCAGAGCCGCGCCCAGCAGGGTGAAGAGATCGGTGGCCGCCCGCCGTCCCAGTTGGCGCGTCTCGTTGGCCAGCAAGGAGGCTTCCGAGACCTGCCAACCCAGACTCCAGCCCGTTCGCTGCAGGGGCACATAGATCGCCACGGCTGGCCCGTCGGGGGTCTGAACCAACGTGCTGCCCGGTCCTTCGTGCCGGGTCAGCTTCAGAGCGTAGCTGAGCTGGTCGTCCTGGCGGCTGCGCCGGGCTTGCTCGAGCAGGTTGGAGTTCCCCGGGCCCCCCACCACGAACTCTCCCCGGCTGGTGACGATCACCAGGCTGCGACCGCCCGACCGCAGCTCGGCCAGGCTTTTGAGGGTGGACAGGGCAATGTCCACGGTCACCACGCCCGCAAAACTGTCCCCCCGGTAGAACGGGGCTGAATAGGAGGTGACGAAGACCCCCTTGCCGCCTGGCTCGGTCGCGGGCTCGCTCCAATGAGGCCTGCGGTCGCGGCTGACAACCCGATACCACTCCCAGCGCTCTTCGGTGTAGTCGAGCTTGTCCGCAAGATTAGCGCGCACCAATCGGTCACCCTGCCGGAAGACGGCCGGGCAAGAGAGCTTGCCACCGGCCTCCGGCGCGAAGGCTACCTTGGCTCCGTACAGGGCGGGATTCCCCTCCAGAGTCGATTCGAGCAAGCTGTAGATGCGCTCGGGAGACTCCCGACTCTCGCGAGCCAGGCCACTGGCCATGACGCCCACGATCCGCTCGGTGCTCTCAAAGAACGAATCCAGCCGACTGGCCTCGAAGACCGCCTGCGACTCGACCTCGCGTTGCTTGAGGTCGCGCACGTCGTGGTGCAGGTTGAGCAGATCGCGAACCAGCGAAACCAGCGTGATGGCCACGATGGGAATCAGCACCAGGAGCGTGTATTTGACTCGAATGGAGCGAAACAAGACGATTCTCCGAGGTCTGCGGCCGGCTCCCAGACACAATATGTCGATCGGCCCGGCCTTTTATTGCACATCGGACCCTGCGTCCCTGTTGAAGAAGACGTTTCAAAAAGATTCCCGGCAAAGCTGGACGAAGGGCCCGCCATGACGATCGCTCGACGGCTTTCCCTGCAGGCTATCCTTCCCCTCATTCTCCTGGTCGGGTTAGGATTCTTGGTGCGGGACAAGCTGGCTCAGATTGAAGCGAGGACCAACTTTCTGGCGGTCCAGGTCCGAAGCTTGAGGACTCTGGCGGGACTTTCCCAGGCCCACTCGGTCATGCGCATGAGCCTGCGCAACATGCTCCTCAGTCGCAATCAGGTAGAGCGCGCCCAGTCCCGAGCCGAGTTCGAAGCCGCTTCGATCCAGAGTCAGCATCTGCTGGGCGAATATACGAACGGCCTGATCAGTGACCAGACCGACCGGACTCTGCTCGAGAGCTATCGTGCCAATCTCCTCAGCTGGGAGCGCGAAGCTCGCCCGTTCCTCTCTCAGGCGGAAGCTGAGCCGGAAGCGACCCTTGGTTCCATCAGGCCTCTGGAGGAAATGCAGAAGGGAGGCAAGGCTCTGGCCCGGTCACTGGAAACCTGGATGCGCCACAACGAAGAGCTGGCAGAAGATGCGGAACGGGATGCTCATCAGGCCATCGGCAGCGCCCGGCGGGATATCACCATCGCCGTGGTCCTGACTCTGATTCTGTCGGCCGCTCTGAGCCTGTGGACCTACCGCGGCATCGTGTTTCCCATCCGCAGGCTGCGGAGCTCGGTGGAAAGCATCGCCTCCGGCGACTATTCGCAAGCCGTTCCCCTGGGTGGGCTGCGGGGTGAGATCGGCAAGCTCTCTCGGGCCATTCAGGTGCTCAAGCAGGGGGCTGCGAGCGCTGCCGAGATGCGCTGGGTGGAGAGCAACTCGGCCAGCCTGTCGACCGGGTTGAAGGGAGCGAATACCCTGAAGGAGTTTGGTCAACGGTTCCTGTCCGGCTTGATGCCCGTGCTCGGAGGCGGAGTGGCCGGCCTGTTCCACCTTCAAGCAGAGGAAGGCCAGCTGCGCCTTGTGGCTGGTTACGGTCTCAAGGAGGGCGTGGAGGTCCCGACCTTCCGCCTGGGCGAGGGCCTGGTCGGAGAGTGCGCCCGCGAGCGGGTGCCGGTCACCCTGAGCGGCGTGCCGGCCGAGTACCTGAGCCTCTCCTCCGGATTGGGCCAGGCTGCCCCGACCCAGGTGGTCGTCTGGCCGATTACGTCCCGCGACACCTTGCTCGGCGTGCTCGAGCTGGCCCTCTTGCGTCCTCTGACCGGGCTCGAGAAGGAGCTGCTCGACGTGCTCTTGCCCGAGGTCGGGATGAGCCTCGAGATTCTGCTGCGCAGCCTGCACACCCAGGATCTCCTGGGCGAGACGCGCGCGCAGGCCCGCGAGCTGGAAGAGCGGGCCATCGAGCTGACCCGTTCGCAACGCGAGCTGTTAGCCCAGAAAGAGAAGCTCATCGCCCAGGGTCAGGAGCTGGCCCAGGCCAAGCAGGCTGCCGAGTCCGCCACGGCCATGAAGTCGATGTTCCTGGCCAACATGAGCCATGAGATCCGAACTCCGATGAACGCCATCATCGGTCTGTCCCACCTGGCCCTCAAGACCCCCCTCAATCCCAAGCAAAAAGACTATGTCGCCAAGATCCACAACGCCGGCACCTCGCTCCTGGGCATCATCAACGACATCCTGGACCTGTCCAAGATCGAAGCCGGCAAGCTCGATCTGGAGACCACCGATTTCCTGCTCGACGAGGTGATCAGCTCGGTCACCACCCTCACCGCCCAGAAGGCTCACGAGAAGGGGCTCGAGTTTTTGTTCGAGGTTTCCCGCTCCATCCCCGAGGAGCTTCGGGGCGACCCGCTCCGGCTCGGGCAGGTGCTTACCAACCTGGTCAATAACGCGATCAAGTTCACCGAGAAGGGCGAAATTCGCGTCAAGATCGATCTGAGCGAGCGAACGGGCGAGAAAGTTCTGCTCAAATGCACCATTCGCGACACCGGCATCGGGATGTCCAAGGAGCAGGCCGCCAGGCTCTTCCAGCCCTTCACCCAGGCGGATATGTCGACCACCCGCAAGCACGGCGGCACCGGCCTGGGGCTCACCATCGCCCGGCGCCTGGTGGAGATGATGGGCGGCCAGATCTGGCTGGAGAGCGAGCCGGGTGTCGGCACCACGTTCACCTTTACGGCCTGGCTCGGGGTTGGCTCGGAGAAGAGAACCGGCAAGGTCGTTCCGGCCAGCCTGCCCAGCTTGCGGGCCCTGGTGGTGGATGACAACCCGTCGGCCCGCGAGATCCTGCAGGACCTGCTGGCCTCGGTCACCGGCCAGGTGGACCTGGTGGCCTCCGGGGTGGAGGCTCTGGAAGTCATCCAGCAACACGACGCCGATCAGCCTTACGACGTCGTCTTCATGGACTGGCGCATGCCCGGGATGGACGGCCTGACCGCCAGCCGCCGGATTCGCAGCCTGGAGTCGCTCAAGAAACAGCCGGCCATCGTCATGGTGACCGCCTTCGGTCGCGAGGAAGTCCGCGAGGAAGCCGAGCGGGTCGGGCTGGACGCCTTTCTGGTCAAGCCGGTCACCAAGTCGATGATCGTGGACACGCTGATCAGCGTCTTCGCCGAGCCAGGAGCAGCCCACGAGCACGAGCTGGCCGAGAGCCGGCTGCTCAACGGGGTAAGACTTCTGCTGGTGGAAGACAACGAGATCAACCAGCAGATCGCGGTCGAGCTTCTGGAAGGCTCGGGGGCCAGCGTGCGGGTGGCAAACAACGGACAGGAGGCGGTGGACATCCTCCTGGGGGGAGCGCAGCCTCCGCCGTTCGACGTGGTGCTGATGGACCTGCAGATGCCGGTGCTCGATGGCTACCAGGCCACTGCCAAAATCCGCTCCGAGCCGCGCTTTGCCGAGCTTCCCATCCTGGCCATGACCGCCCACGCCACGCTCGAGGAGCGCCAGAAGTGCCTCGAATCGGGCATGAACGACCACATCTCCAAACCGATCGACCCGGGCAAGCTCTTTGACACGGTGAGTCGCTACTGCAAGCCGTTGCCACCGGAAGCCATTCCGGCCACCGGCTCCAGCTCGACCCCCGATGAGGTCGATCTCCCGGCGCTCGAGGGCCTGGAGATCCGGGATGGCCTGCGGCGCGTGGGCGGAAACCGCAAGTTCTATCGAAAGCTGCTCGGTCAGTTCGCCCAGCAGCAGGGTCGGACCGCAGAATCCATCGCAACGGCTCTGGCCAACTCCGATCGGGCGCTGGCCGAGCGCCTGGCCCACACGCTCAAGGGGGTGGCCGGCAGCATCGGCGCGCCGGGTCTGCAGAAGCTGGCTGGAGAGCTCGAGAAGGCCATTCGGGCACCCGAGCCCGAGCAAGAGATCGAGGCCAGGCGCCTCGAGCTGAGCGAGGCACTGACCGGGTTTGTCGATCGACTGCGCGTGGCTCTCGGGCCGGATGCCTCGGAGCCGGAAGCCCCTTCGGCTCCGTTCGACCCGGAAGCCTCCCGCGCGGCAGCCCACAAGCTGCTCGACCTGCTCGCGCAGTTCGATCCCGGGGCGGTGGGCTTTCTGGAAGAGAACCGGGCTCTGCTGCAGCCGCTTCTGGCCCAGGAGTGGGCCCAGCTCGACACGCACGTTCAGAACTACGCCTTCGCCGAGGCGGAGGAACTGGTCAAGACCGCGCTGGGACGGACTTAGCCCTTGGACCGCTTGCCTGCGCTGACCGCAGTTCGCGCGCCTTTCCCGAGTACGACCTCGGGGGTGACCAGGGAGAAGTAGCCGAGCAAGACCGCGATCAGCCCTGTCCACCCGGTCTGGTGGCTGGCCCCCAGGCCCGCGCCGTTGTCGCCGTGGAAGTACTCATAGAAGAGGATGTGGTCGCGCCAGTGGGGGTCTTTCTGGAACTTCTCCGTACCCCCAAAGACGGGCCGCCGACCCGACTTGTCCTTCAGGAAGATCCTCCCCAGCCGGGACGCGATCTCGCGGGCCGCCTCGTAGAGCGTCACCTGCCGGCCCGAGCCGGTGGGGAACTCCACTTTGAACGATTCCCCGTAGTAGCTGTAGTACTGGATCAGGGCACGCACGATCAGCGCGTTGACCGGCATCCAGATCGGACCTCGCCAGTTGGAGTTGCCCCCGAACATGCCCGTGTCCGACTCGGCCGGCAGATAGCTGACCCGGAACTCCTGTCCTCGATGGCGGAAGACATAAGGGTGCCTGGCGTGGTAGCGAGACAGGGAGCGGATGCCGTAGTCGCTCAGGAACTCCTCGGGGTCGAAGAGACGCCGCAGAACCCGCCGGAGATTGTCCTCGTTGAGGATGCAGAGCAGGCGGCTGTTTCGCTCTCCGGGACGGTCGGGGTCGGCCAGGTTCGCCATTAGATGGGACTCCTTGCCCAGCTTGACCCGCAGTCTCTCGGCCAGGCCCGGATACTTGCGCAGCGCATCCTGCTCGATGACGGACACGGCGCAGAAGGGCAGCAGCCCGACCATGGATCGAACCTTCAGGCGCTGGCAGGTTCCATCGGGAAGCCGGAGCAGATCGTAGAAGAATCCGTCCTCCTCATCCCACATCTCATCCTCGTGCACACCCATCCGGTTCATGGCCGCGGCGATGTAGAAGAAGTGGCGAACGAATTTGAAGGCCAGATCTCGATAGCCCGAATCTTCCTCGTCCACCAGCTCCAGCGCCATCTCGAACATGTTCTGGCAGAAGAGCGCCATCCAGGCTGTGCCATCGGCCTGCTCGAGATAGCCGCCGGTGGGCAGGGGGGAGCTGCGGTCGAAGACCCCTATGTTGTCCAGACCCAGGAAGCCCCCCTCGAAGACGTTGCGACCATCGCGGTCCTTGCGGTTGACCCACCAGGTGAAGTTGAGCAGCAGCTTTTGGAAAGCCGGTCGCAGAAAGTCCCGGTCGGGCCGGCCGGTGCGCAGCTTGTCGTAGTGGTAGACGAAGAGAGTGGCCCAGGCATGCACCGGAGGGTTGACGTCGCTGAAGTTCCACTCGTAGGCGGGGAGCTGGCCAGTTGGGTGCATGTAGGTCTCGCGCATCACCAGATGCATCTGGCGCTTGGCGAACTCGGGATC
>CAZWUN010000074.1:10198-17792 GCA_964637145.1 uncultured Burkholderiales bacterium
ACCAGGGATACTCCCACTTGTCCGGCATGCTGACCACGTCTTCGTTGATCATGTGGAACCAGCCCTGATTTCTGGTCCGAGCGGGGAACTCGGCCAGCCATCGCTCCAGGTCGAACTGATAGAACTGCTTGGACCAGAGCATCCCGGCCAGGGCCTGACGTGCAACCCTCTTCTCATCCGGGCTCTTGAGGACGGCCAGGCGACTTTCGTAGAATTCGTCAGCCTCCTTGCGCCGCTGGCTCAGCACCGAGCCGAAGTTGGTGAAGGAGCCGTTGGAGGGGGACTTGCCCCTGCAAAGACGCAAGCGCAAGGTTTGCGATTTGCCCGCCGGCACATGCCAGAGAACGTGGTAGGCGGCCTTGCTTCCCTTCTGTTGCGGGTTGACCGCGCCATGATTGCGGCTGACCACGAAGCGGTGGAAGGCGTCCTTGCCGTGAACCCCGGAGCGGCTGGTCACGTTGTCGGTGAACAGGGCCGGAGCGCCGCTCCCCTCGATCAGGAGCTGCATCTCGCCAAGCTCGGGATGGCTCGCCAGGATGCGACCGCCCGAGCCTGCTCGCAGGCTACCCGCCGGCGGCTCGGTGGGGTCGGCGTGGATATTGCGCAGCCAGAGGGTGGGAAGAAGGTGTAAAGGCGCATCCTCCGCCCCTCGATTGTGGGCCGTGACCTCGATCAAGATATCTTCCGGCGAGGCCTTGGCATACTCCACGAAGATGTCGAAGTAAGCATCCTGGTCGAAGACCCCGGTGTCGAGCAACTCGAACTCGAAGTCGTTGCGGGTGCGCCGGGCGTTCACCTCATAAAGCTCTCGATAGGGAAAGGCAGACTGCGGGTACTTGTAAAGGTACTTCTGGTAAGAGTGGGTGGGGGTGTTGTCGAGGTAGAAGTAATATTCCTTGACGTCTTCGCCGTGATTGCCCTGGCCGTTGGCCAGGCCGAAGTGCCGCTCCTTGAGATAGGGGTCCTTCTCGTTCCAGAAAGCCAGGGCGAAGCAGAGTCGCTGCTTGTCGTCACTCAGGCCGGCCAGGCCGTCCTCGCCCCAACGGTAAGTTCGATAGTGGGACTGCTCGAAGGTGAAATCGTCCCAGGAATTTCCGTCCTGGCTGAAGTCCTCTCGTACCGTCCCCCACTGGCGCTCGCTGAGATAGGGTCCCCACAGCTTCCAGGGCGACTTCCCGTCGCTTTCTTCCTGTAAACGCCGCTCCTCCGCAGTCATCGGGACAATCCTCCTTCAGTGGCCTGGTTCAAAGTTGGGAAACGACTTCGCTGCGGGCCTGGCCGGTCATCGTCAGGACGGACTGCCACAGCTCGGTGCTGAGATCGACCTGTTTGCGGCTCTCGGTCACCACCGCCATGGGCAGGTGCACGAACTGCTGGTGCCAGAGGCCCACCGTCATGTCGGTCTTGCCGGCCATTCCCGCGTGAGCCGCAAAATGACCGAGCAACAGGCAGTACTCACTGTCGACCGTATTGGCCGGGGCGCTCCGGATGGAGTAGCTGGGATCGAGATACTTGAGCGTGAACTCCAGCTTGCGTGAATGCAGGTGGGCACTGACCCTCTCTTTGAGCCAGAGGCCGATGTCCTGCAGACGCACGTTGCCGGACGGGTCCTTCTCCCCGGCGCTCTCCAACAACTCCTGTCCGGCCCCCTCGGCTACCACGATGACGGCGTGACCGCGGCAGAGCAGCCGCTCCTCGAGATCGGCCAGGAGACGCTCGATCTGGATCGGCCTCTCCGGGATGAGGCAGAAGTTGGTCACACCGCTGGCCAGAGTGGCGTGGGCGGCTATGAAGCCGGAGTGACGACCCATCAGCTTGACCAGGCCGATTCCGTTCTCGGCGCTGCGAGCTTCGGCATGGGCTGCCAGCACGACCTTTCGGGCTTCCTCGACCGAGGTGTGGAAACCGAAGCTCATGCTGGTCCAGGCGATGTCATTGTCGATCGTCTTGGGAACCCCGACCACGCCGATGGGCTCGCCCCGGCGGCTCACCTCGGCAGCCAGGGCTGATGCTCCTCGCAGCGTGCCGTCGCCCCCGATCACAAAGAGCACGTCCACACCGCGTTTGATCAGCGTGTCCACCATCTCTCCCAGGTCCTGCGGTCCGCGCGACGAGCCCAGATAGCTGCCCGCCGTCCCCGCAAGTCGATCCACCAGGCCGCGGTCCAGGCTGACCGGCTCCGGGCCCTGACGGGACAATCCCTTGTAGCCGTAGCGGAAGCCCAGCACCTGCCTGACCCCGTAGACCTCCAGCAAATTGAGAGCCAGCGAGCGGATGACGTCGTTGAGACCGGGACAAAGGCCCCCACAGGTCACGATCCCGCAGACGGCCTGGGCTGGCTCAAAGAAGAGGTTGGTCCGTGGACCGGCTCGCTCGAGCGACGGCAGGGGTCGGCCCGAAGCGAGCCAGGCCTCGGCCTCGGCCGAGTCGGAAAGCAGCAGCACACGGCGGGACTCGTCCACGAACTGGCCCGCGCGAGCGATGGTGGACGGGTAGGGCGCCGGTCCCAGGCTCTTGACCTGAAGCTCGCTCAACTCGGGAATTCTCACCCTGGCCTCCTTCAAGAAGGGGGCCGGGTCCCCTGGCGCAGAGACCCGGCCCCGGCCGCCAAAATAATGTGCTGAATGAAAGGATTTGCCTATCCTTGGGGGCGCCTCCTACCAGGTCTGTCGGCGCCTTCAGCACGTAACGCTCAACGCATTACTGGGCCCGGCTGGCCTCGCGGACGGGACCGGCCTCGCGCACTTCGGGCCGGCAGCCGTCGCTGTACTTCTGGAAGTTTTTGTGGAACAACTCGGCCAGGTGCCGGGCGGCGGCATCGAAGGCCGCTCCGTCCTTCCAGGTGTGGCGAGGCTGCAAGATCTCGGAGGGCACTCCCGGGCACGAGGTCGGGACCTGGACACCGAAGACCGAATCGGTCGCGTACTCGACCTGGTCCAGGCTTCCGGCGTGGATGGCATCGATGATGGCCCGGGTGTAAGGCAGCTTCATGCGCTGGCCCACGCCGTAGCCTCCGCCCGACCAGCCGGTGTTGACCAGCCAGACCCGGGCCCCGTGCTCTTGCATCTTGGATGCCAGGAGCTCGGCATAGACGTTGGGATGGCGCACGAGGAAAGCAGCCCCAAAGCAGGCCGAGAAGGTCGCCTGGGGTTCCTTGACGCCCTCCTCGGTCCCTGCTACCTTGGCCGTGTAACCGCTGATGAAATGATACATGGCCTGCTCGGGGGTGAGACGGCTGACCGGGGGGAGAACGCCAAAGGCATCGCAGGTGAGCAGGATGATGTTTTTGGGGTGTCCACCCAGGCACGGAACCTTGGCGTTGGGGATGAATTCGATCGGGTAGCTCACGCGGGTGTTCTCGGTGAGACTCGAGTCTTCATAGTCGACCTCGCGCGAGGCCGGGTCGACGATGACGTTCTCGAGCAGCGAGCCGAAACGGATGGCCTCCCAGATTTCCGGCTCCTTCTCGCGCGTCAGTCCGATGCACTTGGCGTAGCACCCGCCCTCGATGTTGAAGATGCCCTCGTGGGTCCAGCAGTGCTCGTCGTCACCGATCAGCTTGCGACGCGGGTCCGCCGAGAGGGTCGTC
This sequence comes from uncultured Burkholderiales bacterium, assembly GCA_964637145.1. Taxonomy (GTDB): domain Bacteria; phylum Vulcanimicrobiota; class Xenobia; order Xenobiales; family QWHO01; genus QWHO01. Next base: position 13,788 of record CAZWUN010000074.1, read on the forward strand.
TTGCCCGTCCCGGAGAGCCCGAAGAAGAGGGACACATCCCCGGCCTCCCCCTCATTGGCCGAGCAGTGCATCGAGAGCACGCCCACCTTCGGCATGAGGTAGTGCATGATGGTGAAGACGCCCTTCTTCATCTCGCCCGCGTACTCGGTGCCCAGAATGACCACCCGCTGGCGCTCAAAACTTATGTCCACGCTGGTATCGGAGGTCATGCCCTCGGTGTAGCGGTTGGCCGGGAAGCGGCCAGCGTTCAAGATCACGTAGTCCGGCTCGCCGAAGCTCTCGAGCTCTTCGGCGGTAGGGCGGATCAGCATGTTCCACATGAAAAGGGCGTGGTAAGCCCGCGAGCAGATCACGCGGACCTTCAGCCGGTGCTTGGGATCCCAGCCGGCGAAGCCGTCCACCACGTAGACGGTGTCCAGGGTGTCCAGATAGTCGTTGGCCCGCTCGAAGTTGATGTCGAAAATTCGCTCGGGCAGCTTGATGTTGACGCTGCCCCACCAGATATCGTTGGTGCTGTCGGGATGGTCGACGATGCGCTTATCGGAGGGGCTGCGCCCGGTCTTGCGGCCCGACTGAACCGCCAGCGCGCCGTTGGAGGCGATCACCGTGCCCTTCTCGTTCCTCAGCGCCGCCTCGTACAGGGCAGCCGGAGCCAGGTTGCGATAAACCGTGGGCAGATGGATGTCATATTCCTTCAGACTGAGCACAGAGGAAGACCTCACTTTCGTAGCCTACGCTGCCGTTACTGCCCGCTGTGAGCATTCTATGGCTGCGAGAACCTGGACGGATACGCCGGTGTCGCAGCGAACCCTTCTGGATATTCAGAATTCTGCGGGCACGGGTGCGATCGTATGACCCGAGGTCCGTCCTGGCTATGATCTGCGTCAGGCTTGCCCGAAGGACACCCAGGCGGGGCGCAGAAGCGCCCCGCCCTGATGGACCATTCTGAGAGGACACTCGTTCTGCGCTTGAGTCTTCAGGTGGGAACGGTCATGCTTGAGAACGGAGCCAACACCTCGCTGGTCGAGGAATCGGTCCGGCGCCTGGGGATTGCGCTGGGAGCCGACGCGATGGAGGTCAGCGTGGCTCCAGGTCGCATCGTTGCAACGCTGGTCTCGGGAGGAGAGCAGGAGACCCGCCTTTGCCGCGTCGTCCGGAGCGGCGTCGAGCTTTCGAAGCTGGCCCCGATGCTGCAACTTCTGGCCCGCGTGGAGGCGGGAAAGGTTGCCCTGGCCGAGGTGGACTCCGAGCTACGAAAGGTGCAGGGTGCTCGTCGCCAGTATCCCGCTCTGCTGGTGTCGCTAGCGGTGGGCCTGGGATGCGCGGCTTTCGCCATCAACCTGGGTGGGACAGCCCGTGATTTTGCCGTGGTGCTGATCACTTCGAGCCTGGCCCAGACCTTGCGGTCCAAACTGAGCTCCACCCGGCTGGGAAAGCTCCTGACTTCCCTGGTGGTCGCAGCCTTTGCCAGTGCGACCGCTCTCGCCCTGGCGGGCCCGGGAGTCAGTGTGGCCGCCTCGGTCCTGCTCCTGGTCCCGGGGGTGCATCTGGTCAGCAGCACTGCTGACCTGTTTCGGGGAGATACAGCCTCCGGAGTGGCCCGAGCAACCAGCGCTTTGCTGACCGTCATCGCCGCCAGCGTAGGAGTGTGGGCAGTGATCCTGGCCTGGGGCGGTCCGAGTGAGAAGGCCGTTTTTCCGGGGCAGCACAGCGTGTTGCTGGCCGCTTTGATGGGGGCGATCGCAGCGGCCGGTTTTGCGGTTCTCTTCGATGTGCCCCGCCGCTTCTTGCTCGGGGCAGGGCTGGTCGGCCTGACGGGGATCCTGGTTCGAGCCCTGGCCACCTCCTTCTCCTGGCCCCCGGAGGTGGCCAACCTGCTGGCCGGTCTGGCCATCGGTCTTTCGGCCGAGCTCCTGGCCCGGCGACTTCAGTGTCCCTATTCCTTCATGGCGATGCCAGGCTACATCCCCCTGGTGCCCGGGGCGGTCTTTTTCGCAGGGATTTTGCACCTGGTGGCAGGGAACTATGTCCAGGGCCTCTCCTGCCTGGTGCAGGTCCAAATCATCCTGCTTGCCATCGCCCTGGGCATGGGAAGCGTACCGGTCTTGCTCGAGACAAAGCGCAAGGCCATCAGCTGACCAGGACAACCCTTTCGGAGGACAGACAGCGTGGAATCAACAACAAAGAACGGATTGGCCCGCTTTCTGCCGGCCCTGGGGTGGCTGCCTACTTACCAGAAGAGCTTTCTGGTCGCCGATCTGATCGCCGGATTCACTCTGGCGGCTTACATGGTTCCGGCTGCCATCGGAGACGCCTCGCTGGCCAACCTGCCACCCGAGGCCGGGCTCTACGCCTGCCTGGTGCCTGGCCTGGTCTTCTGGCTCTTCTGCAGCTCGCGGCACACGACCATCTCGGTCACCTCGGCCATCTCCCTGTTGATCGGGTCCTCGCTCGGGGCCATGGCCGGCGGCGACGCGCAACGCTTCTATGCCCTGGCCACCGCCACCGCCCTGCTGGTGGGGATCATCGGAGTCGTGGCCTGGGCGGTCCGAGGAGGTGCAATCGTCCACTTCGTCTCGGAGACCGTCATGCTGGGCTTCAAGTGCGGGGTGGCCCTCTTCCTGGCCAGCACCCAGTTGCCCAAGCTGTTTGGGGTGCACGGAAGTCATGGCGATTTCTGGGATCGTTGCGCTACCTTCTTGTCTGAGCTGGGCCACACCAACCCGGCTTCTCTGGTTACAGGCTCGGTGGCTCTGGCCATCCTGGTGCTTGGGAAGCTCTACGCCAAGGACAAGCCCATCGCCCTGTTCGTCGTGGTCGGGGGCATCGTTGCCTCCTCCATGGCCGGGCTCGGAGAGCGAGGGGTAAAGCTGCTGGGAAACGTTCCCGAAGGTCTGCCCGTGCCCGGCCTGCCGGCCATCACGCCCGGTGACCTGCAGGAGCTCATGCCGCTTGCTCTGGCTTGCTTCATGCTGGCGGCGGTCGAGACGGCCGCCATCGGCCGAATGTTCGCAGCCAAGCATCGGGGGCGTTTCGACTGCAACCAGGAGTTCCTGGCTATCGGGGCCGTCAACCTGGCAGCCGGACTCACCCGAGGCTTTCCCATCAGCGGAGGCATGTCGCAATCGCTGGTCAACGAGAGCAGCGGCGCGCGCACACCCCTTTCGGGACTGTTCGCCAGCCTGGTGATCCTGGTGGTCACCCTCTTTCTGGCCTCTTCCCTGCACGATCTGCCCCAGCCGGTGCTGGCTGCCGTGGTGCTGGTGGCCATTCTGGGACTGATCAACGTCACCGCCCTGAAACGGCTCTACCGGCTGGACCGCTCCGAGTTCTTCATCGCCATGGCCGCCACGGCCGGAGTGCTCAGCTCAGGCATGCTTCGAGGGGTCATGATCGGAGCCCTGATCTCGTTGCTGCTCTTGATCCGGCGAGCCTCATCTCCTTATGTGGCCTTCCTGGGTCGCATTCCGGGAACCCGGCGATTCTCGGACATGGCCCGCCATCCCGACAACGAGGCCATCGAAGGGGTGCTGATCTTCCGGGTGGAGTCCAGCCTGCTCTATTTCAATGCCGAGCACATGCGGGACACGGTCCTGGAGGAGTTCCATCGCACCCGGCCACGGCTGGTCATCTGCGACCTGTCCAGCTCCCCGATTGTCGACCTGCACGCCTGCGAAGTTCTTTCCGAGCTTGCCCGCGAGTTGGGCGGGGAGGGCGCCCGGCTTCGCCTGGTGGAGCCTCGCTCCTCGGTGCGCGACATGCTGCGCCAGGGGGGGCTGGAGGAGCTGGTGGGAACCATCAACCGCTTCACCACCGTGGCCGAGGCTCTCGAGCAGGAGCTCGGGAGCAAAGAGCCCACGGTCGCTCCTGAGTCGGAGCCTGAGGGTCCCTCCTCGACCGGCTGATGCAGGCTGCCTGAGGTGGCAAAAGAAGCGCGCCGGAACGCAGTTACGGCGCGCTTTAAGTCCCCCCGCGCGCTGAAAGCCCGCCGGATAGTCCGGGGCC
>CAZWUN010000075.1:0-2003 GCA_964637145.1 uncultured Burkholderiales bacterium
GTTGCCACCAGTCCGGCCAGCACCACGTTGAAGTTGATCCGCTCCCCCAGTTCCAGCGCCAGGTGCCGCACCAGGCTCTCCAGGGCCGCCTTGGAGGTGCCGATCAATCCGTAGGCCGGCAGGGCCAGATGCGAGCCGTGGCTGGACAGGGCCACCACCTTGGCCCGCTCGACCGAATTGCGCAGCTGGGGCAGAGCCGCCTGCACCAGGCTCAGCAGGGCCAGAACATTGGTATTCATGGTGGCGGCGAACTGGGCCGGCGTGGAGTCGACCAGCAGGCGAAACCCACCCGTGGCCACGTTGCTGACCAGCACGTCCAGGCGACCGAAGCGCTCGGCTACAAATTCTACCATGGCCCTGACATCCTCTGGCTCGCTCACGTCCGCCTTGATGATGGCTGAGCGCCGTCCGTGACGGGCGATCTCGTCGGCCACCTGACGGGCGGCAGCCTGCGAGGTGAGGTAGTTGACCACCACGTCGGCTCCGGCCTCGGCCAGGCGGAGTGCACAGGCACGGCCGATGCCCCGCGAGGCACCGGTGACCAGACAGACCTTGCCGCTCAGGTCGATCATGAATTCCCCACCAGGGCCGGAGCCGTCAGCAGGGAGAGTTCGTAGCCGAGCGCCTCCGCCAGAAGCTCGCCGGTATTGCCATAGAGGCGGAAATCGAAGCGGGCGCCGCCTTCGCTGCGCTCGAGGAAGCGCACGTGGACCAGGCAGTCTTCTCGGGGAAGGGGGAAGCGTCCCAGCGTCAGCTCGGCCATTCCGGCCGGAACGGTCTGAGTGGGATCGACCCGCATCCAGGCCAGGTAGCCTACGGCGTAAAGGCAGGCGTCCAGCACCGCGCAGGGGACGCGCCAACCCACCGTGGGGCGCTGGGTGCCTGACAGCTCGACCACGGCTGGTGCGGTAATCTGGCCCCACAGCTCATCGCCCTGCAGGCAAACCTTTCGCAGGGCGCGGAAGGCCGGACCGTGATAGAGCCGGGCTCCCCGCTCGGAATAGGCCACCGGGCTCCAGGGCCCCTCCGGTGCTGGCAGGCTCAGTCCCTGACCCGGGTGAGCCGCCCCGTTCACCCGCAGTCGCAGGATCGGCTTGTCGGCTTCCAGCAGGGTGCCGTCACGGGCGGTCAGGTCGCAGGCCACCGTGACCTCGGGGCCCTGCCGATGAACCCGGACCCTCTTCGGCTGCAGGTCGTGAAAGCGCAGCGGGCTGACGGCCTGGACCTGTTGCACCGTGAAGGGGCCCTCATCGCCTCTGACGGCGGCTTCGCAGGCAAGCTCCAGGGCCACGACCAGGGGCAGAATCGGGCGGTCGTCGAGACGGTGCTCCGTCAGGAAGGTCTCCTTCTCCGGGTCGAGCACCACCTCGTCGCCCTGGCCGAGCAACGGTCGCACCTCGCCGCCCTGCTCGGCCCCTATCAGCTCGTTGGGGTAGAAGCGGGCGTAATAGGTATCGTCTGTGATCAGCACCTCGGACTCGGGGGCCCCGGCCTCGAGCTCGTCGATCAGGTGGGTCAGACCTTCAGCCGCCGGCATGAAATGCATGTCCACGGCCTGCAAGCCCAGCTGCGTCTCGGCCTTGGTGGCCATTCCCACATCGCCCCAGGCGTGCCAGTGGAAGGTGACGGCCGCCACCTCGGGTCGCTGACCGCGATACCAGTCCACCAGTTTGGCCAGCGCGTCGTTGGCCGAGCTGTAGTCGGCATGGCCGTTGGCCCCGAACCGACCGCTGATGGAGCCAAAGCCCACGAAGTAGCCGATCGGGTCGTTCCAGGTCAGCTCCATGAGAGCTAATGTGCCGTCCACCTTGGCCCGGAAGCACTGGTCCACCCGGTCGGCTTCCTTCTGCTCGAACTTGGCGTCACGACTGGAGCCAGCGCCGTGCAAGATGCCCTGGATGGGTCCCAGAGAGCGGATCTGGTCCAGTACGCCGGCCAGCTGCTGGCGATCGGACACGTCGCAGGAGTGGTAGTGCGCCTCGACCCCCATTTCGGCCAGTCGG
>CAZWUN010000075.1:2103-17727 GCA_964637145.1 uncultured Burkholderiales bacterium
ATCGGACACGTCGCAGGAGTGGTAGTGCGCCTCGACCCCCATTTCGGCCAGTCGGGCCAGGGTTTCCTCGATCTCCAGGCCCTTCTGGGCCGACTCCCACGCTTTGACAGCGTTCTGTCCGGCCGAGCGGGCCTGGTTCATCACCAGCACCTTCAGTTCGCGGCGTTGATCGGTCCACATGCGTTGCCACTTCTCGGGCAAGTCGGTGCGCGGGATGCGCCCGATCAGGTGCAGGGTCAGGCCGTAGCGGCGGCCCAGCTCTGCGGCCACGAAAGCAGTGATGCCGCGAGCGCCGCCGGTGCAGATCCAGGTGCCCTCCAACTGAGCCCGCGAGGTTCTCTGCAGCGGCCGGCGCACCGGGCGCACGACCCGTCGCTGCCCGTGGCGCAGAGCCACCTCGGTCTCATAGGAAGGTAAAGCCAGTTCGGCCAGCGCCGCGCCGACTATCTGCTCCGGCGACTCGTCCGCACTGGCGTCGATCAGCTTGACCGGCAGATGTCGAAAACCGGCCACCCAGCTCTCGATCAGCACCGCCTTCAGAAGCCCGGTGAGAATGCCTCCTTCAAAGCTCTGGGGGCGAGTCTCAAAGCCAAAGTCGCCGCCCAGGTTGACGGTGGCGACCAGGCTGGCGTCCTCCATGAGCCCGGCCGCCTTGACCAGGATGAGCCACTTCTGGCAGAGCTGGAAGGGGAGCTCCAGGGCTGCCTGGCGCCGGGAGGTCCACTGCTCGGGCCGGGCCTCGGGGTCGTAGGGCGTGGTCAGGAACAGGTGGGGAAGCGGGGCCTCGGCCCACAGTTTCTCCAACTCGGCCACCGAGGAGGCACGCCGGGCGGTGACCCCCTGGCCTTCGAGCTGGCGGATCAGCTCGTCAGCCACCCGATTGTGGCCCACCACCAGGGCGGCTCCGTGCCAGCGTGGGGAGAGGCCTCGGACCGGTTGGGGCAGGTCGATCAACTCCATCAAATAGCGGGCCGTTACCGGTTTGTCGCTGGTCAGGGAGCTGGCGCCCGGCCACTGGCCAAAACGGAGACGATAAGCTAGCAGGTTGCCTTCGTGAACTCCGGCTCCCTCGGCCATTCCCTGGAGCTCGGCCAGATCGGAGGGGGTCAAAAGAGCCTTCAACTCGGCCGGAGAGCGCGTCTCGGACCGGGTCTGCCCCATGGCGGCGGCCTGACGCAGCTGCTCGCGGATAGACACGGCGTGGTGCAAACCTTGCTCGAAGCCCTGCCTGAAGGCAGGCAGGCTGCGCGGGTCGGGGGCTTCGAGCGCGGCTGCCGAACGAGGGGCCTGGCGAGCCATGAATTCGAGGATCTGGCGCAGAGTGCGGAAGCTCTCCAGCTGCAGATTCCCCTGCACGCTTTCTCCGGCCATGGCCTCGGCCACCTCGCCCAGCAATTGGGCCCGCTTGATGCTGTCGATGCCCAGATCGGCCTCGAGATCCCAGTCCAGGCTGATCACCTCGGGGGGATAGCCGGTCAGGTCGACCACGAAGTCGATCAGGAGGCGGGCCATGCCCGGATCCATCGATTCAGGCTCCGGCGACAATGGGACCGCGCTCGCAGGCGCGGCGCTGGCCTCGGCCCGACGGCGCTGGCGGCGCTGCGTGGTGGCATCGAACTCGAGCACGTCCCCGGGGGCCACTCCCGAGCTGGCAGGGGTGGCCTGGCTGGCTACCACCCCCACGCATTCGAGCGCCGCTCGGGCTCGCGCAAGCTGCTCGTGGGCGCCCCGGCGTGGATGATCGGTGGAGGCAACCACCAGGTCGCGACCGTCCAGGATCTGCCGGTGCAGTCCGGTGAGTACCTGATTGGGACCGATTTCGAGGAATGCACCCACGCCTTGCTCGACCATCCCCTCCAGCAAGCCCGGATAGCGGATGGGGTCGGTGAGCTGAGCCACCAGGTTCTCGACGAACTCGGCCGGGTCGGCCACCAGGCGGTTGGTCACGTTGGAGTAGAAGAGCCGGGTGGGAGGGCGCAGCACCATCTCTTGCAGCACTTTGCGCAAGGGTGCCTGAGCGGCCTGCACCAGGGGGGTGTGCAGGGCCCCCGGAACCTTCAGCAGTCGACTCTTGACCTTCTGCTCGGCGAGACGGTCGGCCAGCTGGTTGAGGTCCTTCAATCGTCCGCCCACCACCGACTGCTCGGGAGCGTTGTGGTGAGTCAGGAAGAGCTCCAGCCGGCTGGCTTTGATGGCCGCCTCGGCCACCTCGGGGCTGGTCGCTACCGAGAGAAGGCCGCCGTCCGGGCTGGCCGCCAGCAAAGCCCGGGCCCGCTCACGGGTCAGCGTGATGGCCTGCTCCAGGGTGATCACGCGCGCGGCCACCATGGCCGGGATTTCGCCGAAACTGTGCCCGCCGACGCAATCAGGCTCGAGCCCGCTTTCGCGCACGGCGGCATAAACCAGCATGTCGGCCACCAGGACGGCAATCTGGGTGGTGACCGGATCCTCATCCAGGGCCTGCCCCTCGCTCCAGGCCAGCTCGGCGAACGTGGGCAGCCCGGCGGCGACCAGCAGTCGGTCAGCTTCGGCCAGCTTCTCGCGAGCTGCCGCCGAGATGTGCACCAGCTCCTGGAGCATCCCGGAATACTGTGACCCCTGTCCACTGAACATGAAGGCGACCCGAGGGCGCTCGTCGTGAACCTGGCCCAGGAAGATGCCCTGCTCTTCCAGCAGGCTGCGCGACCCACCCAGCTGGGTGCGGGCCAGCTCAAGGCGAGCCGGCATCTCGCCCGGATGCTTCGCGACCACCACCAGGCGATGCCGATCGCGGGGGCCGAACTCGTCGGCGAAGGCTCCTCGTGCCAGACGGGTGGCCAGCTCCTGAAGGGATGCGGCCCCGACCCGAGCCACTTCGCGGGGCAACTCACGGCGCGTTGCCGCGGCTGGAGGGGCCATGAGCAGATGGCATGCCAGCCCGCTCTCGGAGACTCCGTGGACTCCCTCGATCCCGTGGCCCGGCTCGAGCGTTGCCCGGAGCACGGACACGATCCCCTCGGCCGCCCCCAGGTGCCCGATCAGGCCGGTCAGGCTGGTCCGCGGCACAGGCCTGTCCCCGTAGACATCGCTCAGACCGCGTTGCTGGTCTTCTTGAATCTCGAGCTTGCCCCCCCCCGGCTCCAGGGTCTCGACCTGATCACAGGCCAGGCCGGCGCTTTGCAGCGCCCTCCCGGCGGCGGCGCTGGTGGCCACGGCCGGGCGGTTCGCGCGATAGCCGCAGCCGTCTCCCAGCAGGAGGCCGAGAATCGGGTTGCCATCCCGGCGGGCATCCTCCAGCCGCTTGAGCACGAGAACTCCGACTCCCTCGCCGGGCAGAAATCCCCCTCTCTCGAAGTAGCCTTTGAGCTGGAGCGCCTCAAAGGCGGGAAGGTCCAGCGAGCGCATGGCACCGGCGCAGACCACGGCCGAGCACACCCCTCCCCGCAGGAGCGCGGCGCCGGTGGCCAGCGCGACCAGCGAAGAGCACTCGCCGGCTTCCAGGGCCATGGCTCCCCCTTCCAGGTGGAACGTCTTGGTGATGCGCGAGGCCAGGGTGCTGCTGGTGAAGCTGCCGGTCTCGTCCATCAAAGCCGGGAACTGGCGCAGAAATGCCTCCCGGTAGCTCTCTCGGAGCGCCTGGCGGGTGGCCGGCTCAAGGCCCTGGGCGGCCAGGACCTGCTCCAGGATCTGGTCCATCTCGGGCAGACGCAAACCGGCTAGCAGCTGGTTGCCGAACTCGCCTCCGAACTGGGTCCCCACGACCACGGCCGCGCGCTCGCGGTCGACGGCTCCAGCTTCCTTGAGAGCCTGCTCGGTGGCGTCGAGCAGCATGAACTGGAGCGGATTGGCCTGGGCTACCTGCTTGGGGGGCACGCGGTGGGACAGGTAGTCGTATTCGTAGTCGGTGATGAAGCCGCCCCGCGGGGCTCCTCCCCCCGGCCAGCGGGTCTCGCTGGCCTGGCTGAGGGCCGGGCGGCGGCTTTTGAGCAGGGTCTTGAAAGCGTCCACGTTGTAGGCCCCGGGCAGCACCACCCCGCGCCCCACGATGGCGATGGGCTCGCTGTCCGAGGGAGCGGGCGCAGGCAGGGCTCCGCCCGGCTCCTCGACCACCATGTGGACGTTGAGTCCGCCGATTCCAAAGGCGCTCAGCGCCGCCCGCCGCGTTCCCCAGTCGGGTTTGCTCCAGGGTCGAGCCTGCAGGGCGACCTCGAAGGGGAGTGTGTTCCAGTCGATGGAGCTGTTCAGCTTCTCCACGTTGCAGGTGGGTGGAATGAGCTCGTGCTGCATGGCCAGCACGACCTTCAACAGGGCGGCCAGGCCAGCCGTTTCGAGCGTGTGACCCAGGTTGGACTTGACGCTGCCTATGGGCAGCTTGCGGCCCTGGAGGTGCTGGGCATAGAACTCGCTCAGCGACTCCAGCTCGGTGGCGTCTCCCACCTGAGTGCTGGTCGCGTGGGCCTCGACATACTGAATCTGGGAAGGATCAAGGTCAGGCCCGTAAGCTCGCCGCACGGCCGCCAGTTGGCCCTCCTTGCGAGGGGCCCAAAGGTGCTTGCCACGTCCATCGGTGGAGAGGCCGATGCCGCGAATGACGGCCAGAATCTTGTCCTGATCACTCCGGGCCCGATCCAGGGTCTTGAGCACCAGGGCCACATAGCCTTCCGAGCCGATCAGGCCATCGGCCTGATCGTCGAACGGGCGCGTGCCGCTGGCACTGCAGGATTGGGCGTGGGAGAACAGCACCAGGCTATCGGCTTTGGCATAGGAGGCGCCGCCCACGATGGCCAGGTCGATCTCGCCCGATTCCAGGGCCATGGCGCCCAGGGCCACGGCCACAAGCGAGGACGCGCAGGCCGCATCCACCACCAGGTTGGGCCCGTTCAGGCCCAGCTCGCGGGCCACCAGCTCGGCCGCCCAGCGGGCCTCCAGCCACGGGCCGCCATCGGCGTCACGCTGAGGTCGCCCTTCTCGCAGGCGGTTCACGACCTCTTGCACGATGGCATCCTGACTCTCGCGGGCCAGTAGCTCGAACTCTGGCACCTCGCGCAGTGGCTGCAGGATCTGCTCGGCCAGAGTGGCCAGCGCCAGCTCGCCCGGGCGGGAGCTGCCCCCGGAATGGCCGACGAACACGCCGGTGCGAAGCTGAGGCAACTCGGACAGGTCGAGACCCGCGTGCTGGCAGGCTTCTTTCACCACGTCGGCCAGGAGGCGGTGGCAAACATCAAAACTCTCGTCAGCGCTGCGGGGGGGGCGCTCGGGCACCAGCCCGCCCAGAGTCGAGTAAGTCTTGCCCCGCTGACCCTTACGCTCGTCGTAGTACAGGGCCCGGTCGAGCCGGTCGGGGGGCATCTCGACAATGGCATCGCGCCCTTCCTTGAGGAGCTGCCAGAAGGCCTCGAGGCCATCGGCTCCGGGCAACAGGCAGGCCATGCCCACCACAGCCAGCGGCTTGTGTAAAGAGGTGCCTTTCATCGCCGCACCCGCTTATCGGGAGCTTGACGCAGCCCTTCCAGAAGGTTCTCCAGCAGGCTTACCGAGCCGTCGAGCTGGGCCGGAACCCCCTCGAGAACCAGTAAGCCCGAATACAGCGCGCCCTCGAGGGTCAGCCGATGGGCCAGCAGGGCTTCCAGCGTATCCGGGTTGCAGAAAGCCCGTCGTGAGCCATCGGCGTCCTCGGCCAGGACGACTTCCCCGGGGTGGGCTGACGGGGCCAGGCTCCAGGTGCCCCCTTCGGGCCCGTTGACTTCGAGCAGCAGGGCCTCGGCGGGGGAGCCCGTGGCGGGCAAGGTCTCCAGCATCGTCTTGAGAGGGGGCTCAAAGCCTGCCCGGCTGGCGAAGTCGATGAGCCGGTCGAGCATCGCGTCATCGAGGGGTGGGCAGGGGAGCTCGGGGGCGTCTCGCTCCACGTTGCTGACATCGAATTCAGGGTGATGGCTCAGGTAGGGCTGGTAGACGCTCAGAGCCTCCTCGAGCAAACGTGGCGAGACCTCGGGTGGAGGAACCGGGGCCCGCGTGCAGGCCTCATAGAGAGCCAAAGCAGTGGGAGGGCGGCGGGAGGTCAGGTGGTAGGTTTGTCGGACACTCCCGGGCTGCTCGATGAGGTGGCTGATGACGGCGGAAACCCAGTCCACGGGGACGATGTTCACTTCGTCCTGATCGCTCAGGCCGATCCGCTCCATCGTGCTCTCGCGCGAGAGCCCCGAGAATAGCCAGCCGGTACGGAACAGGGCGTAGGCTCCGTTGTAGCTGGAGGTGTAGCCGGTGACCGAATCGCCCACAATAACGGAAGGGCGGTAGACGGTCCAGCGGTCGAGGCAGTCGGCCTGGCGGACCAGCAGTTCGGAGAAGAACTTGCTGCGCTCATAGTCGTTGGAGAAGTCCTGACCGCTGTCGAACTCGTTTTCCAGGATCTGGCCGCCGCGCCGGCCGCACACGTACGCCGTCGAAACCAGGTGGAACTCGCGGATGCCGGTCTCTCGGCACAAATTCAGGGCGTGCCGCGTGCCGTCGAGGTTGGAAAGATAGGGCTCCCCGGACTTCCCGTCGCTCTGGAACTGGAGCGAGGCGGCTGAATGGAGGAGCCGGGTGCAGTTGTGCCGTACCCAGTCCAACTGCTCACCGTCGAGTCCGAGCAGGGGGCGATGCAGGTTTCCTTCAAGAACCATCGGGGCGGTCAGGGTCTCCGGCCCGGCCAACCGGTCAAGGGTCTCCTGTACCCGCTCCCGGGCCGTCAAAGAGCGGCTCCCTCGGGCAAGGACGGCCACCTTCTTGCCGGCCAGCAAAGCGTCGCGCAGCAGATAGCTGCCCAACAGACCCGTCGCCCCCGTCAACAGCTCGTAACCCATCAGGCTGAGACAGCGCCAACCTCGCTCGCATAGCCCTGAGGATGGGTGCGATGCCATTCCCAGGCCGAGCGAATGATCGGCTCGAGGGTGGTATGCTCCGGCTGCCAGCCCAGCTCGCGCCGAGCCAGCGAGCTATCAGCCACCAGGGTGGGCGGGTCGCCGGGTCGGCGAGGAGAGATCTTGACCGGAATGGGATGCCCGGTGACCTGGCGGGCGCACTCGATGACCTCCAGGACACTCGAGCCGGTCTCGGTTCCCAGGTTGCAGATGATGCGGGGTTTGTCGGCCAGAGCCTGGAGGGCCAGCGAGTGGGCGCTGGCCAGATCGAGGATGTGGATATAATCGCGCACGCAGCTTCCGTCCCGGGTCGGGTAATCATCCCCGAACAACTCCACATGCGGGCGCTGTCCCAGGGCGACCTGAAGCACGATCGGAACCAGGTGCGTCTCGGGGGTGTGGTCTTCACCGCGCTCGGGGGTAGCCCCCGCAGCATTGAAGTAGCGCAGACAGGCGAAACGAAAGCCGTGGATCTCGGCGTACCACTCCAGCGCTTCTTCGACCACCTTCTTGCTCAGGCCGTAGGGGTTGGAGGGCTGTCGTGGCAGAGTCTCCACGATGGGCAAACGTTCCGGAACGCCGTAGACGGCGCAGGTCGAGGAGAAGACGATTTTCTTGACCTGCCCCACTACCATGCCTTCAAGAAGATTGAGGCTACCTATCAGGTTATTGCGAAAATACCCCTCGGGAGAGAGCATCGAGTCTCCCACCGAGGCCCAGGCGGCAAAGTGCAGGACGGCCTCAAAGCGATGCTTGCTGAAGAGGCTAAGTACATCATCGCGCTCGCGCAGGTCGCCTACGATCAGTTCTGCCCCTCGGGGCACGGCTTCTCGATGGCCTGCGCAGAGATTGTCAATCACTGTAACGGTATGGCCCGCTTCGAGAAGCTGGGCTGCAACATTGCTGCCAATGTATCCGGCTCCGCCGGTCACCAGAACGTTCATGGGCGCAGTCTTTTCGGACCTGGAGCTGAGATTCCTCGTTGCAGGCTCAGCTGACTGTCTCGAGACCACCAGGTTGGCTCTACGACAGCCTGTCCAGAAGGTACTCCTGGAAGGCGTGGATGCGCTCCTCGCAGCGTCCGAGCAGGCCCGGGTGAGGGCTGGCCGCCAGGCCCTTCTGAATGCTCCTGAAAATGGACCGGTCCTCGTCGAGGATCTGGCGGGTGATGGCCGCCTTTAACTTCCCCCAGGTCCTGGAAAGACCCATTTCCAGGGTCGAGCCGAACGGCTTCACGGGGCTGAGCTGGCGCACCACGGCGCGACAGGTCGCGGGGCCGGTGGGAATGACGCACTGGCACAAGCTCACGGCGTCGGTGAAGGAGAACAGTAAGTTCGGAAAGACGTGATGTTGCCAGTAATCCCCTGTGCTTGCGCTCGTCAAACGGCGAGTCACCCAGCTCTCGCAACGCTGAAACCATTCGTCGGTCCTGGAATGGGCAAAGGGAAGGCGGGTCTTGAAGGAAGTGTAGCCTGGCTCGAGCCAGTGGGCGCTGCGACCCTCGCCCGGGTCCTGCTTGAAGGTGCGGGCGTGAATGAAGGGCACGTGGTAGGCTTCCAGCGAGTTCTCCACGGGCACCTTCCAGTTGGCCTCGTAGTCCGGCTCCCAGGCCAGAAAGGAGCGCCAGCGCTCACCGAAGCGCTCCACGCAGAGATCGTAGAGGGGTCCAAGCTGCTCGCTCAGCTCAGGCCCTTCCCGCGAGAGCCGCACAAAGACGAGCTTGCCTGCGGTCTGAAGCTCATAGGTCGGCAAGCAGGGCCGTTCGGCAGGCATGGGGATGAAGTTCTCCGGGGAGGGAATGCGCCGGGTCGTGCCAGACGCACCGTACTCCCAGCCGTGATACTGGCAACGCATGGTCTTCGAGTTTCCCCGGCTCCGGTCGGTCAGCAAGCTGTGCCGGTGGGCGCAGACGTTGGAAAGGGCCCGCAATTGCCCGTCAAAATTGCGCACCTGCAGCGGGGTGCCCAGGAGGTCACAGGTGAGGAAGTCACCCGGACGGGCCAGGTCGGCGGTGGTGCCTACCAGTTGCCAGGCAGAGGCCAGCAGCTTTCGCTCCCGCTCATACTGCTCGGGACACCAGTAGGCGCGGGGAGAAAGCAGGTGTGGCAAGCACCCGGGATTGACAAACATGCCTCAGGCGGCGAAGCAGACCTTGTTGCGCCCCTTGTGCTTGGCCTCGTACATCGCCTGGTCGGCCTTCTCGAGCAATTCCTTCTTGGTGGTGGCGTCCTCGGGGAAGGCGGCCACCCCGCCGGACACGGTGATGTGCACGATGTTGGAGCCGAGCACGAACTCGTACTCCTCCACCGCCTGACGGATGCGCTCGGCCACGACCACGGCGGAAATGCGGTTGGTTTCGGGCATGGTGATGGTGAACTCGTCACCGCCGTAACGGCAGACCGTGTCCATGGGGCGGGTGACCGACTTGATCACCCCACCGAGTTGCTTGAGCAGCGCGTCGCCCTGCGGGTGACCATAGTTGTCGTTGACCTTCTTGAAGAAGTCCATGTCCATGATCATCAAGGCGCAGCTCTGGTTGGCGTACTTGGCCTTGGTCACTTCCTTCCCAAGGTGGTCCTGGAAGTAACCGTGGGTGTAGAGCCCCGACAGCGAGTCGGTGATGGCCAGGGCGGCCATGCCCAGTTGGAGCTGCACGTTGCGCACGGCCAGGGCAACCTGGTTGGCCATCATGTTGTAGAGGCCGAAGACCTCTTGAGAATATCTTCCAGGCTGGTGATAGCTGACGAGCATGACGCCCAGAGCCTTGCTCTCGAACAGCAGCGGGCTCATCATCACAGAGCGCAGGTCGGTGCCCTTGGCCAGCGCCTTCTCGTTCTGGGCCTGATCCTTGAAATCGGAGAAGAGTACGCCCTTGCGCTCCTTCATGACCACCCACAGGGTCGAGCTGGTGACCTCCGGGTTGAAGTCGGTGAAGGTGTCGGCGTGGGCCGACTGCACTCCCTTTGCGCGCAGAACCGGTTGCTCGGGATTCTCTTCGTCGAGCAGGTAGACGGCCACGTTGTCGGCCTTGAACAGGGCCTTGACCATGTCGCAGACGACCTGCATCACCTTTTCGATGGTGGCCGAGGAGCCGAGCTCTTGAGAGGCCTCGATCACCTTGATCAGCGCCCGGGTCTTGTAGTCGGCTTTCTTCTGCTGCAAGTAGAAGTAAGTGACCATGCAAAAAAGCAGCGCCACCACACCCCACAAGATCATCTGCATGAGATCCATACTCTGGCCAGCTCCTTGAAAATTCCGCGAAGTCGAACAGGATGTTTATGTTCTGGCCCGACAAGTCCTTCCCAGATGATCAACTCGTGTCAGTGGGGTCGGCGGCTGATGCTGCGCCGTCTGTGTCCGGAAGACCGGAAGGAGTGGCTCGATTTGAAGCGGGTCAGCATCGAGCTGCACCGGCCCTGGGAGCCATGGCCTGAGTCCGGCTACCGTCCGCCCGACGGAAACGACTTCCAGACCCAGCTGGGGCGGGATGCCTACCTGATGATCCGCCGCGCCGACAACCTGTTGGTGGGGCAGGTCAATTTCAACCAGTTGGTGCGGGGAAACTTCGAGTCGGCCTATCTGGGCTACTGGGTGGGGCAGCCCTTCGCGGGACGGGGCTATGCAACGGAGGGAGTGGCTCTGGCCGTGCGCCATGCGTTCAAAGTGCTGCGGCTGCACCGGTTGGAGGCCAACATCGTGCCCACCAACCTGGCCTCGCTGAAAGTGATCCAACGCTGCGGCTTCAAGAAGGAAGGTTATTCGCCGCGCTACCTGCGCATCGCCGGCCAGTGGGCCGACCACGAGCGCTGGGCTCTCACCGTGGAGGACTGGATAGACAACCCAGACTCTCCTTGAGCCGTGCCAACAGCTCCAGGGCCTCGTCTCCGGTCATCTGGTCCACCTGAGCCTCGCGCACAGCCTGCTCCAGATCGTTGCCGAAGAGATCCATCTGATCAGCGCTGCGGCGCGAGGCCGTCTTGCCGCGACCGCGCTCGAGGGCCTCCAGAATGGCCCGGGCCCTCTCTAGCACTTCCCTTGGAAAGCCGGCCAATTGGGCCACGTAGATGCCGTAGCTGCGGTCGGCCCCACCCGGCACAATGCGGTGCAAGAACACGATGTCGTCGCGGTTTTCGCGCACGGCCACCCGATAGTTGCGGCAGGCCGAGAGCTCTTTCTCCAGCGCCGTCAGCTCGTGGAAGTGAGTAGCAAACAGCGTCATGGCTGCGGTCTGGTTGTGCAGGTGCTCGGCCACCGCTCGGGCCAGGGCCAACCCGTCGAAGGTGCTGGTGCCGCGCCCGATCTCGTCTAAGATGACCAGCGAGCGGGGGGTGGCGTGGTGGAGGATGTTGGCCGTTTCGCTCATCTCCACCATGAAGGTGGACTGGCCCAGATGCAGGTCGTCGGAAGCTCCCACCCGGGTGAAGACGCGATCCACCACCCCCAGCCGGGCCGCCCGGGCGGGCACGAAGGAGCCCATCTGGGCCATGATGGAGATCAGGGCGGTCTGGCGCAGGTAGGTCGACTTGCCGCTCATGTTGGGCCCGGTCAGGATCAGCAGGCGTCGATCCGGGGCCAGTTTGCAGTCGTTGGGAACAAAGCCCGATTCCAGCCCCAGCTCCACCACCGGGTGGCGGGCCCCTTCCAGCTCCAGGCCGCATTCGCCCACCAGCTGAGGACGGGTCCACTGCTCGCGCACGGCCTTCTCGGCGAAGCTACCGAGCACATCCAGCTCGGCCACGGCCCGGGCTGCCTGGCGCAGCAGCACCGCCTGCTCGGCCACCGCCCCTCGCAACTCGAGGAAAAGCTGATACTCGCGCTCGCGGATGCGCTCCTCGGCTCCCAGCACCTTGGACTCGAACTCCTTGAGCTCGGGCGTGAAGTAGCGTTCGGCGTTGGCCAGGGTCTGCTTGCGGATGTAGTGCTCGGGCACCGACTTGAGGTGGGTGCGGGTCACCTCCAGGTAGTAGCCGAACACCTGGTTGAACCCCACCTTGAGCGACTTGATGCCGCTCTCCTCGCGCTCGCGCGCTTCCAGCGAGGCGATCCACTCGCGGGCATTGGAGCGCAAAGAGCGAAGCTCATCCAGCTCAGCGCAGTAGCCATCTCGGATCAGCCCTCCCTCGCGCAGCGAGAGGGGGGGCTCTTCGGCCACGGCTCGCGAGAGCAGGGCCTCTAGCTCGGCCAGCTCGCGGGCCGCCAGGGGCTGAGTGCGGTCTTCCAGCGGGGTGCCGGAGAACACAGTGTGGATGTGGGGCAGGCGCTGCAGAGACTGGGCCAGGCCCAACAGGTCCCGGGCGTTAGCCGACTGGTAGACCACGCGCGAGAGCAGGCGCTCCACGTCCAGCACCTTTCCCAGGGCCTCACGCAGCTCGCTGCGACGGGCGTAGTCGTGCACCAGGTATTCCACCGCCTCGAGCCGCTCCTCGATCTCGGCCAGTTCGAGCAGGGGGCGCAGCATCCAGTCCTTGAGGACGCGCGCCCCCATGGAGGTGCAGGTGGCGTCGATGGCCCACAGGAGGCTGCCTCTGCGCTCGCGCCCGAGCAGGGTCTCGGTCAGCTCGAGATTGCGGCGCGAGGTCTGATCGAGCACCATGTGGGCGTTCAGGCGATAGCCCCGAGGCGGATCCAGGCTGAGGGCCTGCGACCCCTGGGTGGACTTGAGATAGCTCACCAGCCCGGCGGCGGCCAGCACGGCCGCGGGCCGTTCGAGCAGGTCGCAGCTGTGCAGGGAGGTGAGGTGGAACTGGCGCAGCAGCTGCTTCTCGGCCTGGGGCTCCTCGGGCAGGCGCTGGGTGGCCACCCCCAGGCGGGCAGCCACGCTGGAGAGCATCTCGTCGCCGCCCAGCACCAGCACCTCGGCCGGCCGGAATCGGGCCGCCTCTTCGAAGAGCCGCTCGGCATCACGAGCCAGCTCGGTGGCCACGAAGTAGCCGGTGGAGATGTCGGCCGCGGCCAGGGCCACTTCGCCGCCCTTGCTGGCCAGGCTGAGCAGGAAGTTGTGGCTCTGCTCCTCGAGCATGGCAGGGTCGAGGATGGTGCCCGAGGTGACCACCCGGATCACCTCCCGCTTGACCAGCCCTTTGGCCTGTTTGGCATCCTCCATCTGCTCGGCGATGGCCACCCGGTGGCCCTTCTGGATCAGCAAGCGCAGATAGGTATCCAGCGCGAAAAACGGCACCCCGGCCATCGCCGTGCGCCCGTCCCCGCATTCCTTGGAGGTGAGCACGATCTCCATGTCCCGGGCCAGAGTCTCGGCGTGGGGCCCGTAGGCTTCGAAGAAGTCGCCCACCCGCATCAAGAGCAGGCAGTCGGGGTGGGCCTCGGCCAGGTCGAAATACTGCACGAATAAAGGGGTAAGCTTGCTGGTATCCATCGCGCCAGCGGCGTTCGACCCGGGTCTGGTACCGTCCCGCCGAACATGGCTGCGAAAAAGTTTTCAACCAGGAGGAGATGGAGTCATCAGCAGGAACTGCACGGTCAGCATATCGCCCCGGGCGGCCGAGCAACCCCCGTGCCAAGCCGATTCGACGCAATGTTCAGTCCCGGGAAAAGGAGCAAAAACTTGAATAACTTGAGCTTTGGCGAGTTCTGGGAAGAGTCCATCGAGCCGACCTGGCCCGAGTTGTCCGACTGGGACGACGAGGATGAGGATGACGATGATGACGACGATGACGATGATGACGACGATTGGGATGACGACGACGAAGACGAAGATTGGGACGACGATGATGACGACGACTTCGACGACGACGACGATGAGGATGATGACTTTGACGACGAGGACGAAGACGAAGAAGAGTAGGGCTTGAGAAGCTTTCGCCTCAGGCGGCAGAAGGGGCCGGCGGTTGCCGGCCTTCTTCTTTTGCCTCCGAAGCCGGGACCGTGAAGAGGAAGGTGGAGCCGCAGTTGGGAGCGCTCTCGACGGTGATCTGACCCCCGTGGGCTTCCACGATCTTGCGTGCGATGAAGAGCCCCAGCCCGACACCGTAGTGGGAACGCGTGTTGCCGATCTCCACCCGATGGTACTTCTCGAAGATCTTCTCTTGATGGTCGAAGGGAATGCCGCAGCCCTCATCGCGCACGCTGATGGCGTACAGGTCGCCGTGCCGCTTACAGGTCACCTCCACCAGGCCGCCCTCGGAGGAGTATTTCACGGCATTGGAGAGCAGATGGTCGAGCACGTAGCGAATCTGCTCGGGATCGCAGCTGGCCGCCAGCTCGCCGGGCGATTCCCAGCGTAGCACCCGATCAGGCTCTTTGAGCCGGTAGCTGTCCACGACGCGGGAGACCAGGGCGGCCAGGTCGATGTTGCGGGTACGCACCTCGAGCACCTGGCTGTCGAGTCGGGCTGCCTCCAGGAGATCCTGGATGAGCCGGTTGAGCCTGTCAGCCTGCGTATTGATGATGCCCAGGTGGCTGCGGGTCGTCTCAGGCTCGAAGCGATACTTCTTGTGCATCATGTTGTGGAGGTAACCCTTGATGCAGGTGATGGGAGTGCGCAGCTCGTGGGAGAGCGTGGCTGTGAAGTCGCCTCGCAGCATCTCCAGCTCGCGAAGCCGGGTGATGTCGCGGAAGACCACGATCAGCGCGGTCCGGTCGTCGTGCTGCACGTCGGGGTCGAGCACCGAGGGGCTGAAGGCGACGACCTTCTTCAGCCCATCCCGAACCGACACCTGGCGCTCGAAGGTGGTGGCCGGCTGGCGACCGGCGAGCACGTCCGAGAGGTAGCGCTGGCCCTCCAGGTCGCCGAAGACGTCGGCAAAGCTCTTCCCGAGCAGCTGGCCGCGCGACCAACCGGTAATTCGCTCGCCGGCCTGGTTGAAGCTGGTGAGCTCGAGCTTGCGTCCCAAAGTGAAGACGCCATCAGCCATGTGCTCGAGAATGGCTTCGCTGGACTGTTTTTCTTTGCGCACCTGGGCGTAGAGCCGCCAATTCTGAACCGCCACACCCATCACCCGGGCCAGGCTGAGCAAGAGCTCCTGCACCTCCGAGCTCAGGGGCTCGTTTTCTTGAGGGATGAGCTCGAAGAATCCCTGCAGGGTGCCGGTGGTCACCAGCGGTACGGCCTGATAAGCCACCAGCTTCTCATCGGCGGCGAAGCGACCCTTCAGCAGCGGCTGCTCGGCCAGGGGCTGGCGTTCGACGCGCAGAAAGTCGCTGGAGCGCGCCAGCTCAGCAAACCCGGGGGAATCCTGAGTGAGCGTGACCCGGCCGAGCGCTTCCGCCTCCTCCGGGCTGAATCCACGGACGGCCTCCAGGCGAAAGCGGCCGTCGTCTTCCAGGATGTAGAGGGTCGCCCTGTGCAGTGGCACCAGCTCGGAGCTCTGCTGCAGCACCATCTCGGCCAGCAGCCGCAACTCCAGGCTGCGACCGAAGACCTCCAGCAACTGGTGCACCTGCTGCAGTTCCTGGATGCGTTTGAGCAGGTGCTTCTCGGTGCGAGCGACGGCCTCGTCCTTTTCGACCCGGGCGGCCGCCTCGAAGGCCTCGGCCCGTTTGATGCGCTGGCTGAGGAACTCGAACTCCTGATAGGGAGGGATGGGCTCGTCGGGCTTGCCCAGCCGGGCCAGGTACTGGTTCAGCGGGGAGAATACCTGCCGGGTAAGGTTTCGAAAGAGCAGCCCGAACAACCCCAGCCAGAACGGGGTCAGCGCCGCCAGGGCCACCAGTCCGAAGGGCAGGGTGCTGAGGTAGTAGGCCAGCACCAGGCTGAGAAGCAAGCTCAAGCCGGCCAGCCTGACCA
>CAZWUN010000076.1:0-17717 GCA_964637145.1 uncultured Burkholderiales bacterium
CCAGCGCCAGGGCGAGCAAGCCAAGAAAGACGAGCATCTCGAGCAGAGGCAGGACACCCAGGTCAAGGCTCATCATCTTGAACCCGACCGCCCAGGGGATCAGGAAGGCGGCCTCGACATCGAAGAGCACGAACATCATCGCGAACAAGTAGTAGCGAGCGTTGTACTGGACCCAGGCCTCTCCGATGGGGGGCTCGCCACACTCGTAGGCGATCAGCTTGGAGGCGCTCGGACGGTGGGGAGAGGTCACGAAGCGGTTGAGAGTCAGGCTTGCTCCCACGAAGGCCAGCCCGCCCAACAGGAAAAGCGCTACATAGGCGTATTCCATTTACAGATCCCGCTCCAGCACGTAGTGCAGAACCTCTTCCAGGGCCAACCGGGCAGGCCCTGCCGGAATCCGGTCCAGAGCCTGCCTGGCCCGGTCAGCATAGCCGCGCGCCAGATCCAGCGCGCGCGGGCGGGCCTGGTGGCAATCCATCCAGCTGACAACCTCCTGGACGCTGCCGTTTGCGAGCTTGCCGTTGGTCACCAGGGCCTCGATGCGTCCCCGCTCGCGCTCTTCGCTGCTCTGCATGGCAACCAGGAAGGGAAGCGTGAACTTCTTCTCGCCCAGGTCCGAGCCCACCGGCTTGCCCAGGACCTTGGGATCGCCCCAGAAGTCGAGCACATCGTCCACGATCTGGAACGCAATGCCCAGGTTCAGCCCGAAATCGCCCAGGGCAGCCACCTGGTCCGGGTTGGCCCCGCCCAGCAGGGCTCCAAGTTTGCAGGCGCAGGACATCAGTGACGCCGTCTTGCCTTCCACGATGCGAAGGTAGTCGGCTTCGGCCAGGAAGGGGTCGCCCTGGTGGGCCAACTCGAGGAGCTGACCCAGGGTCATCAAGGCTACCGACTCGCTGACCACCTGCACCAGTACGACCTGGTTGAGGTCGGAAACGGCCAGCAGCGACTCACAGAGCAAGAAGTCACCCAGAAGCACCGTGAACCGGTTCCCCTCCAGGGCGTTCAAGGTTGCCTGACCACGGCGCATGAAAGTGCCGTCGATCACGTCGTCATGAAGCAAAGATGCGCCATGGACCATCTCGACCGCAGCCCCGATCTTGACGGCCGAATCGGGGCGCTGGCCCAGAATGCGGGAGCTGAGCAGCACCAGAGCGGGGCGCAGACGTTTGCCCCCGCTCTTGAACATCAGCTCGGCCGGTAACCGGACGGCGCCCCCCCGCCGTTGCAGCAGCTCGAGCACGACGCTCTCGACGCGCTGGAGATCCTCCTCGAGTTCTTTCAGGGGCGCGATGACCACGATGGCTCCTTCCTCAGGCCTTCAGGCCGGCCAGGACGCGCGTGGCGGCTTCCACGATCAGCTCGATATCCTCGCGGGTGTGGGCGGTGGACAAGAAGGCCGCTTCAAACTGCGAGGGCGGTAGATAGATTCCCTGCGCCAGCATCCCCTGAAAGAAGGCGGCGAAGAGGTCGGTGCGGCAGGTCTGGGCGGTATCGAAGTTGGTGACCGGTGTGGTGGTAAAAAACAACGTCAGCATGGAGCCCACGCGCTGTACCCGGGCGGGGACCTGGTGTTGAGCGATGGCGGTCTGCAGCCCCTCCTCCAGCAAGCGCCCCTTGTTGTCCAGGCTGTCGTGCAGGCCGGGCGAGTTGCCCAGTTTTTGCAGCATTGCCAGCCCGGCCGCCACGGCCACGGGGTTTCCGGACAGGGTGCCGGCCTGGTAGACGGGACCGAGGGGGGCCACCACCTCCATGATGTCGCGGCGTCCGCCGTAGCCCGCCAGCGGAAGTCCTCCGCCCAGGATCTTGCCCAGACAGGTCAGGTCGGGAGTGATCTCATAAAGCTCCTGGGCTCCTCCCGGGGCCAGTCGAAAGCCGGTCATCACCTCATCGAAGATCAGCAGGGCTCCGCTACGTTGAGTTTCCTCGCGCAGGAGCTGCAGGAAGCCCGGGGCGGGTGGAACCACGCCCATATTGCCTACGACCGGCTCGAGGATGACCGCAGCGATGTTGTCCCCCTCGTTGGCAAAGAGATCGCGGACGGCTTCGAGGTCGTTGAAACGCAGGGTCAGGGTGTTGCGCGCGATGTCTGCTGGAACTCCCCCGCTGTCGGGGACGCCCAACGTCAGGGCACCAGAGCCCGCTTTCACCAGGAGGGAATCGCTGTGGCCATGATAGCAACCGGCGAACTTGACGATGCGATCGCGACCGGTGAATCCTCGAGCCACCCGAAGGGCGCTCATGCAGGCTTCCGTGCCGGAGTTGACCAGGCGAAAGAGCTCAATGGAGGGGACCAGTTGCTTGACCCTTTCGGCCAGGCGGATCTCTCCCTCGGTGGTAGCTCCGAATGAAAGTCCCCGAGAGGCGGCTTCTTGCACGGCCTGGACCACTTTCGGGAAGGCATGGCCTAAAATCATGGGCCCCCACGAGCCCACCAGATCGATGTACTCGTTGCCGTCGACATCGGTCAGTCGGCAGCCCTGGGCCGAGGAGAAGAGGATGGGTTCGCCGCCGACGGCCCGAAAGGCGCGCACCGGGCTGTTGACGCCGCCCGGCATATGCTCGCGGGCCTCCTGGGCCAACTCATTGGACCGGGTTCGCACGGCGGGCATCATCGAAAACTCGCTGGCCGGACCGGAAAACAGGCTTCAAATCGGCCTGGGAACGACTTTGTGAAGTTTCTCACAAAGTCTGATTTCTTGCTTTCTGGCGGTTTTCCTGTCTGTGATAAGCCAGGAAAGGCGGCTTGCTTTTCAAGTGGGGCTCTTGAAGGAAATTCTTAGCGTTGAGCCAAGACTAGCTTGAGTAGTTTTCTAGGAGGCGCAGCACGATGGTCGCCACGATGACTGAGATCAATGAAGTCAATGACATGGATTCCATGGAGCAGGAAGCAGTGGATAGTCTGGTTACTCCGGTCGAGCTCGACCCGACCGGGCAGACCATGCTGGATACCGGTGGTTATCTAACCCTGCGAGAGGCCGCCCTGGCGGTGGACAAGAGCGAGCAGACGATTCGAAGGCTGGTCAAGGCGAAGAAGGTGGAGAGCAGGAAAGTTCGCACTCGCACCGGCTTCGTCTATCTGGTAGAGCCTCGTTCTCTGAGGACTGCTTGCGCTGCGGGCGGGGCCGACTTGGAAGCCCCCCCACCGACCTCCGCTCCCAGCGAGGAGGCTCCCGGCAGCGCACCCGAGCTGAGTGAATACATCCGTCTCGAGCTCGATCGTTTGCGCGAAGAGTTACAAAAGGAGCGCGACCGTTGCGAAGAGCGCACCCAGGAATTGATCGCGGCCCGAACTCAGGCCGGGCGTTGGGAGGGCATGGCTCAGGGATTCGAGCGCTTCAATCAACAGCTTTTTCAGCGTCTCCAGTTGATGGAGCAGAATCCTCGGCCTGCCCCGGATGTGACTTATTCAGCCGAGCGTCCCGTCTCCAGGTCGGCCTCGTCAGGCTGGCTGGTCTGGCTGGTCGCAGCTCTGGCCTTCGTTTTGATGGCCGGGCAGTTGCTGGCTCTCTGGCAGAGGAGCCTTTAGCTGCGAGCGCTGTGGCTCGAGAACGGGGTCCTGGAGTTTCGGTCTGACTGCCCGGAGCCGGTCGCCGGTCCGGGTGAGGTCGTGGTGGAAGTCCTGCGAGCCGGAATCTGTGGCACCGATCTGCACCTGTTGGGTGGATACGCCGGTTTTCGGGGCATTCCGGGCCACGAGTTCGTTGGCGTGGTCGAAGGTCGTCGGGTGGTGGCTGAGATCAACTGCCCCTGCAAGCTATGTCCTCTCTGCCGGTCGGGCCTGGGAAACCATTGCCCGGAGCGCAAAGTGCTGGGCATCCGGGGCAAGAACGGAGCATTCGCACAGAAAGTGGCCCTTCCGCGCGAGAACCTGCACGAGTTGCCCTCTCGGATGAGTGACGAGCAGGCGGTGTTTGTCGAGCCGCTGGCAGCGGCCTTCCGCATCCTCGAGCAGGTTGAGACCGGAGGGCGTTCGCTGGTGCTGGGAGATGGGCGACTGGGCCTGCTGGTGGCTCAGTTGCTGCCGGATGTGACCGTCCTCAGCCGACGTCCCTCCAAGCAAGCTTTGCTGCAGGGCCTGGGTTTGCCGTGGGTGGCCGCAAGCGATCAACTCGAGCCGGACAGCTTCGATCTGGTGGTGGAGTGTAGTGGCGCTCCCGCCTTGCTCGATCTGGCCCTGGAGCTGGTTCGTCCGCTCGGGACCGTGGTGCTCAAGTCCAGTTGGCTCGAGCCTTCGCTCCTGCAGGCCTCTCGATTGATGGTCAAGGAAATCCGGCTGCAGGGCTCTCGATGTGGCCCTTTTCTTCCTGCCATTGAGGCTCTGGCGGGTGGCCGGGTCGTGGTCGAGCCGCTCATCGATCGCACGTTTTCTCTGGAAGAAGGGCTGGGGGCCTTCCAGAGGGCCGCCACTCCGGGCGTTCTCAAAGTTTTGCTCCGGACTTGATGATCCCGGCAGGCACGGGGTGGCTGGCCCTGGAAGTGCCCCGCACGAATCTGGAGGACAGTTTTGATGAACCACGCCATTCGAGCGACATTTTTTACAGTCTTGTTATCCTTGAGCCTGTTGGGGGCTGGCTGCAGCAATGCAACGGTTGACAGCGGTGGGACGGTGTTGATTGCACCCGATTCTTTGGGACCGAATGTGAGGATTTTTGGCCCCGAAACGGCCGGGATTCAAGAGGAGATCCTGCGCGTTTACGAAGTTCATCGGCAGAAGGCCAACGAGTTTCTCCCGGTGCGTCAAGCATTCTTCTTCAAGCCAGGCACCTACAATCTGGATGTTCGCGTGGGCTATTACACGCAGGTGGCCGGGTTGGGCCGTTCGCCCGATGACGTGACCATCGTCGGAGCGGTGAGGACTCAGGACAACCCAGAGACCCGTCCACTCAATGAAGGTCCGGGGGCGCTGGATAACTTCTGGCGCTCGGCCGAGAACCTGTCCATAGTGCCCACGCTGGGCTCCCTGACCGTGGGCCCTCCCTCCAACGTGCCCGATACCCCCGGGGGCATCCCGCTCAACCAGAACGTTTGGGCCGTTTCTCAAGCGGCCCCATTGCGCCGCATTCATATCAAGACCAGCCCCATCACCCTGACCGAAGTAGAGTGCGCGAACGCGAATTTCTCCCTTCCCGAGCGCAAGAAGAACGACCCTCTGATCAGGACCTGCCCGACGACTCTGCGCCTGTTTGACATGGGCTGGTCGAGCGGTGGCTTCATGGCCGACTGCAAGATCGAGGGCCTGGTCGAATCAGGCTCGCAGCAGCAGTGGATGTCGCGAAATTGCAACTGGACTCAATGGAACACGATGAACTGGAACATGGTGTTCCTCGGTTCCGTGCCGGTGCCAGCGGGTACCTGGCCGGGCAGCGCCGATTCCGATGGTGCCATCACAGACGGGGGCCGGACACCGGTGGTGCGGGAGAAGCCTTTCCTGGTTATGGATGCGTCCGACCAACTCCTGGTGCACGTCCCCCGACTGAAGCGAAACAGCCAGGGCGTGGATTGGGAAGGCGCCTCGCCTCCTGGCGACGAGATTTCGCTGGCACAGTTTCACATCGTCAAGACGGGTGATGACGGCGGGATCACCGTTCTGGATGCGAGCACGATCAATGCTGCCCTGGACAGTGGCAAGCACCTGCTGATCACACCGGGGGTCTACCTGGTCAACGGGACCATCCGGGTGAATCGACCCGGAACCATCGTGCTGGGTCTGGGGATGGCTACCCTCGTTGCCAACGACGGCAATTCGCTGATCGAGGTGGCCGACGTGGACGGCGTGACCGTGGCTGGTTTGACTCTCGAGGCCGGGCCGCGCAGTTCGGCCACCCTGTTGCAGATTGGCGAAGTCGGCAGTTCGGCCGACCATTCAGCCAATCCGACCTTCCTTTTCGACATCTTCAGTCGCGTTGGAGGCTCTGCCGAGGGAGGCAAGGCGATCAGTTGTGTGACCATCAACAGCAATGACGTCGTGGGAGACAATCTCTGGCTTTGGCGTGCCGACCACGGAAGCAACGTTGGTTGGACCCAGAACACGGCTGACCACGGCCTGATCGTCCATGGGGACAATGTCTTCATGTATGGGTTGGCGGTGGAGCACTTTCAGAAGTACCAGACCGTCTGGAACGGCGACTTTGGCCGGGTCTACTTCTATCAGTCCGAATTGCCCTACGATGTGCCGAGTCAGGCGGAGTGGATCGCACCCAACGGCTTGGATGGCTATGCCTCCTACAAAGTGGCCGACTCGGTTACAGCCCACCAAGCCTGGGGGCTGGGAGTCTACTGCTATTTCCGGGACTCTGTCGCTCGCGCCTACCACGCCATCGAAGTCCCCGGTCACCTGGAGAGTCAAATGACCCACATGGTAACCTTCTGGCTCAACGGCCTGGAAGGGTCCGAAATCACCCACATCCTCAATGACCTGGGCGCCACGGTGACCAAGGCGAATCGAAAGGCTGAGCTGCCCGAGTAGTCTCGTTCATCATCTGGTTACAAGTCCTCAATAGTACGGCAAGAGGTTGGTAGTCTCCGGGTAACAATCCCGCATCACCATGAAGGTGTGCAGGGACTGATTCAACGCCAGGTTTTTTGGGCTTGCCTGGGAGCCATTATCGGAGTGCTGCTGTTCTCTCGGGGACCGGTTGCCCTGGCGCTCTTTACCGGCGTGATGGCAGGTGCGGGCTGTCTGGCGGTTCTGGCGGCCGGGTCCGATCATGCCTGGTTGCGACGACAAGCCGGGGCCCTGCTGCTCCTGATCTTGTTCTCCGCTCTGGGGTACGCACGCGAGAGTCTGGCGACGCAAGCGCGCGCCCACGATCCGTTGGCCGGTTGCGACGGCCTGGAACTCGACTGCAGCGGTCAGGTATTGGAGCCAGGACGCTGTCAGGGCGGAAAAGTCCGCTTTTCGTTTCAGGTGGAGCGGGTGGAAGGTAGGCCGCGACTGGGGCCGTTTCGGGTTCTGGTCGAGGTGCGGGGGCCGACAGAGTTCCTGCCTGAAGTGGCGCCTGGGGAGAGCTGGCGACTGACGGGTCGTCTGCGCCCACTGGTTGGCGCGGCCTACCCGGGGGCCTTCGACGCCCGAGCCTGGGCCGCCCACAGGGGTATCCACCATCAGTTCAGGCTCTCGCCGGCGGATTGCGATCGGCTCGGTCCCCCGGAGGGTTGGGACCCATGGCAAATGGCCTGCCGCCTGCGCCTGTGGTTGCTCCAGGTGCTTCGTCCCCATTACTCAAAGGCCCACCGCGGGCTGCTGGCAGGCATTCTGCTCGGTGAGACGGGTGAATTGCCGGGTGAGGTCGAGCAGGACTTTCGGGCCGTCGGCCTGAGCCATCTGCTGGCCGCCTCGGGCCTGAACGTTGCCATCGTGACCTCCCTCATTTTCTGGCCGGGCCGAAGGCTCGGTTACAGCTCCTACCGGCTGGCCTGGCCGGCCGCTGGCGCGGTAACCTTTTACTGCCTTCTGGCCGGCGCCTCCCCCTCCATCGTGCGGGCCACCCTCATGGCCCTCTTTGCCCTTCTGGCCCAGGCGATCGGCCGCCGCTCGGACGCCTGGCAGACCTTCCTCCTCACCACTCTGGCCTGCACACTGACCGATCCGGGCGTCTGGTCCGACCTCGGATTCCAGCTCAGCTTTGCGGCCGTTCTGGGTCTGCTCGTTTACGGGTCCTCCCTCACTTTTGCTTTCCGAAATCGCGCCCTGAACTTTGTCTCTCGGGCCTCCTCCCTCACTCTGGCCGCCTGCCTCCCGGTCACTCCCCTCCTCCTTCAATCCTTCCACCAGCTTCCCCCGGCCACGCTCCCGGCCAACCTGCTCCTGGCGCCCCTGGCCGAGGCTCTCCTTCCCCTCGGTTTTCTGACTTCGGCTGTGATCGGTCTGGATAGTCGACTGGCGGCCCCTCTGATCGGCCTCACCCAGCTTGGATTGGACCTCTTGATCACGCTCCCCAGGTATCTGGCCAGACTGCTCCCGCCCCTTTCGCTTCCCTCGCCAGACATAGCTTTCTGGCTTCTTTACGGGGTGGGTCTGGGGCTCCTTCTCGTTCCGGGCCTGCGCCGGATCGGATTGGTCTGTCTGGTCGCCTCGCTGATGAGTCTGACCGTTCAGGTCGGTCAGGTGGAGAAGACTCTGATCATTCGGCACGTCCACCTCCCCCAGGGAACAGTAGCCTGGTTGGCGGTGGATGGAAAGCACCTGTTGGTCAGTCAGAACGGCCGTCTTGAAGCGGCCTCGCGTGAACTTTTGCGAGATCAGGGAGTGGCTCGGGCCGACCTCGAGATCAGTCTGGATAGCCTGGAGCGTGAGCAGCTCCAACTGGGCCCCTTGCGCGTCGTCAGCGAGCCTGCCAGCCTGCTTATCCAGGCTGGTCGAATGCAGTGGGGCTGGCGGCGAAGAGCGGCCTTTCAGCTCGAGGGTACTCATGTGCAACTGCCAACGGGCCTGTGGGACCTGGAGCGCGATGGGCCATTGGAAGTGAGAAGCGATGGCGAGACTTTCTGGTTCTCCGCCTGGTCTGACCAGTCTGGCACCAAGAAATAGGGCACCGGCGTGACTTCCTCCACCGGAATCTGGTGGCTCAGACCACCTCGAGACGGATTTCGAACATTCTTCCCCAGGGCAGCTCGACCTCGAGGCCCGCAGGGCGGAACCCACCCGCGACCAATCGGCTCAACCGACCCTCCAACTCGCCCTTGATGGAGCTCGTCATAGAAGCGGGGACGTCCTTCAGCCCTGGCAGACCTCCACGGTGGCGCACCTCTGCCTGGTAGTAACCGTCGTCGAGCAGTCTTTCCACGAGAAACGTTTTCCGCAGATGATCCTGATGGGAGGTGGGTTGGTCCGGCCAGCAGCTCAGTGTCGCCAGGGCGGTACCCAGAGTATTCCCGGCAGTGTTCCAGGCCGCGTAAGCGATCAGGCCGGGGGCCAGGCCCGAGCGCACGAGAGTCTCCAGAAGTTGCCGATCACCCCCGTTGGCGTAGGCCACATCGGCCAGTCCGATCTTCAGACCCTGGTCGAGGGCGAGTTTGAGCTCGCTAACCAGTGCTTCGGCGCGTTCCGGCCCCACTGCGGGCTGCTCGCAGGCCTCCCCTTGCTCCCCCAGTGGCCCGTAGACCCAGAGCTGCCGGGTGGACCGCCCGAGGGAGACTCCAGCTGCTCGGGCCTGGGCCTGCACCACCTCTCGCAGCGAACGGTCCTCATAACGTCCCACTCGATGGGCGGATTCCTCGGGGAACCAGCGCAGTTCGATCGGCGTGGTCGGTCTGATCAGTCTGGTCAGGAGCAGCATCCCCATTTCATCGGTGCCCGGGGCCAGACTGGCGTTGGGCGGAAGCAGAGGCTCCAGTTCTCGGATCTCCAGAACATTCCAACCCTCGGTCCGGCTATCGTCGATACCCAGAAGAAGTTCCGTCCAGCTACCCTGACCAGCCTGTTCGATGGCCAGGCGATTGAGCAGGTGAGCCTGCCGTCGGCGAGTCAGATAGTCTTCCAGATAGGCCGGTGGAAAGGTGGCTCGTAAGGAGTCGGCACGCGGATCCCGGCGGGCCGTCAGCACCGAGAGCTCGACCAGCCTTTCGGCCATCTCCACCTCCTGGTGGCTGGTCTGGGTAGGCGCGGTTCGCATGATCGACTGAAAGGCGAGGGCAGGCCGTCCCCGGGCAAGCAGGGCAGCCTTTTGCAGGCGTTGGAACGCGGTTTCCAGTGGCTCGGCTTGAGCCCGGGAGGCGATCAGCCCGCCCCAGGCAACCATGTCCAGGGAGACCAGCAGGGCTTCGTGGGGCCCGGCCATGGCGGCCAGCATGGTCTCGGGGTCGCCAGGTCTTAGAAAGTTGCCCAGTCGCTCAGGGAGGATCAGCTCCCTCCCGGCCATGGCAGCAAGCCGCTGGACGAACTGGGTGCAGCAGGGGCGGTCGTCCAGTGGGACGAGCAGGATGGACAAAGCTCAGTCCAGTGCGTCGATGGCGGCCCGGAAGCTGGCGGTGGCGGCCCTCAGGCTGTCCGGCTCGAGCCCGGTGACGATGGCCCCGATGGTGATGCCGCTGGCCCCCACCCGGCGAAGCCAGCCTACCTCGTCCGGATGCACGGCTTTCTGGCTCGGAACCATGATGGGCACCCCGGCGGCCCGGCTCAAGGCGGCGTAGCGGGTCAGGTCGATCAGGTTGAGGGTGGTGCGGTACTGAGTGCGCGGGATGATGGAGGCTTCGAACACGTCCACCCCCAGCTTGACCATGTCCTGCACCATCTCGGCTGTCCAGCTGTCGTCCACGGCCACCATGCGGCCCAGGCGAGGAACGTCAAAGCAGCCCGGTGCGGTGTAGCGCGCGAACAGATCCCAGAAGTCGAATCCAAAGGCGGCCAGCTCGGACCACTCGGCGGCCGTCGGCTGGGTTTCCTCGCCGGTCACGATCCCGACCGGTACCTTGACCGCGTCCAGGATCTCTCGCAACACTGGCTTTTCATCCCGCCAGCTGCCGAACCGTGTATCCGAGGCGAAGTGGTGGCAGTTCAGGTGGACCTTCAGGATCTCGGCACCCGCCTCGACCGCCGCCAGGGCCAGCTCGAGGCGGTTCTTGGGCAGGCTGACCATCAGGCGAAAACGTCCGTCGGCGGTCAACTCGCGCAGCCGGCTCACGCGGTCACCTCCTGCTGTGCCTGGGGCTCGCTCGCCGGCTGTCCGCTCAGGGTGACCGTGAGCATGCGGCTCACGCCGGGCTCTTCCATGGTCACGCCGTAGAGCCGGTCAGCGAACTCCATCGTCTTGCGGTTGTGAGTGATGCACAGGAACTGCGAGGAGGTCGAGAACTCGAGCAGGCGAGCGGCCACCTTCTCCACGTTGGAGTCGTCCAGGGGGGCGTCCAACTCGTCCAGGATGACGATGGGGCTGGGGCGGTGGGCCAGCAGCGCCAGCAGGAAGGCGATGGCAGACAGGGCCCGCTCGCCCGAGGACATCAAGGTCAGGTTCTGCACTTTCTTGCCCGGGGGACGGGCCACGATCTCCACTCCCGATTCGAGCACGTCGGCCGGATTCGTCAGCTCAAGCTGGGCCGTGCCGCCTCCGAAAAGCTCGGTGTACATGCGGCTGAAGGTGTCGTTGACGGCCGTGAACGAGGCCTGGAACTGCTCCACAGTGGCCGCATCCATCTCGGCCATGATCTGGCGCAGGCTGGCCGAGCCCTCCTCCAGGTCGGCGATCTGGGTGGTCAGGTCGGCCTGGCGGCCCTGCAGGCGCTCGAAGTCTTCCCGGGCTCCCAGGTTGACGCTGCCGAAGTTCTCCAGGTAGCTCTTGACCCGCTGGGCCTGGGTGCGAATCTTGTCCAGGTCGATCCCTTCGGGTAGCTCGGGAGGCTCGTCCAGGCTGAGCCCCAGCTCCTCCACCCGGGCCAGGGCCTCCTCGGCCCGGGCCTGCACTCCGGCCAGCTCCACCTGCAGCGAGTGCAGCTTACGGCCTTGCTCGGCCGCGCTGGCAGCCACCTCGTGGTGCTGCTTCTTCAGCTCGCCCAACTCGCGGTCCAGGGCCGCCAGCGAGCTTTTCAGCTCTTCCAGGGCGGTGGAGCGGGTGGCCAACTCCACCTCCAGGCGGGCCAGGTCTTGCTGCAGCTGGGCGCCTTCCGTCTCCAGGTCCTTGCGGGCCTGCAGGCAGCGCTCTTGCTCGGCCCTGGCCTGGTCCTGGTCGGCTGCCAGCTCGTCGGCGCGAGCCTTGATGGAAGCCAGCTCACGGTCGAGCTCTTGCTGTCTCTGCTGGCAGCGTTGAAGGTCGAGCTCGGCTTCCAGCACCTGCTGCTGCATGCGTTCGCGGGCCACCTGACGGCGGGCTTCCTCTTCCTGGTTCTGGGCCTGAAGGTCGCGGGTCTTCTCTTGCTCTGCCTGCAGACGTTCGCGGTCGATATCCGACTGGGTCAGTTCGGCGGCCCACTGCTCGCCCCGCCGCACAAGCTCAGCGCGCTCGGCTTCGAGCTTCTCGAGGGCCCTGGTGGAGCGCTCCTGGTCTGCCTCATGGCGGCGCTGCTGGGCGGTCAGGTCGCCCACCTCCTGGCGCAACCTGCGGACTTCTTCGTCCAGTAAAGCTTTCTGTCGCTCCAACTCATAGCGCATCTTCTGGACGTGCTCTTCGCGCT
Organism: uncultured Burkholderiales bacterium; assembly: GCA_964637145.1. Classification (GTDB taxonomy): domain Bacteria; phylum Vulcanimicrobiota; class Xenobia; order Xenobiales; family QWHO01; genus QWHO01. Next base: position 12,109 of record CAZWUN010000076.1, read on the forward strand.
CTTGCTGCTCTTGCAGGCGCTTCTCGAGGCCCGTCAAGGCGGCCCGGGCGTCGTCGAGCTGGCGCCTGCGGGTGAGCAGGTTGGACCGGTTCTGAGCCAGGCTGCCGCCGGTCAGGGCGCCGCTGGGGGAGAGATACTCGCCCTGCAGCGTGACCAGGTGGGGCCTGCGTCCGAAGCCCCGGTCGTAGAGAGCCAGGGCCGAGGGCAGGTCCTCCATGAAGACCGTTCGTCCCAGCATCTCCTCCAGCACGGGCAGGATTTCCTTGGGATAGCCGATCAGCTCCAGGGCCAGTCCCACAACCCCCTGACGCGAGGGCAGCTCGGGCTTGGGAGCGGCTTTGCGCGACAGGTCCAGGGGCCAGAAGGTAACCCGCCCGATGCGCTCTTGCTTGAGCCGGTCGATCAGGCCCGAGGCGGTGCTGCGATCGCGCGTGATGACGTCGTGCATGTGTCCGCCCAGGGCGGCCTCCACGGCAACTTCCATGCCCTCGCGCACCTTGATCAGCTCGCCCACCAGCCCCACCGTGCCGGGCTGTTTCCAGGCCATGACCGCCCGTACCGCTGCCGGCATGCCGCTGCGGTCCTCCAGGAAGGACTCGAGCTCCGTGCAGCGCGTGAACAGCGGTCGGCGTTCGTTCTCGAGCACCTTGCGGTTGTTGCGCGAGTCCATCAGGTCCTTCTCGCTGGCGGTCCAGGCGTTCTGGAGCTCTTTCTGCCGCTCCAGAGCCGCCTTGAGCCGTTCCTCGGCGTCGGCCACCAGCGGAGCCAGATCGACCGCCTCCCCCGCTTCGCCCAGTGCCGCCAGGCTCAGGGCCTCGATCTCGTCCATGCGACGCTGGTCGGTATCCAGTCGGGTCTGCAGGCTCTCGACCCGGGCCATCAGGCGACTCAGCTCCTGGTCGAGTTGCTGCAGTTTGGCGCGCAGGTCGCCGTGGGCTCCATGGCCGGGGAGGGGGAGAGCTTCCCATTCGGCGCGCAGCTTCTTGACCCGCTCCTCGGCTTCGGTGACCTCGGCCAGCAGGCGAGGACGCTCGCGCCCCAATCGGTCCAGGTCGTGGCTGCGCAGGGTCAAGCGGTCTTGAGCCGCCTGCAGGCGCTCTTCGGCCACCCGGGCAGAGTGCTCCAGGTCGCGGGCCCGCCCGAAGAGCCCGTCGTAGGCGGCCTTCTTGGCCACCGACTCCTCGCGCATGGCGGCCAGCTCGCCGCCCTGTCGCTCGCGCTCGGCTTCCCGGGTCGCCCGCGCCTCTTGCAGCAGCTCGAGCCGGGCTGAGAGCTCGGCTTCGCTGGCGGCGCTGGCGGTGGCAACCCCTTCCAGCTCCTCCACGCGGACCTGGAGCAAGGCGCGCTTTCCCTCGAGCTGGCTGTAGTCGAAGTGAGCCACCTGGCAATCGAGCTCTTTCAGCTCGTCCTGGGCTTTCTTGTAACGCTCGTAGCGGGCGAGCTGCTTCTTGCTCTCCTCCCACTGCTGCTCGACCTCGATCAGGATGTCCTTGAGCCGGGTCAGATTGGCGGCCGTGCGCTGCAGGCGACGCTCGGCCTCCTGCTTGCGGAAGCGGTAGCGGTTGACGCCCGCCGTCTCCTCGAGCATCATGCGCCGTTCCCTGGGATCGGTGGAAAGCACCCGGTCCACCTCGCGACCGCCCAGCACCGAGAACGAACCCGGGCCGATGCCGCCGCCCATCAACAGCTCGTGAATATCCTTGAGTCGGCAGGTGGTGCGGTTGATGAAATACTTGGTATCGCCGCTGCGCTCAATGCGACGAGTGATGGAGACTTCGGCGAAGTCCACCGGTAGATGGCCGTCGGAGTTGTCGAAGACCGCGCTCACCTCGCAGAAAGGCGCGGGACGGCGGTTGTTGGTGCCGGCGAAGATCAGCTCCTCGGCCTTGTTGGCGCGCAACACCTTGAGGCTCTGCTCGCCCAGGCAGAAGCGCAGCGCGTCGGTGAGGTTGCTCTTACCGCTGCCGTTGGGACCGACCACGGCCAGAAAGCCGCGCGGTAGCTCCAGGTCGATTTTGTCGGCGAAGGTTTTGAAGCCAGAAAGCTCTAAACGTTTCAGGTACATGGCTGGTTCTTGAAAGTTTGTCGGGAAGGACTGAATTTCCTTCAATGAGCGAAGTGTTGCAGAAGGCCGTCACCCTGCGGGAGGCTGGAGATCTCGAAGGGATCCTGGCTCTCTGTGGGGAGCATCCCGAAGATCCCGAAGTTCTCTACCAGTGCGCCTGGACCCATGACAAGCTGGGCCGCGAAAGCGAAGCGGTCCAGTATTACGAGCGTGCCATCGAGCAGGGACTGGAGGGGGAGGAGTTGCGGGGGGCCTATGTGGGGTTGGGCAGTACCTATCGCTGTCTGGGGCGCTACCGCGATTCGTTGGAGCTACTGTCCCGCGCCAGCGAGCAGTTTCCCGACGATCGGTCTCTCAAGGTGTTCAGCGCGCTGGCCCACTACAACCTGGGTCGCTCCGAGAAAGCCATGGAGATTCTTCTGAGACAGCTGCTCGAGACCACCAGCGATGAGCGCATCCTGGCCTACGCGGCGGCGCTCCACTACTACGCCGACAAGCTGGACAAAATCTGGTAGCCGGCTAATGTGTTGAGCTTCAGCACAGATCGCTCAACACATTAATTTTCGATGCGAATTGGCATCCGCTTGCATCCCCAGCTTCCGGCCCTGGGTCCGAAGCGGCCGGCGATCTGGGTCTGGCAACGGGTGCAGCGCCCGTCCTGGAGGCGATAGACCGCGATCTCGTAACCGTCACGCTCGATCACTGCGCCGCCGCAGCCCGGGCACAATGTGGCCTGGCCCTCGGGATGGACCACGTTGCCGGTGTAGACGTAGCGCAGGCCTTTGGCCAGAGCCTGCTGGCGGGCCCTCTTGAGGGTGCTGGCGGGGGTCGGGGGGCGCTTGAGCATGAAGTCGGGATGGTAGGCCGTGAAGTGCAGGGGTACGTCAGGTCCGAGCCGGGTGGCCACCCAGTCGCACAGCTGGTCGATCTCCTCTTCCGAGTCGTTCTCCTCGGGGATGATCAGGGTCGTGATCTCGAACCAGACGTTGGTTTCGTGCTTGAGGTAGAGCAAGGTATCCAGAACCGGTTCGAGGTGGGCGAAGCAGAGCTTATGATAGAAGCGCTCGGTGAAGGCTTTCAGGTCGACATTAGCTGCATCCATGGGCCGGAAGAACTCCTCACGGGCCTCGGGGGTAATGTAACCGGCCGTCACGGCCACCGTCTTTACGCCCAGCGCGTGACAGGCGTGGGCCACGTCGATGGCATACTCGGCCCACAGCACCGGATCGTTGTAGGTGAAGGCCACGCTCTCGCAACCGTGCAGCAGTGCTGCCCGGGCGATGCCCTCCGGGGTGGCGGTGTGGGAGAGCTTCTCGATCTCGTTGGCCTTGGAGATGCTCCAATTCTGACAGTAACGACAGCCCAGATTGCAGCCGGCGGTGCCGAAGCTGAGCACGCTCGAGCCGGGGTAGAAGTGGCTGAGCGGTTTCTTTTCGATGGGATCGATGCAAAAGCCGGTGCTGCGCCCGTAGGTGGTCAGCACCATGCGCCCGCCCTGATTTTGGCGCACGAAACAGAAAGCTCGCTGCCCCTCACCCAGCTTGCAGTGGCGGGGACAGAGGAAGCACTCGATCTTTCCGTTGTCGAGCGTGCTCCACCAGCGGGCTTCGTTGGGCATGAGAAGGATTTCCCCCACTCGGGGTCGCTCCCTGCGTCTGGGTCTAGACGTTGAAGCGGATGTGCACGATCTCCCCCTCGTGCACCTCGTACTCCTTGCCCTCCACGCGCAACTTGCCCTGGTCTTTGGCGGCGGCCATCGAACCGCAGGCCAGGAAGGTGTCGTAGCCGATCACCTCGGCCCGGATGAAGCCGCGCTCGAGGTCGGAGTGGATGGCGCCTGCGGCCTCGGGCGCGCGGGCGTGCTGGCGCACCGTCCAGGCGCGGCACTCGTCCTCGCCCACGGTGAAGAACGTCATCAAGCCCAGCCGCTCGTAGCTGGCTCGCACCAGTTGGGAGAGCCCCGTTTCCTGGATGCCAAGGTCCTGTAGGAAAGCCTGGCGCTCCTCGGCCTCGAGCTGGGCCACCTCGGACTCGAGCAGGGCGCTGGTAGCGATGGCCTGGGTGCCCCGGCGGGCGGCCATGGCCCGAACGGTCTGCTCGTGCTGGCTGTTCTTGCCCATCAGATCCTCGGCCAGGTTGGCGCAGTAGATGCGAGGCTTGAGTGAGAGCAGGCCCATCCCTGAGAGCAGCTTCAGCTCCTCGCCGTCAAATTGGGGCAGAGCGGTGAAGTCGCCCGCCGCCAGGGGTGGCTGCAGGCGCTCGAGCACGGCCTTCTCCGGAGGGGTGAGCTTCTTGGCCCGCTCCAGGCGCCCCTCAACGATCTTCAGGTCGGCCAGCATGATCTCCAGTTCGAAGTCTTCCATATCCTTCTGGGGGGTGGGCTCGCCCAGATAACCGTGAGGGAAGCAGCGCACCACCTCGACCAGGGCCGTTGCGGTGCGGATCTCGCCCAGGGCCTGGTCTCCCAGTCCCGTGCCCGATCCGCCCGGCATGTCCAGAAAGTCGACCGTGGCCGGGGTGGTCTTCTTGGGATGAAAGATGGCGCTCAGTCGGTCGAGCCGCTCGTCGGGCACGGGAGCGCGCGCCATCGGCAGTCGTTTCCCTCCCACGTCGCCCTGGGAGGCGGCCGTGAGGGCCTGGAAGAGACTGGATTTGCCCGACTGCGCCAGGCCTGTGATACCGATTGCGAGAGCCATGGGCGGGCCGGTTCTGCCCGTGCCACGCGGATCCTTTTCCTCCAGACAGGAATTTCGAGGGTGGGTCAACTATACACAGCAAGCGCCAGCCTTCAGGCGCGCGGAGGAAACGTAGTCATGTGCGGAATAGCCGGAATTCTCTACGACGCTACGGGCCAGGTAGTGATGGATTGGAATGGGTACCGTGCTGCCCTGGAAGAGCTGACTCATCTGCCGGTCGATCCCTTCCAACCGCAGGCCTTCGAGGCGCCCCTGTTGGCCCTGGAAGAGCGCACTCCGGTTCTGCGCGAGTTCTCCGTGCTGCGCGAGTTGCTCGATGATGCCAACCATCAGGCTCTGCTGGCCGAGTGCAGCCAGTCCCTGGGCGACTGGGAGGTGCGTACCCAGACGCTGGTGCTGCAACAGGGCAAGCAGATCTCCACCGAGGTTGTGGAGCGCTGGAACGCCCTCTGGGTGAGGGTCCGCGATCTGGCCTGGACGGCCGAGCGCGACATTCTGGGCGGACTCGAGCGCTTGCGCCGCCTGATCCCGTCCGCCTACCAGCACAACTCCAAAGCCCAGTTCGAGGCCTGGAAGCTCTCAGCCGTGCTCGAGAACATCGGTCGTCTCGAGGTGCGAGGTCGCGATTCTCTGGGCCTGTCCATTCTGGCCACTTTTTCCGAGCGCGAGGGTCTGCAGCGTTTTCACGAGTGGATCGAGCAGGAAGGTCGTCAGGCGGAATGGCGCTCTCGATTGACCCGAGCCGATTTCGTGGATGGGGCGGTGCTCGAGGAGCCCACTGCCTTGATTTTTACTTTTAAGGTGGCTCAGGAGGTCGGGGCCCTGGGCGACAACGTGGCCGCCCTGGC